>JBCBWU010000019.1:0-55012 GCA_039816955.1 Bacteroidota bacterium
AACCATCTTCGCTACGAGTATATACTCGCGTGAAGTCGTTTGGCGAAGCCCAAACCACTTCGTAAGCGGTATAGTAATACTATAGTTGCTTTTGGAATTGGCGCGGTGTCATGCCTTCTGCTTTCTTGAACGCATTGTAGAAAGTAGATTTGGACTTGTAACCCAACCGATAGGCTAATTGCTCCATACTCAAGTTATCATCAGATGCCTCTTGAAGGTGTTGTTTAGCAGCAGCAATGCGGTATTGATTGGTCAACTCGTAAAAATTCATTCCCAATGCCAAATTAATCACCTCCGATATATGGTGTTCAGAAAGTCCTGTAAAGATCGCTAATTTGGCTAGGCTGTGATCGGTATGCAAATGGATTTTTTTTTGCTCAAAGGCCTGCTTGATCTTCTGCAGCTTAGCGAGCCGCAAGTCATCATTTAGTACAGAATTCTCATATCTGCGCTTGTAGCTGAGAACGTCAGGTGAGAACAACAAATATATAGCCATAAAATATAGAACAATACTAGCGTGTACCCTGGTCAAGTAAGGGGGCAACACTGCTTCATAGATTACGTTCCCTTCAACTACACCACCCTCTGCTAGCAGCATAACGCCCCCCATTAAACCAACCAGAGAAGACAGCATTAATAACCAGTGGCGCACTACTGTCTCCGATTTCCGATAGGCCGCCACACTGGCCACCATAGCGTAAACGAGCAAGTACAAAGCCATACCCTCCACAAATACCCAACCGTGGATTTCCAAGGGGTCCACATCAAAGTACTGAAAGGGGGCGGGCTCAATTTTGATACCAGTACGCCCTTGTAAATAAGCATGCAGCTTTTTACCCTTTGGTTGCACGTAGTAAAGCATGGAATACAGCGTATACATGCCAACCGGCCAGCTGTGTCGCCACCAATAGCGCGGAGTGATGACCTCTCCCCGCAGCTGTAGCACATAGGCTAGTAAAAGTGGCCCTACCAACAGCATAAAAGGAGTGGAGATAAACTCGAAATGAATACAGTAAATGATGTATTCTGAGTAGTATAAAAAGGCTTCCAGCTCCGCAATCATTAAGCATAGTACCAGCAACCACAAATAATGAAAACCACTTCCCTTAACCCGTGCCAAATAGGCCAGTAATATCCCCCCCTGAAGCACGCCAAAGAGAATAATAGCGGTCCAAATGTTAATGGAAGGATCAACGTATTGCAGGGGGTCTAACATCTAGAAAGGAGGTTAGTAATGAACTAGGCAGGATTAAGAGTCATGAATGCAAAACGAATATGTGATCCGCAACAAGATATACCTAATCGTGTTTAAAATTCACAGAAATGACAGCATTGGCAAAAAAACCGAAGTGATATACGATAATGAGGTCCGCTGAAGTTATTAGAAAGTAGTATTATTGCTTCCCCCCACTTAGGCATTAACCAAGGGCATCATGGACCCGGCTCTGCAGCTCACGTCACTACATGACCATTTTAGTCTATTCTAGATATAACAAGGATAACATCCGCGATAATCTAGGCAGGAGTGAATACAGTTATTATTTCGTGCTTAGAAACTTCCTCCCGGTCCTCCGGCAGATTGGTGAAGTACGTATCATTAATGATCCTCAGACGGAGGTAAAGCAGTATTGGGATGCAGCGCAAAAAGCTGATACGAAATGCGTCCTGCTCTACTTTTCTGCACCCCATAATATCGTTCTCGATTTACCCTGTCCAATCATTCCGGTATTCGCCTGGGAGTATGATACCATACCCAATGAGAGCTGGGGTAAAAACAAGCAGAACAATTGGGTGGAAGTCCTGCGTAAGATTGGTATGGCCATTACCCATTCGGAACATAGCGTGAAGGTCATCCAAAAGGAATTGGGAGAGCACTTTCCGGTCCTGGCTTGCCCCGCTCCCGTAGAGGAAAAATTTGTTTACACGCCAGACCAATTCTTAAGAAGGGAGATACGAAAGCATTACGAGCTACCACTAAGCAAGGAAATCGTTGATTCGCAACAGCTAAAGCTTAGCCCTCCCGAAGGTCCCAAGGGATTCGCCAAAAGAGTAGAGCTAACCCATATTCTCGCACAAACCTGGGCCCATGAAGTACTGGAGGATTTAATTCCGGCACGACTGTACCGTTTTTTACGTGGAGTCTATTTATTTGCGGGCACGACAGTAGCTAAAACGGTTAGGTTTCTTAAATACAAAAAAAATAAGCCCTCTACGGCTCCTGATCAGCAAACTGCTACCGCTCCAATAACAAAGTACGACGGTATTATTTATACCTCGATCCTCAACATTTCGGATCATCGAAAGAACTATATGGACATGGTAGCGGCCTTCTGCCATGCTTTGGGTGATCGGGAAGATGCCACGCTTGTACTGAAGACACCGATCATGGAGGACATCTATTTCTTCCGCCAAAAAGTCACCGGCTTTTTGCAAAGCCTCCCAGCATTCAAATGCCGGGTAGTCTTCATCGGCAGTTATCTGGATGAGAAGGCCTATCAGGAATTATTGCGAGCTACAACCTACTACGTTAACACCTCTTACGGAGAAGGGCAATGCTTGCCCTTAATGGAATTCATGTCCGCTGGGATACCTGCAGTTGCGCCCTTTGCGACGGCCTTAAAGGATTACCTAAGTGAGGACAACGCTTTCTTGATCCAGACTGGGGCCTCCCCTACTTGTTGGCAGCATGATGAACGAATTGCTATTCGAACAGTCCATCATCGGCCAGATTGGTATTCTTTGGTGGCTGCGTACAAAGAAAGTTATGAGGTTGCGCATACCGATGAAGATCGTTATCGGCAAATGTCTTTGGATGCTGCGAAGACCCTGCAGGCACATGCTTCTCCTGAAAAAACAAAGTCTAGATTAAAGGCCTTCCTACACACGCACGTAAACGGTCAGGTGTATGATGATCTCCACTGCTGAAATTAAGCGAATCATTTTTGCGGTTTTAAGCCGAACCCGAAAATACCTGGACCGATCATCACCTATTATTTCCTACCTACGCTTCCTCAAGAATCGTTTAGCGGGGGTCCGGTTCGATAAGAAGGCATTTCTGGTGTTGGGTCCGGAATCGCACGGTTCTCATTTGGTTACCGATGTACTGCTCAATGCAGGATGTGTGGGCCATGCTGGTAATCATGTGCCCTGGCAACCCGAAAACAAGGTACTACTGCGAGGCCTGAAAAAGCCATGGGAATACGAATTCCCCACCGATTTACAGCCCTGGGATAATCGGCCGCCCACCATTGAAAACCCGATTGTCTGGCGGCGTAGTTTACCGCACGGCAAAAAGTGGATCAACCTTTCCCAAATGGCTCGAGACCTGTGGTCCAGAGGATATCAAGTGCAAGTCGTGGTGGTATCACGTGATACACACTCGGGTTTACAGTCACAATTGAAGTGGCGCCACGTACGGGACCTTGAAACGGGGAAAGCTAATATTTCTCAGGCCTATCTCCACATCTTCCGGCATTTACTCAAGACGCGCTTGCCATTTACGGTAGTCAACTATGAGTCGTTGGCCTACTACCCAAAGGCGCAGGATTTTATGCTAGAGCAATTAGACTTGCCGCTGCCTGAGCGTCGATGGCCAATCTACGATGGAAATAGAAAATGGCATGACAATCAACTGAATGATAACCCTGCGGATTTTCCGGAAGGATGGTATCCCTGCAAAGCAGGTAATGCGGACACTTACTTTCAGCGGGTAGCTGATGGATATCGGAAAATGAAGGAGCAAGACGTAATCATCTGCGGCTTAGCTCGCGATATTATTGAGAGTTTACCAAAGGTAATGGCCAAAATTGAGCACCTAGGTAAGCTGTTCAAGACCTACCGAGTGGTGGTGGTAGAAAATGACTCAGAAGACGGTACCAGAGAGATGCTGCAGTATTGGCAACAAACTAATCCTCGGGTGGAAATACTATCCCAGGAATTAGGAGCGTACAAATGGGATAAAGTACAAGATATTGCTCGTACGGAGGCCATGGCAAACTATCGAAATCAATATCTAGACCACATTCAAACTCAAGGATATGACTTTGATTATCTGGTGGTATTTGATTTGGATATCCCGCTTGGGTTCAGCTATGACGGTATTGCACATTCCTTCAGTTATAAAGACTGGGACGTGGTGAGCTCTAACGGCATTCTAGTTCCTCCTTACGGTAACCCCATTGATAATCCGGTGTTTTTTGATGCCTTCGCCTTTCGGCAAAAGGATCTCACCGAACCGGCCGATATCGCGACCATCAATACGCTCCAGTTCCAACGCGGTGAGGAATTACTTGCGGTTGAATCTGCTTTTGGCGGATTGGCCATTTACCGTAGCGCTGGTATCAAGGCTGGTGTTCGGTACGAGGGGTACGACTGTGAGCATGTAGTCTTGCATGAACGCTTGCGAGACAAGGGCTACGACCAACAATTTCTAAACCCGAGTCAAATCGTGCTCTATAGCGGATCCTAATAATGGCAAAAGCAAAACCATATCGAAAGTTCATGATCCTGAGCTCTCCGCGTTCGGGAACCCATATGCTGCGTACTGCGCTGCGGAATCATATTAATGTTGCTGCGCGCTCGGAGTTATTCAACCCAGATTTTATTCGAGATCGTCCTTTTGGGCCGGAAACTCCGGCGGCTGAAATACTTGATCAATACATATTCCGGGACTACCCACCACATATCCAAATGGTGGGCTTTATTCTTCACCGCAGTGGCACCCCATTTGGAAATTGGCCAGACCTCTGGCCAATGCTAGATGCAGATCAGGACCTCTATGTGATTAGCCTTCGGCGACGTAATCTATTGCGGCGGTATTTGTCGTACCAAACTATGCGGAATTTTCGGGGACGTGCGCCTGAATCCCTAAGGTTTGATCCCGCTCTACTAGAGCAAGATTTCCAGTACCAAGAGCAAGAGGTAGCAGCCTTTGATCAACGTTTTGCAAAGCACCCCTTAATCAAAATCCACTACGAAGACCTCTGCACAAATTATAACCAAACGATAGGTAAAGTACTCGAGTTCTTACAAGCAAAACCTCAACAAGTTTGGCCCGATATCCAAGGCAAGCCGCAAAGAAGGCTAAGTGAAGCCATTATCAATTTTGCGGACTTGAAAGCTCACTTTGCTACCACTAAGTGGGCTTCCTTTTTCGACGAGGAAACAAATGTTATTCACGTTTCCAGACCGGAAAAGAAAAAGACCTCTACTCCACCTAGGTCCAATTCGCTACTGGATCAAATATTCGATTCGCCACCGTTTAAACCCTATCTCCATTTCCGAAAGCGCTACCAGGAAAGCTGGCTTGGTATGACCCAGATTTTACTCAAAAGCTTTTTCTATCGACATTTCCACCGAACTTTAAGTAGGAAAAAGGAATATTACGACAACCTGCCCCAAAACGAATGGGCCTTTTACTCAGAGCGAATAGAGGAACTCTTAATTCGGTCTTTTTTCCAAGATCGCCGTAAGGGCCACTTTGTAGACGTTGGTTGTGCCTGGCCTATCAAGCACAGTAATACCTTCTATCTGGAACGACATCTTGGATGGTCTGGGCTGGCAATAGATGCGGCCCCATCCAATACCAAAGATTGGGAGAAACATCGGCCAAAGAGCAGACTACTCAACTATATCGTTGGTGAAGAATCGGGCAAAAACCAGCGCTTTTATCGGGCAGGAGGTTTAGGATCAACTCAAAAAGAGCGGTCTTTTGCGGGTAAGATTGTTCGCGGAAAAGAAGTCATTGTACCCACGATTACCCTGACTCAACTGCTTCAGGATCATGGAGTAAAGGAAATGGACTTTATATCGATCGACGTCGAGCAGTACGAACTAAAAGTACTGGCTGGTTTTGATATCAAGCGGTTTCAGCCAAAACTGGTTTGCATTGAAGTGTATCACGAAAATCGAGAAGCCGTGGAAGCCTATTTTGTCGAGCATAACTACACGTTACTTGAAGACTTTCGTTACTGGGACAAGACAAACTTGTACTACAGGAAAAAGAAAGCATAATCAATCACGGCTCGCGGTAACGTGGCAACCGCCAACAAAGTTGGCACTACCGCGAACGCAGTGAGCTTATCACACGAACATAAGCGAGTAAGTTTCACCTTTTGCATCATTAACAACCCACCGACTCTATGCATCTAGATTTTGTCGTAGCTGGTTTTAGTAAGTGTGGTACCACTGCACTCTGTTCTTTACTTGCAGAGCACCCAAACGTATTTATGCCACCCCGTTTTAAAGAGCCTCGTTTCTTTAACCGCCCTGACTTTGCACTGTACTGGAATTGGTACCGTGATCTATTTTACACAGCGCCGGCAACTGCGCTATTAGGAGAAGGAAGCGTTTCCTACACAGAATCTGAATTCGCGGAGGTATGTATCCAAAGGCTAGTAAAACACTTTCCAAAAATCAAGATTATTTTGATTGCCCGAGACCCGGTAGATCGGGTAGAATCCTCCTATCGAGAGATGCATAACAGTGGCACGGATTGGGGCATCGAAGCCGCCTTTAGTATTGAAGAAGCGCTCCAGCAGATGCCCAATATGCTGAAAGATTCTCGCTATTGGGAGATTACAAAACTGTATCAAAAGTACTTGCCCAAAGAACAACTTCTGGTGCTCTTTCAAGAAGACCTAAAAGCCCAGCCCGACAAGGTATTAGAGCAATGCTACGAGTTTCTCAAAATTGACGCTCATACTACTCAGAATTCTGATAGCAAGCAACTCAACCAAGGCCAGAACAAATACTACGATACTCCAAAGCTCCGCGCACTGCGTGATAGCGATCAACACCCGGAGGCAGCCCAAGCTTCCTATAAAATCCTTACATCCGTAGAAAATCAGTTTATGCCTGCTCTAAATTTGCGAAAACCGTTTGGCAAAGCTCCTCATGAATGGTCGTCAGCAGCACAAAGGTTATTGGTGCATAGCTTGCGAGATGGGCCAGAGCAATTCCTAACTGAATACGGTAAACCTCTTTCATTTTGGCCACGCTACCGGGCCTTTATGGATCAAAATAACTAAGGATTAGTTGTACGGACGCATTGCAATGCGTCCCCCCAACAAGAGATCTATACCCCAACATTCATTTCAAAAACAATCCCTACAGATCATACCATCATGCTTAGTTTATTCCGAAGAGAGACACCCTACTATCGCATCCGATTCAGCTACCGCAAATGCCTGACGCATTACATGAATGCAATTTTTGATAGAAACATCTTCTACAATCGCAGAAGGCGTAAGGAATTTGTAGCGCATCTCGAAAAGAAGAAGCGTGGACGATTCATCGCCATCAACAACAACCTTTTCTGGCCGGGGCGTAAAATATTCGAGAATGCCCGTATCGTTCACCTTATCCGACATCCTAAGGATATTGTGATTTCTGGTTACTTCTATCACAAAAAAGGTTCGGAATTATGGAATAGAGAAATAATCCGGCAACTCCCACTCTACCGCTTGCAATTTGAGATGGATGACATCTACAATGAGCAGGAGAAAAAAATGCTCAATTCCGGGCCCACCTACCAACAGCTCTTGGAATTCCTACCTCTTGAGAAGGGCTTGATGACCGAAATGGTATGGATCAAGTACGTGCATAGTTTTAATCCCTTGCCTTACTACCAGGCCCTAGGCATTCAGACCTTCCGCTTTGAGGACATCGTTACTGACCCCGTCAAAAGCATCACAGCAATCTGTCGGCAGTGGCAGCTTACCGAGGAGGAAATTGCCTACTACTGCAAGCGAGCATTGCATTATCAGAAAAACCCAACTTATAAAATTCGAGACCGCTCTCCTTACCAGTATCAGAAGTACTATGATGATGGGCTGAACAGGTTCTACAAGAAGCACTTTGGCAATGTGGTTACTCGCTTGGATTACCCGGATTGATCAACTAGCTGTGTGTTGCTTAGTCTGTTGGAATTTGGTCCGCACTGGAATGCTCTTCTTCCAGCTGATCTAACCAGGCATTCAGCATAGGTTCCACAACCGCCAAAGAACTGTACTTGCTCATCCGTTGACTAGCGGAATCTGCCATCGCCCGGTAACCTAAAGGTTCGTCCTGGAAAAGCCTATAACTCTGGTGAAGTGCCGCTTTGAAATCGTCCTCTTCAGCAGTAATTAAGAAGGCATTGTCTTGGTCCAATGGTAGATGATTATTACCCTTTGAGGCGATTACCGGCTTACCCGCCGACATAAATTCTAAAACAGCTTTCCCAAGCTTCTCAGTTGTTCCAGCTTGAACAAAGAAGGTTGTATTTCGAATGAGGTTCTCGTATTGTTGTTGAGGCAAGTGCTCGTTAATCAGGATGATCCTGCATTGAAAAGTCTGCGTCTTTAGCCACCGAATGGCCGCTTTGTTCATTGCTTCATTAACTGCTCCAACCAGCTTAATCACTAAGGTAGTTTTGGGTTGGTCCTGAAAAACGGCACAAAAACCTTCAAAGAGCCTTTTCCAAACAGTAGTAGCGCAGGTGGCTGACAATAAGGCTGTATACACTACGCCCGAGAGGCTCAAGTCAGTAGGATAATAATGCACGCTCTTCCGGCGCATCAGATAATACAGTGCCAAGCGAAAGTCCTTTTTCTTAAGCGCCGACCAACTGGCTTGTAGGCTCCGCCTCCAAGGCATCAAGTGTGCGACAGATTTAGGTTGCAACTTATCCATGTGAGAGTCAATAAGCCCTCCCCGCGTCGTAACTGTGGGAGTATCCGACTTGTCATTGCCGAGCGGATGATAATGATCCCACACGGGAGGTGGAATAGAATCGGGAAACAAAGCCTTGGGGCATTGCAGCTGTTGATATGCTAGGTCAGGCCCCGAAAATGCAAGGCAAACAACTTTTTCTCCCAGATAATGAGCAAAACGATAAACACCTTCAACCTGCTCACCTGGCCCTTCTACTTCCACCACTTGCCCTTTCTTCCTAAGCAGCGGCACAAAGTCCCTCAGCCTAGCATAGTGCTGCAGCTCTTGCTCGCCAATGCGGTTCAGAAGTACTTCATCTTTCTGGAAATAGACAACGTAGATCATGCCAGCCAGGAATTAAAAAAGGCGAAAACGCTTCTTTCTGTTTACACCGGTAAAAGTATAGCCATAGTTTACAATATCATAGCGATAACGCTCGGCTACGTAGGCTTTGGTCGTTTCGTCGTAGTACTTCGTGTAAGCCCGGGTTGAATTGTGCTTATTACTATGGTTGAGCGACGCACGATGTACCTCTGGCAAGCCCATCGCTGCTAAGAATGGTCGAAGTCTCGTTTGGATATCCTCCATCCGTAAGACCTTATCCACCAGAATATTACCGTGCTCATCTTTAATGTAGTGTTCAATGGAATAGGCACCGTACTTGCGCCAGCGCTGAAAGTCTTCACCACCACCTCCTTTGCCGTTCGGCTCAATGGTGTAGAGCCATTCCTTAAATGGTAAATCGCAGCCATTTGAGCGTTTGATATGCTCGTAGAGCGACACCAGACGCGCCCAAGGATTTCTAACAAATACGAACTTATTGTAAGTAGAAAAATCCCAGCCAAAGGCCTCAAATAATGGTTTGGTTTCCCAAGGTGTGATGTGCGGATAGAAAGGATTTTCGGGGGTTCGTTTGAGGTAGTTCAAAACCGGCTGCACATCCGCATAAGGATTCAGGAACTGCCGGACACTGGAAGAAGCCGTCTTGGGATTAGCAAAGAAAATGAATTTGTATTGATGAGAGATTCTCATTTAGTTATACACTATAATAAGCGTTCATATCGATCTGAATATAATTAAAACTATCTTCTACAATCCATTTTGGGTTTGAAGTACCAGTTAGATTTATAATGCATATAACTTTCAATCAATTCATAGTTGTTTAATTCAAAATAGGCCAGAATTTCAGCTCTTACAGGAACAGTACACTCAATACAGACTAAATCGGGCTTGAAACGTGCAATATCAAATCCTTGCAATGCTCTAACTTCAGACTGTTCAATATCCATGGATAGAAAATCAATTTTTTCAACCCCATTTTCATCTAAGAGTTTATTAAGCGTAATAGCTGGAATATTGACTTCTTTGCCTCGTATTATTTTTTTTCCAAAATGTCGTTCCTTTTGAGTAGACCCTAAGCCCCCAGCCTTATAGAATTTTTCCAAGCTTTTAGTTTCATTACTAACTACGAAAGTAAACAAAGAGCAAGTTGAACGTAAGTTTTTCCAAGTTTTGTTGTAGTCTGGATTGGCATCAATAGCTAATCCTTTCCAATTGAATTGCTTTTCTAATAAAAATGTATTGTTATCTGCAAAAGGCCAAGCACTCCCTACGTCCAAGAAAAAACCTCCTCGCTTTTCTTGAAAAAAGGAACGAATGATGAGTTCTTCTTTGTTTTGAGAAAAAAAAGCGATCCCTATATCAGGTAGTTTTTCGTAGTATGCTTGTTTTCCTTTACGAAGAATGGAAATGGTTTCATATGCCGCCTGACCAATCAGCATCAATACGAGTTGTATTTTGTTTTTATTAAACCTCTTTTGAACAAAAAAGAATACATTTTTATCACTAAACAGTGAATAATACCATATAAACCTTCCTAACAATTGATCTTTCAACTTATTGGGCATTGCTTGTAGGTTTTGTAGTATGCCATTTTTTTCACTTATTTCAAGGCACCTGCCATTTGCTCTTTCAGATTCTTGCCTTGGGCAAATCGGCATTCTGAACGTAAGCACTACGATTTTAGTTAGGTCAACATGAGCGAAAAAAAATAAGTGCGCCAACGTTTAACCAGCCCTAGTAGGTGTACCCTAACAACTTAATCTCCCGAGCAAAGATTACGCGGACTAGCTCGATTGATTGTTCATCAAATAAATCTCGGTAATCTTTCACCTTACGCTGCAGGGATTTTGCCCGGTAAGCTGGCATTTCCAGTGATTGTGTCAATGATAGTTTTTTGCTCAAATCTGCACAGGCGCCAGCAAGATCTTCGTATCGATAAATGTGATCCACCGCTACCACGCCATTCGCCGCATAAATATCGTAGCTATCAAAATATTGTAAACCACCACCGCTGATAAATCTATAAAGACTGCCAAATTTCTTGTCGCCGCCCCGCCAGTAATAGAGAGAGACGACTTTGTCAAAGGGATTTCGCTCAAGGGTAAACTTGTAGTACCCATTCCACACCTCCTTTGGTATCAATGGTCAGAGATCTTGACAGCCAATATGGGGATAATAACGAAGCGGGAGTTTTTTCTTCTTAGCCAAATAGCGAAGAAGATTCGCCTTGGTGTAATACTTCCACGGTAAATAAAAATTTTGCGCGGAGATATCTGCATACGCTTTTCTAGCGACTTCATCTTGCTTACGAATTGGAGTCAGTATATCGTTCGGCCCACAAATTTTACTCAGGGCAATTTCGAAAGAAGTCCCTCCGGTCTTTTTCGTTTTCACAAAGATGAATTTATGCTTGTGACTGATTATCATGTGGCAGTTCTACTGGCGTTTTCCCGGCTTGAAGGTATAAAAGCAGTATCGAACATAGTGCTCTGCAACTGTAGCTTTCGTTTGCAAAGATGATACGCCGTCGCTAAATCATCCCAAAAGAACCCTTAACTTCGGCATTCTAACGATAAGCGCTTCGATTTTCAGCAATAGTTCAAATGAGCGAAAAGAAAGACGAGTCTGTAACAACTGCTGCTAATGACAAAAGCATTTGGGCTTTTGTCCCATCACTCATTGGCATACTCTGGTTTCTGACTGTTGTTCCCACCTATTTCTTCCACCATCCTTACTATTCCCAAAGTATGGGTCAATTCCAGTATTGGGGGCTTACAGGTGGGTTGGCAGTGCTATTTGGGGCGGCTTACTTCTTCTTTGTAAAAACAAAAAGCAGGTTTAGTTCACTGAGAGGTTGGAAGCTCTATCTGCTTTTGCTATTGGTTATGAACGCCATCATGGCCTGGTACGGCATTAGCAACCAACTCTTCACTGCTGCACCGGTAGTGCATTTGGGCTACTTCACGGGCTTCGTCATCCTCACTCATTTGGCGGTCTTGTACATCACGGTCCTTGGTTATGTAGTTGGGACATTTCTCTTGCAGCCATTTAGTGGGCGATTCTCACCTACTTCATCATCTCTTATTGCAATTGCCTTAGGGTGGAGTGTACTGGGCTTCCTCATGCTCTTACTTGGGCTTATGGGTGTCCTTCACCCGGTAGCCTTATGGGCGCTTGCCGTAGTCATTACCGTACTTCGTTATCGTACTATTGGACAATTTCTGCATCGTCTTTTGCTCCGCCCGCTAGCGGTAGAAAATATAAAGCCCCATGGCTTTCTGTCGGTTGCCTTCCTGCTCCTTTTCATCGGAGTAAACGCCATTGGAGCAATTAAGGCCTTTCCGGCTGGCTTTGATGGTGCGGCACTGTACCTAAACACGACCAAGCTTATAGGTGAATATCAAGCACTTCCCCAAGGTGGTCAGGCCTACAATTGGTCCGTCATCATGAGCATGGGCAATCTGCTGTTTGGTAGTATGACCGTGGCTATCCTCTTATCCAATTTATTGGGTGTCTTTTGTCTGTTTGCTATCTACCGGCTGGCCAGGCATTTCGTTTCTATCAGCAATGCCTTACTAGCCGCCACCATTTTTTACACCCTACCCGCCATTACTTTCCACAGCTACTTTGATGAAAAAGTAGACTTGGGGCTCCTTTTCGTTTCCCTCTCTACGCTCCTACTGCTATTCGAATATTTCTTTAGGCGGCAAGATCCAGGCATGGAAGCAGTCCAGAAAGGAACTTTTCGAATGGGGCGTTTTCAACTTTCGCAAGAACTACTGCTTTGGATATTTGTAGGTTGGCTAGCCGGCTTTGCGTTTGGCATCAAGTACAGTGCCTTATTCAATATCCTCGGCCTGGGTAGCTTGCTATTCTACCGCAAAGGAGGGATTTACGCTTTTCTGGGCAGTCTGCTAGCAGGTTTAGCGCTGCTTTTCATTTTTGGCATCCAGCGTTTTACAGGTTTACAATTAGATGGGGTGTCACCGCTCTTGTTAGGGCTAGGATTGTTGGTTCCAGGGGGCTTTTTCATTGGGTGGGCATTCCGGTCATCTTACCGAAAGTTGCTGCAAACCGGTACCATTCTGGGCGTATTCGCGCTTGCCATGGTGGTTAATTACGCACCCTGGATGGTGAAGCACGCCTCTGAAAATAAGGCGGTCAATATTTCGGCTTTAATTATTGGCAAATCTCCTAAACGCGCCATCCGCATCAAGCCTAGGTTCCGAGCAGATCGAAGTAATCAAACCGCTCCGTTGAACACACAAAACAGATCAATCGGTGATGTTGGTCAAGAGGCACAGCGAGAAGAACTACAGCGCTATCAAGGCTTTGAAGCGGGGTTCCCCCGTTACCTGTCGCTGCCCTACGATGTGACCATGAACACCAATTTGCCTAACCGATCTTATCTGGATGTCGGTTTCCTGTGGCTCTTGCTGCTCCCACTGCTCTTGTTGGCAGTAAAGCCCCGTCAGCTTTGGAAAAACATCGTCTGGTTGGTGGTAATGACAGTGGTTTTGCTCTGCTCTATTCGGGCCGTATTCTTTTATTCCGCTCTGCAATTGGGTCCGAAAGATTACCTGGGGCAGCATGCTCTGTGGTTCCAAAATGGGCCAGGACCAGCTTGGCAAAACGTACTGGAAACGCTAATGGCAGTATCGGAGGGCATAGCGCCGCTGTATAATAGGTTGGCGCAGTTCAGTACCGTAGAATCCTTAATGGCCCTGTTGTTACTGTTCTTGCTTTCCCTCTGGCTCGCATTTGGCAAACGAACCACTTGGCCACTATCTCTCAAAACGCTCCTGGCCTTCACCTCGGTCTACCTCTTCGTTTGGTTCTATTTTGGAAGCGCCGTCCCCTGGTATGGCTTTGCGGCTTTAGCCATCTTACCCATCTTGATGGTTTACTATTTGGAGCATCCGGAGGGCCTATTCGGCAAATCATACCGGCGTTTAGCTACTGGATTTATCGGGCTAAGCTTTGGCTTGTGTCTGGTCTTGAATCTTTTCATGCACTTTTACGATGCCTCTCGCCGAGATAATCAGGAGCAATTTTACCAAGGTCCTTTCATTCAGTTTGCGACCCAAAATCAAACTTACGAAGACGTTTTAAAGACTTTTAATCCCGTCTATGTCAATGCCTTGAACTATTTGAATCAAAACACGAACGAGCGAATTTACCGGGTCGGTACCTTTCTAAATTATCATATCAAGGAAAACGACAGAAGGGTATTGGCGGATAATCAGTTAGCAGAGTTTAGCAGAATTACTTCAAAACTATCCGACAAGAACTACTTCTTGTCCGTCTTGCGTGATCAAGGGTTTCGCTACATTCTCTACGACTTAAATACCGCCACACTTGACCGAACGCCGGAAAAGTCGTTGACGCAGAAGAACCAGGAATTTGTCAGAATGCTGTTGGACCCCACAGCCACCCGTTTGCTGGTAACTGATCGCATTGTGGAAGACCTCAATAACATCCTGCAACTACCTAACGAACAGGTAAGAGGACGCTACGGGCTAAATGGCAAGGTGATCTCTCCCGGTTCCTTTATTCTTTTTGAAATTCTTTGATACCTACCCTCATGCAGTTTCAGCACATGCTCCTGTGCAAATGTTCACACTAGAATAATTTGCCTCTTGCCTGCATAGAACTGCAAGAAGTACTATATTTGTGGTCCCCCCACCTATGTTTTTTTGTAATAAGGAATGATGCCCTAATTAGGATTGACCTTTTCAATCCACACAATCCTTTTTCACACACTGAATTGATTTAAACTTTTCTGGTGCTGATGAACCCAAGTTATACCGGTTCTCGGTCTTAAAATGCAGGCCATCAGAGAAGGCTGGATCAATTTGTAAGCTAGAAGTAGTCTCATGCATCAACCACGCTCTGCAAACAGAAGAGAATCGTTGTTCTCTACACCCCATCTTTTAAAACTACTATTCATCTGTTGCTTGGGGTACCTAGCCCCAGTCAGTCTGTATGCTCAACCGGCCAATGACCTGTGCGTCAATGCGGAAGTATTGATCTTCAGTTCAGCAGGCGCAGTTGTTAGGAGCGGAAACACCTCCACCGCCACCACTACAGATGCTCCAGTTGACTGTGGAGCGGTTGTCGAAAACAGTGATGTGGGTGGTGTCTGGTACACCTTCACCGGGACGGGGGCTAATCAGCTGTACTATATCTCCACATGCAACTCCAATACTGGCTTCGATACGGAAATCAGTGTCTACAGCGGCAGTTGTGGCAGTCTCGTTTGCTTAGGAGGAGACGATGACGACGACTTTTGTAACAACAATGGAAGTGGCACGGCGGGCGGTAATAAATCGACGGTAAAACTGGTCACCGAAGCAGCCCAACCGTACTACATCTACATCAATGGTGATAGCGGTGCTTCAGGTGCCTACGGTTTAGTTGTTGCTAATTGGACCCACTTGCTCCCCGCTAATGATCGTTGTGTGGATGCACAAGAGCTGGTCTTCGGCGCGGGACAAAGCTCAGTAGGTGCTACCGGCAGTCTGGAGTACGCTTCATTTGTGGATGCCCCTGAAGATTGTGGAGAGGACGTAATGAATGGGGATTCGGAAGGCATCTGGTATACTTTTACCGGCACGGGGGCCAACATCGTGTACAATATCAATACCTGCGCAGGAAGCACTAATTTCGATACGGAAATCAGTGTATTCCGGGGGAGCTGCGGTAGTTTAGAGTGTATTGATGGTAACGATTTTGGCGGAGTCGGCGCCTGTGGCGGCAAGGCTAATGTAAATATTGTCACAGAAACGGTAGAACCGTATTTCATTTACGTAAAAGGTAATAATGGCGCAGGTGGTAGAGTACGCTTGGAGATCGAAAATCGAAATGATCTGTTGCCTGCAAATGATCTCTGTGCCAATGCCATCGAGATTGCTTCGCCTATTATTAGTGAAGAAGAATTTGCCTCGGGCACTTTGGACCTAGCATCAGCCGCCGATGCTCCTGCTAATTGTAACGGAGGAGATAATACCGACTCAGGTGGTATCTGGTATTCCTTTACAGCCCTAGAAAACAACGAATACATCGTCTACACTTGTCCGAGAATTCCTGGCACCGGGGATTACTTTGATACAGAACTGAGTGTATACAAGGGGAACTGTGGAAGTTTAACCTGTGTAAGTGTAACGGATGGTTTAGACTGTGGAAATGGTCTTTCCACGACCTTCTCTGCCTCCAGCCGCATTTACGAACCGATTGACACAGAATACTTCATCTATTTAAAGGGAAAAAATGGTGCCACTGGAGATTTCGATGTCCGTATATTTAATTCCTCACCGGACCCTCAGGTAGGCTATGACATCTGTAATGATGAGCCACTTGAAATCAATATATTTCCTTGGGGAGGTAGTGGTTCTGTTGATGGCAACACTCAATTTACTACTAATGCCGATGCTCCAACTAGCTGTGCCCCAGGAATCAATAATGAGGATAGCGGAGGGCTCTGGGTCGAGTTTACCGGAACAGGTAATCGGCTGTATGAAGTTACTACTTGTGCCCCAGGAACGGTAATCGATACTGAAGTGAGCGTCTACAGCGGCAACTGCGGTAGTCTCACCTGCATAACTGGCAATGATGATGACCCAAGTTGTAGCTCTGGCGTAGGGGCAACTAGTTCTACTTTTACCTTTAATCCATCGATCACTAATCCTCCGTCAACTGAAGCCGAGCGGGTATTCTTTTACGTCAAAGGAGCGGCAAATAACTACGGAGAATTCACCTTAATCGTAGACGACATCAGCCCCCTTAATGATATTTGTAGCTTGGCCGAAAGTATAGATGTACCCTTTGGAGGAATAGCTTCCACGAGTGGAACACTACTTAACGCTTCCGATTTTGGTGCACCAGTAGACTGTGGAACAGGTGTAGACAATAGTGATTCCGGTGGGGTATGGTACACCTTCATCGGAGGTAATAACCGCATTTTTGAAATTTCAACCTGTAGTGACAATACCAATGTAGATACGGAAATCAGTGTATTTGCCAGTCCTTGTACTAGCCTCACTTGTGTAGATGGCAATGATGATGATGGTAGCTGTACGGATGGTGGTGGTTCTACCAGTTCTTCTTTTACCTTCACCTCAGCGGAAGCAGTAACGCGCTACTACGTCTATGTAAAAGGAAATGGTGGAGCAACGGGGACCTTCGATATTACCATTGAGGACTTTAATCCGGAAAATGACCTTTGTGAAAATAATATTAGATTATTTCCGAATGGTGGTAGTGATTCGGTGACTGGCACCTTAGATATCTTCGCTACTACAACGGGTGCTTTTGCCAGCTGTGATAGCGAAGTAGACAACGAGGACTTCGGTGGAATATGGTACACGTTCGAAGGACGTATGGATCATACCTATGAGATTACAACCTGTAATGCAGGGACGGACTTTGATACGGAGATCAGTGTCTATGCCAGCACCGCCTGCACCAGCCCAAGTCTAACTTGCGTAGGAGGAAATGATGACAGTTTCTGCTTTACTGGCGGGAATAACACCTCCACTTTTACCTGGACGAATAATCTCGGTTTTAATTCGCTTAATACCCTTGTTTACGTCAAGGGCAACGCCGGAGCACTAGGCAACTTTGTCCTCACCGTTACTGACCTGGGTATCGTCCCGGCAGAGATTACTTCATTCACCGGCCGTGCCGAAGCTGGCAGTAATGTATTGGAATGGGAAACCGCCACTGAGGTCGACACCAAATGGCATGCCATCGAGCGTTCTGCTGACGGGATTAATTGGCAAGAGATTGGCCGCGTAGCAGCAGCAGGAGAATCCGCCGATTTCCTCCAGTACGCTTTCGAAGACAAGACGCCACTTTCACAAGCCTATTATCGCCTTAACACCATCGATTTTGACGGTAGCGAAGGTCGCTCCCATATCATTTTCATTGACCGTAATGCTACAGGGAAGAGACTAGATATTCTGAAAGTCTATCCAGTACCAACACAGGACATCATTAACGTTGCCTTTGAAGCCACTTCAACGGAGTCATTGGAGCTATCCATCTACGATCTGTACGGCCGCCTATTACAAGTGCAAAAGGTTGATCCGCAAATTGGAGAAAATCAAGTGCAGCTTGATATGCAGCAGTTGCCAGTCGGTACTTATATGCTGCTCCTCAATGGCGAAGCAGGCAGTGTGACAGAGCGGGTGGTGAAGATGTAGACTTTTAGTGGTCAGTAGAAAGTAGGCAGTGGTCAGTTGTCCGACTACGCTAAAGCTTCGTCGGACGGAGAAAGTGGGGAGTGGAGTATTCTGTTTCCCACTTTTCCTATCCACCCTTCACTGTCTACTTTTCACTGTCTACTTTTTACTAATATTATCAAACTTCGTACTGGTTTCGGTATATCCAATGCTCTGTAATAGGGGGCGAACTTCTATGGCAACATCCTCCTAGTGTAGCAGGAACACGCACCATATGAGCACCCGACCAATTGTCCACTATCTTTTTCTTGTTTCAGCAGTTTTATTTCCTCTCGTCAGCTCAGCGCAGCTTAGGCTCAGCGCGGAAGAAGCTACGGAGGATTTGCACTGCTTGCAGCGCGCCCTAGAGTATGTGCATCCTCGGCTGTATAAATACACCAGTAAGGATTCTCTGGACCGACGCTTTACCAATGCTCATCAGCAGTGTTCCGCAGGTATTTCGGGCTTGGACTTTCTCGCTAGTGTGAGAGGCATCAACGCCGCCGTCAATTGTGGTCATCTCTACACGATTCCGCAGGCGGAGCTTCGGGAAGAAGTGGTACTGAAAAAAGTGATGCCCTTTCGGGTAAAGGTCATTGAAGACAGGCTATATCTGGTGTACAATTGTGCGGATGAACGTTCCATTCCCAACGGTTCTGAAATTCTGTCGATTAATGGGTATAGGGCAAATGATATTTTGCACACCCTCCAAGCTGCGATCGCCACGGATGGCTATATCCAAACGAGGAAAAATCGACTGATCGAGCGTTCCTATTCTTCCACCTCTTACGGATTTGATCACTATTTCCACCTGCATATTAGTAGAAGTGACACTTTTGTTGTGGAGGCGCTGACACCGCAAAGCGGGCAGCCTATAAAGCATAGTTTGGTTAGCATTGAACGAGAAGAACGAAGACAAAGGCAAATGGACCGCTACGGCTTCGATGAAAACGCCTGATTTTTGGAACCCTCTCCCCAATTTACGGTAGCAGAAGATACTTCTTACGCCTTGCTTTCCTTGCCCCGATCTTTTTACGATGAAAAGGTAGACCCCAACTTCGACTCTCTGCTTCTTGATGCCTTTACGCGACTACAGAAAGATCAGATTCCCAACCTCATTCTAGACCTGCGCAATAATGAAGGTGGCAGCGAACATCACGAAATGGAACTCCTCTCCTACTTAGTCAACAAACCCGTTAAGCTGTATGATCATATCTTTCTCAAAACGCTTGATTACCGGCCTTTGAGAGATATTATCATCGAGCGGGATAGCAGCATGCTGGTCTTCAATAATGATGATGAATACATGCGCAGATTTTCCAATGATTTATGGATCAATAATTACGAATACAGCCGCAATTTAAGAGTACAGGAGTCCAAGCCGGAAGTATTCCAAGGGCAACTCTACGTCTTGATTAATGGCATCACTTTTTCTAGTGCTGGCGACTTGGCTGCGGCACTGCGTAAGCAATCGGCAGCAATATTTATTGGAGAGGAAAGTGGCGGCGCGTTTGAAGGCCCTACTGGAGGTACAAGCATTGTGGTAGAGCTACCCCACAGCAAAATAATGGTGCGTATCTCACCACAAATTCACTTAAGTGCCGGCTATAAACAGCACCCTTTTGGGCGAGGTGTCTTACCCGACCATCAAATTCAGTATACCATTGAGGACGTGCTATCGCAACGCGATCTAGAACTTGAAAAAGCCTTAGCGTTGATCAATAACAATTAGACAGACATTGATTAACGCTGATACACCAGTTCCCCCTGCAAGTAAGTCTCCAATACCCGCGTCAGGCTGATGTCCTCCACTGGAATTTCAAAGAGGTTCTGGTCCAGGACAATGAAGTCCGCTTCCTTGCCTACCTCAATGCTACCTACCACGTCTTCGTGGCGCATGGTGTAGGCCGCATTGATGGTATAAGCCTTGATCGCCTCCTCCAACGTCAGGGCCTGTGGGTTGCGAGTAACTGCGTTCTGTAAACCAACGAACGGGTTCAGCGAACTCACATCCCAGTCACTGCTGAGGGTAATTCTTGCGCCTTGGTCCGCTAAACTTCTCAGCGGTATGATATTCTCATTGAGGGAAGCATCAACCAGGTAATTATTGCCGAACCAGTTGGCGGGTTGGGTAAAGTCTCCCGCCACTTGCGCATCAGCCGTTACATTCAATTGCGCAAAGCGAGGATAATCCACCGGATCGACGTACTCGACGTGGGTGAGACGATGGCGACCATTGCTGCTGCCCGACTGTTCAATTGCATTTAAAGCTTCGTGTACACCTCGATTGCCGATGGCATGGATATGGAAATCAAAGCCTATACCTTCCAGTTCAGACATGTAGGTAGCCAAGCGCTCCTCCGTGAAATAGTTAAGCCCGTTATTCGTCGGCAAACCGAAGTAGTCGATTAGGAAATCATCGTGCATGGCCGAGGTGGTGTTGTGCACAATACCGTCGCTGTAGAGCTTGATTTGATTGATGCGTAGCAGGCTGCCCGCTTCGTTTCGGTAGAGGCTTTTGAGAGTGCTTAACTGGCTAGCGTCGGATGCATCGGGATATGCCCACAATCCGAGTACCACTCGCGCGGTCAGTTCGTTTTCATCGGCGAGGCGTTGCCAGACCAGATGATGATCACGCTGCCAGTAGGTACGGGCATCACAGACGGACGTGATCCCGTGTTTCGCCATTTCTGGCAAGCCATATTCCAGTAATCCGAGGTAATCGTTTTCTATCCGTTCCGGCGTCGGTGCTAAAGCTAAATCCAGCAGGATATTACCGGCATTGTCAATGAGTAAACCGTTGGCTTCTCCATTGGCTTCTCGCATAATTACGCCGCCGGGTGGATCCGGAGTGTTGTCTGTAATACCCATTAATTCCAGTGCCTTAGAATTACACCAAACCGAATGGGAGGTCTGTTCCAGAATAGCCACCGGACGATCGGGGGCTACCTCATCCAAAATTCGCTTTGGTAAACGGTTAGCAGATAGCGGCACATCGATCCAGTGCCCCCAGCCCAAAATCCAACCCGTTCCAGGGTTTTGGGCTAAGGCGTCGGCCACATCATCGGCATATAGCTCTGCGTCTTCTATCTCATCATCAAGGATAAACTGGAAGTTCTCCGTTGAGGCTTCTAGGGGGTGGAGGTGTACATCATGGATACCGGGCATCACGAAAGCTCCTCGCAGGTTCACTTGCTCCGCACTTTCCGAGGCTTGTGCTTTGGCTTCCTCATCACTTCCTACGTATCGAATGATGCCATCTCGAACATAAACGGCGGTAGCCCAAGGTTGTGACTCATTTACCGTATAGATAGTCCCATTAAAGAGCACCAGTTCCTGACCGTTCGGGGGATTGGGGTCCAGCGGTTCTTTATCGCAAGTGCTGCCTGTAAGGATTACGAGGACCATGGCTATCGGCAACAGCAAAAATTTCACGCTCATATCAACCAATATTCGGGAATATCCATCACTTCTCTAAATTCATTGGGTAGTAAGTTGCTGTTTTGCTAATAATCAGCCAACGACCATCCAGTTTTTTCAGCAAAAACCAATCGATGTAACGCCGCTTAAGGGCAGGAATAAGTATTTCGGCCTTAGCACTCGCGATATCATGCTCAATACTGATTTCCAAAATTTGCCCTTCACGTCCGTTGAAGACCCCCTTTTCTCTATTTGCGAAAAAGGCACTGTATTCACTGGGCGTGTAAAGCTTAAATCCGTCCCGACCAGTCAAGTAAAGGGTAGCATCTTGGTAGAAGGCAGAGTCGATTCGTTCTACATCATTGTAGGACGTACCATACAGATAATGGGTAAGCGTTGTTTGTATTTGTTCGACCTCAGTTTGAGCGGAGAGCGTAAAAGAGAACAGCACTATTGCCAGTGACAATTTGATTCGATTGATCATTCAATTATGTGTTTTGGTAAATTAATTATCGTGCACTTCGGGTTTGTTGTAGTGATACTTAAAGGTTTATGCCTCCCGAAGCTCACCGTACTAAGTATGTAGTACCAAGTACCTGGATTTCATTATTGCTGGGTTGAACTTGTACCAAGTACCCTATACTAAGTACCTTGTACTGTGAGATTTGCCTTCAAATCAATTAGTTCTTACAAGGAAGAAAAAGGCAAAGCTCACATTAATTATCGTCCTAAGTCGTAGTATGCAGTGAATGGTGAATGGTGCATTAGATAACACCCTAACCATTAGCGTTATCAATGCAGATGACTTTACCGGCTGGTTCATCCGTTAGTAAATACAATACACCCGCCGGGCTCTGCACTACTTTTCGTGAACGTACACGATCATCAAGCATCAACTCCTCCGCGCTTTTGATGGTTGTTCCATCCAGGGTAAAGCGCCAAAGGCTCCCCTTTGATAATCCAGGCACCAGCAAGTTCCCTCGCCAGGTAGGGAAAGCAGTACCGGTGTAAAATGTAAGGCCGGTAGGAGCTACGGTATGCTCCCAGTACCAAATCGGATCAGTAAAGGGGCCTGGCAGTTTTGGCGGTGTATAGTCTTTACTGCGCAAACGCCCCGAAGTATGTAAGGGCCAACCATAATTTGCGCCAGCTTGCAACAAATTGATCTCATCGCCTTGTGTCGTTCCGTGTTCAGAGAACCACATGCGGTCTGTATCTGGTTCTACACAAATGCCCTGGGCTGCCCGAATACCGAGCGCATATAAACCAGGTACAGCTCCCGGGCCAAAATCTGGGTTGTCATCTGGAATACTACCATCTTTATTGATGCGATATATTTTGCCACGCCGATCGCTGCTATCCTGGGCAATGGGCAGTGGAGGTTCATCATGTTCCCAAAAAAGACGTTCTCCAGCGGTGATGTACAGTTTGCCATCCGGCCCAAAAGTCATGCCGCCGCCATAGTGATAACGTTCAAAGGTGTGTGGTCCGGCAAGCAAGAGCGTTTGAATATTCTTTATCTCCGTCCCGGTAAGTTGGGCCCGCACCACTTTGGTAGCCATGCCACCAGCGGCCTTAGCTGCGTAGGATACATATATCCATTGATTTTTGGCAAATAGAGGGTCCACTAACACCTCAAAAACACCAGAGTTATCACCAAATTGATCAACCCGAATACTATCCGCTAAATCCGTGGGAAAGTTGGGAATACGAGCTACGGCCTTCGTGCGTAGATTGGCGCGTAACAGCCCCCGGTCTTTCTCACTGATGATCACTTCTTCTTCACTTAGAAATGCCATACTCCAGGGGTGTGCAATATCTTCCAGCACCGTCGTTTTTTGTGGTTGAGGACTTTGGACCTCCAGAGAGGCTTGACATGCCGTTAGTAAAAATAGGCATCCGAACAATATGCGATTCATGTGTAACATTTGGCGCAAGATGCAGGATATCCGGGCGATTTCCAGTCCGATAGTCCGCCAAGAAATGCAGAATTATAATTCTGGAGGAATTACTGCTTTTCGGTATTGGGCGGGCGTAAGGCCGGCGGTCTTTTTAAATACCGCATAAAAGGTTGACTTCGAGGAAAATCCGGCCTCTTCCCCGATTCCTTCCAAACTTAAATGATGATGCTTAGCAATGAGTTCTTTGGCTAGCTCAACGCGCCAACTATTGATGTAATTAGAATAATTCTGCCCTAAGTTGTCGTTCAAAAACTGTGACAGCCGGTGCACCGATATTCCCATAGCTGAAGCTACATCCCCAATTTTAAGTTTGGGGTTGCTGTATAGCTGTCGTTCCCGCATTAAGCGGTCCAGTTGCAAAGCCATGGTTTCTTCCTCGATGGCCGAGATCTTGTGGTTATTGTAGCGGTGCTGCCGTAGCTGCTGCACAAGCGGAACTTGACCGAAAAACAAGATAAATATTAACAGATACAGCACTAGGGAAAAAGACAAGGCACCAACGATATAAGGCGTGTAGGGCACCAGATAAAACGCTAAGAAAACAAGGGCATTCCCGAGGTATATACAAAGCACCCACACTTCCTTGCGGTTCAGTTCTCGGGGACCCAATATCATCTTCTTCAGGGGGCCTTTCGCCACCCAAGCCGATACAATGACATAAGCCATCCAAACGTGATAGATCACTGACACGATCCGGGTATTCCACAATTTCGGATAAGCTTCGTAAGGATAAACACAGCCAACCAGGAGCAAAACAGAGAGCCAAAATCCGAAGCTCAGCTTCCAGCGGTTGGGCACCGTCTTAATACCCCCTAATTCCGTTCTGAGGTAATAATACAAAGTTGGTCCAATCAAAAAACAGGCAGAAAGGCCAATTTGCCGATAAAGCTCTCCTAAATCGCGATAGAAAAAGAAGACCACTGACTTCCCAATTCGAATACTGATAAAGAGCAATAGCAGCCCCAAAAACTTGTTGGCCAACTCTTCTCTCTTCGTAAAAAACAGAAGATAAACAGCCAGAATGATACCATTGAACACTCCCAAGCTACTAAAGAAGAAAAGCAATTCGTTACTAATAATCATGCCTGCTCCGTATCAATTAGGACACTCTTAAATCTTCTCGCGGCTGTGTAATAATCGCCAGGCGATCAGCCCCCCAATCAAGTCAATCAAGGCGTGAATCACCATCAAGAGCCACAAGGACTCCGTATGCACGAAGATATAACCGAACATAATGGCCATCGCCCCAATCTTAACCACCGCTTGCCAACCCTGGTAGAAATGCACAAAACCAAAGATCAAAGCTGGTACTAGAATGGCCAAGGTATAGGTAGGATCATCAGCCAATAAACATTGGAAGTAACGGATAAAATAGCCGCGAAAGATGAACTCCTCGCAGATACCGGCGGTCAGGGCCAAGAAGATGAAGTGGAAATACTCGTAGGCAGTCTTTGGCAGGAAACCCAATTCTGACTGCATTTGCGCTGCAGCTTCCTCGCGATGCTCACCATTGTTCAACTCCATTATAGTTTCTCCCAGGTACAGGACGATAAAGACCAGCAGGACAATAGCGGAGATGCCTGCGAGCTGCACCCAGCCCGGCGTCAGACCAATCGACTCCCAGCTTCGGTCGTTAAACCACCATACACCAGCGGCCCCGGCAGCCAGCAACCACAGCCAGATATTATTGCCCCAATATAACTGGATTTTCATCCGCGTATTGAAACGCATACTAGCCAATTGAGGTTGGGTTCCCAACACCGTGCGCAGTGGGATAATGACTCCTACGATCAAAAAGAAGAGGTGATCCGACCAGTGCAACTCCATAAAATGCTTATCTGTGCCAAAACTAACAAATGTACACTATTCAAGGCAGACTAAGGTGGCCTGAGAACAGAAATTATTGGGAGTTAGAATTTGTCTGGGCGGGAGCGTTTTCCTAATCGCATTTTTAGTATTCTTGCATTCTTCATGCTTTTTAAGCGATATGTTTACACCCACAGTAATTCCAGATGAGGTCGTTGATGTTGTGTACAATATCAACGAATTTGCGAAAGAACTTTACCTGCCGGAAGCCTACGTCGTTACCCGGGACCAGGAAGGCTACCTCGCACATATTAAACAAAAAGCTACCACCGCTACCATTGGAGCGTTCAACCTGGAGCTCAATGCCGAACGAGAGCTCATTTTCCGGCTCATCGAGGAGTTGCAGCAAGAACGAATCGTCAAGCAGTTCCATACGGGGCGGCGTAAGGCTCCCCCGCTCATCCAAATGCTGGAGGATCGCGAATTATTCAAAGCAATTCAAACCTACGTTCACCGTCGGCTGGATCAGATTTTGCAATTGGTCGTTCGTGATCAGTTGCCGCTTAGTTGGGAAGTAGAACGCCGTGTCCTGGTCAAGGATTTCCTAGTGGATACCCAACCACGTGTGCTGGAGCCACAACTATACTTTCAGAAAAAACCGGATGCCGTACACTACCAACTTCACTTGTTCGAAGAAGGCGAGCGCTGGACCGTGCAGGATCGCGAAGTGTTGGCACTTACGAATCAGCCTACGGGCTGGATTTGCGCTGATTATAAGTTGTATCGCCTTAACCATATCAATGGTTTTTTGGTAAAACCGTTCCGTCAGCGCGAGGAAGTCATTATTCCCTCAAAATCAGTAAATGCTTACTTCCGCAACTTCATTATGAAGATTGTCAATAAGGTGGAAGTAGAAGCGGATGGTTTTTCGGTAGTACAGCACAACGAGCTGATCGCGTGCCATCTAAAACCAGTCCAGCACCTGTTCGAAGAGCGCTGGGTCTTGGCGATTGAGATGCATTATCAGGATGCCGTTTTTGGTTGGCAAGAAGCACGTAAGAGTCGAACCTCACTGGATATGTCCGGTGAAGAAGTACGGATTTCCCAGGTTAAAAGAACGCTTGAATCAGAACAAGCTTTCTTGGACAAGCTCGCCAACTTTCCACTGAATCAAAGTGAAAACGACAGTCATTTCGAGCTAGCTATTGAAGCTGCCGCCGACAATCCTTACGCACTATTGGAGTGGTTGGCCCAGCACGACTCAGAGCTCATGGCAGCTGGTTTTCAAATTGAGAGTCCTAATGTAGGTGACAAACAAGTGCAACTGCAGCGCCCTAGCATTGATCTGGAGGTCAATACGGGTTCTGACTGGTTTGACCTCAAGGGTGAAGTAGTGGTTGGTGAACATCGTTTTCCCTTCCTAGCGCTGGCGAAGTACATTCGCAACAATGACCGCTTCTATCCCCTGCCCGACGGAACCTACTTCCTGATTCCAGAAGAGTGGATGGCGCGCTACAAGCAAATTGCCGACTTTGGTCAAAAAGAAGGTCAACAATTGCGATTGACCAAAAGTCAGTATACCCTGCTGGAGGTATTGGATATTCCTAAACCCGTGGAGTTAGACGGAGAAGATCGCGTGGAGTACGTTCCTTCTCCCCTACTAAAAGCACAGCTGCGCCCTTACCAAACTACTGGAGTGCAGTGGCTAATGCAATTGCACCAGAGAGAATTAGGAGCCTGTCTGGCTGACGATATGGGATTGGGTAAGACCCTGCAGACCATTGCCATGCTGCTTTACGCGAAGGAGCAGAAAGCCACCGCCAAGATTGATACAGAAGATCAGAATAAGGATGCTACGGCTGGCGATCAACTGGGGCTTTTTGCGCCACCGGATGATGAAGACTTTTTGCAGCCCTTGAATGCGCTCATCGTACTTCCCTCTTCCCTGCTTTTCAACTGGGAAAGTGAGATCAAGAAGTTTGTGCCTTCGATGTCGGTCTACCAACACTTTGGACCTAAGCGTCATAAAGACCGCCGTCTGCTTTCCCGTTTTGATACCATTCTTACGACCTACCAAACGGCCCTGCGGGATGTAGAGCTTTTGCGGGAAATAGAGTTTGAGTATATCGTTCTTGACGAAAGCCAGCAGATCAAGAACCGGGAGAGTAAGGTATTTAAAGCACTGAACAGCCTCAACGCCAAGCATAAGCTTTCGTTGAGTGGTACGCCCATTGAAAACAGCCTCAGTGACTTATGGTCGCAAATGCAGTTTATCAATGAAGGACTACTGGGTAGCTTCAATTTCTTCCGCAAGGAGTTCATTGTACCCATTGAGCGGCAGCAGGATGAAGACCAAAAAGAAAAGCTGCGAAAACTGGTACAGCCTTACCTTCTGCGACGCACCAAGGAAGAAGTAGCCAAGGACCTCCCACCACTCTCCACGCAGGTCTTCTACACGGAAATGACCAAAGAGCAACGCAAGGTTTACGAGCGGGAGAAATCAGCAGCACGCAACTACCTGTTGGAGAATTTTGATACCGGCAATGCCAAGTATCGCATTATGGTGGTCCAAACGCTTACCAAGCTGCGCCAGTTGGTGAATCACCCTAATTTGGTCGATCCTACCTATGAAAAAGGCAGTGGCAAGTTTCAGGACATTATGGAGCAGTGGGACACCATCCGCCGTAGTGGGCACAAGGTGTTACTCTTTAGCTCTTTCGTAAAACACTTACAACTGTTCCGCCAGGAATTTGATGAGCGGGAAAGTGCCTACAGTTGGTTGAGTGGAGACCTCAGCGCCAATAAGCGTAAACAGACCATCAAACGCTTTCAGGAGGACCCTGATGTACAGTCTTTCCTCATCAGCATTAAAACCGGTGGTACCGGCCTTAACCTGACGGCAGCAGACTACGTTTTCATCCTTGATCCCTGGTGGAATCCCACAACCGAGCAACAGGCCATCGCGCGAGCGCATCGCATTGGACAAAAGAATAATGTGATTGCCCTAAAGTTCATTACGCGAGACAGTATCGAGGAAAAAATCCTGAAGCTCCAACAGCGAAAAACACAGCTGGCAGAAGACATCATTGGTACGAATGGCAAGCTGTCAATTAACCACGGCGACCTCGACTACCTACTCAGCTAGGTAGGTCAAGCCACAATTCAGACAAAATTGTGACAATCCGCCGAGACCGGCTCACCTGCCTTCTTTCCGCTTAAATACGGGGCAAATCGTTCTGACTCAACCGTTTGGGCCACCTTTGGTAAGCTGCTCCATTCAGAGATATAAAATTTCCCTAGCTAAGCCGCGCACCGTATGGTATTTTCGTTATAGTTTTACCCGCGTAATATTCTCTGTTAGTAATCCCACCTCATCTTTCCCCCAGACACCAAGTGAATGAAGAAAAAACGCATTTACTAATCAAAACCAATTTGTATGAAATTTTGCTTTACCCGCGCCAGCATGCTGTTGGCTGCCATGCTGTTGCTTGCGGCTCCTGCCATGGCACAGTATATGGTAAAGGGTAGTGTGAAGGACGCTTTGGGAGAACCACTCATTGGTGTTTCTATCCTAGTGAAAGGCACTACTACTGGTACCGTATCTGACTTTGATGGCAACTACGAACTTAATGTGCCGGATGGCGAACAAGTAGCCATCTTTTCTTACACCGGATTTAAAACCCAGGAATTAACTATTAGTCCCAGCACTGCGCAATTAGACATTGTCTTGGAAGAAGACATTGCTCGCCTTGACGAGGTCGTTGTAACCGGTCTTGCTTCGGGTGTGAAGCGCTCTAATTCTGGTAATGCTGTGGCGACGATCAGCTCTGCTGAATTGGTGGGCAACACTACACCTCAAACAGTAGATAATGCCCTGTACGGCAAGCTTACTGGTGTGAACATCAGCGCTAATGGTGGATCTCCAGGTGGTGGCGTGAACGTGCAGCTTCGTGGTATTTCTACCCTTGGTGCCGGTTCGAGTCAACCACTGTACATTATCGACGGAGTTTACGTCAATAACTCTTCTATCCGCAACGGTCGTAGCCAGGTATCTGGTGCCACCGGTGGCCAGAGCTCCGCAACGCAGGATGATGCTGCAAACCGGATCGCTGACATTAACCCTGATGACATTGAGCGCATTGAGGTATTAAAGGGACCTTCTGCCGCTGCTGTTTATGGTACTCGTGCCAACTCAGGGGTAATTATCATTACTACGAAGAAGGGTAAAGCAGGTCAAACCCGCGTAACCTTTAGCCAGGATGTAGGTATTGCCCAAGGTCAAAATTTCATCGGTTTCGATGATTGGGACGAAGCTAAAGTAGACGCTTTCTTCGGATCACCCGCCGAGCAAGCTGCTCGTCAAGCGGCTGAGCAGGAAGGGCGTGTTACCGATTGGGAGGACTTCTTCTACGGTGAGACTCCACTTCTACTCAACACCCAGATAGGTGTGAGTGGTGGCTCGCAAAAAACCCAATTCTACGTTTCTGGTAGTATCCTGTCGGAAGATGGAATTATTGAAAACACGGGCTTTGATCGTTACTCCGTGCGGGCAAATGTCGATCACCGTATCAGCGATCGCATTAAAGTTAGTTTGAACTCTAGCTACTTCAAGAGTGATAACGATCGTGGTTTCACAGGTAACCAGAATAACACTGGTGGTAGTATCGGTTATGCTTTGGCTTATACACCATCGTATGCCAATCTATTACCAGATGCTAACGGTAACTATCCAGACAACCCCTACTTCAACGATAACCCCGTTGCCATTCGCGACTTGGGCATCAATAACCAGCAAGTAGACCGTTTCATCTCCGCTGCTACCATTGATATTGATCTGTATCAATCTGCTAACTCTTTCTTGAAGTTCAAGGTTAACGGTGGTGTAGATTACCTAAGTGGTAACTCACTGGTTTACTTCCCCGAAATTCTGCAGCACCAGCGCGCGCAAGCCAACCCTGGTGATTTGATGCGTGGTCGTCAGGATGACCTGAACTACAACATCCAAGGTTTCCTTAACTACAACACCAACATTGGACGGATCAACTCCAATACCAGTGTGGGTGCAGTTCGACTAGATCAGCGTGGCGACTTCGTATTGAACCGTGGACGCGGACTAGCCGGTGGTCAGGATAATCTCGCTTGGGCTACTGTTGTAAGTTCTTTGGAACAAACCGTAACTCGTGTAACTGATATCGGTTACGTAATCCAGGAGGACTTGAACTGGGAAGATAAGATTGCGATCTCAGCCGGTATTCGTTTTGACAAGTCAACACTCAACAACTTCCAGGACGAATTCTACGCATTTCCTAAGTTCTCTGGTGCTGTGAACCTGCACAATTTTGATTTCTGGTCGATTGATGTGGTCAGCCAATTAAAGGTTCGTGCTGCTTACGGTGAAACAGGTGGTTTGCCACGCTTCGGTGTGATCTATGAGTCACTTACGCCACAATTGATTGGCGGCCAGCTAGGTGGTCAAGTAGGTACTCGTGGTGTAGATCCTAACCTGGTTCCAGAAACAGCGCAAGAAATCGAATTGGGTATCGATTTGGGCTTGTTCGACGACAACCTATTTATCGAAGCTACTTACTACAACAAAGGGGTTAATGACCTGATTCTTGACCAACAACCTGCGGAGTCTACTGGTATCTTGGCTATTGCTACTAACGCAGCTGATCTGGAGAACAGGGGTATTGAATTGGCCTTGAGTGCTTCTCCAATTCGGGGTCAGAACTTCAGCTGGTTTACCCGTATTATGTATTGGCAGAACCGTTCTGAGATTACTCGTTTGAGTGTACCTGCCTTCACACAAGGTGGTTTCGGTCCTTCTTTAGGTACTTACCTTTTGGCAGAAGGCTTCTCTCCAACAACTATCGTTGGTACGCCTGCTGGACAGGGAAGTGAAACGCTTGGCTTTACCGTATACGGTGACCGTCAGCCAGATTTCACTATGGCGTGGAATAACAGCTTCACTATTGCTAAAAACCTGGAGTTGAATCTGGTGACACAGTACCAGAGTGGCGGTAACGCTATCAACCTATCTGCTCTACTATGGGACGACGGTGGTACTTCTCCTGACTGGGATGGTGATGATGATGGTGATGAAACACCTAACGGTTTGGATCGTCTGCTAGCTTGGGCTGCTGACGGTAATACCGGTGTTTACATTGAGCCAACCAGCTACTTGAAGCTGCGTGAAGCTGCTTTGTACTACACTTTCCCAGACGAGATTGGTGTGTTCAAGCGTTTGAAGGTTGGTGTATCTGCTAACAACGTTCTACTTTGGACCGATTACGGTAGCTACGATCCTGAGGTGAGTAACTTCGGTACGCAGTCGATCACGGGTAACATTGAGGTAACTCCATACCCATCTGCCCGTCGTCTATTCTTCCACTTGAACGCTGAGTTCTAATCAAAAATGAGAACAATGAATAATATCTTTTATAAACTCTTCATCGGCGTAGGAATAGTTGCCATGGTTGGCCTTTCCTCTTGTGATGTAGATCGGGTAAATGACCCGAACAACCCCTCGCTGGCCTCGGTTACGGCCGATGCGAGTAAAGCAGAATTGCAGGTATTGGTAACCGGACTAGAGGCGCGTAACCGTGGTTACGTTACCAACTCCGCTCAGATGTTTGGTAGCTTTGGTCGTGAGGTGTATGCCTTCTTTGGCTCTGACCCTCGCTTCTTAAATGACTGGTTAGGCCTCGGTGGAAATGCCGAAACCTATCCTGACTTCTTCGCCTCTGGCGGTACCTACGTAAATCCTTACTTGGCCGTTAAGCAAGCCAACGTTCTGATCTCAGCGGCCAATAACAGTACTCAGCTGACTACAGAGGAAACATTTGGCTACACCGGTTTTGCGAAGACCATTAAGGGCTTCCAATTACTTTGGCCATTGTTGCAACAGTTCGAGAATGGTATCCGGGTCGATGTTGAAGATCCACTGAATCCTGGTCCAACCTTGGGCTTTGATGCTGCACTTACAGAAATTCGTAGCATCCTTGATGAAGGCTTTACCGACCTGGACAAGGCCGGTGGCAGCTTCTCTTTCAACCTGACCGCTGGATTTGGTGATGAAAGTGATCCTGATGATGTTCTGTACAAGAATCCTACCGCAATGCGGCAAATCAACCGCGCGATCGCGGCTAGAGCTGCTTTGTACGCAGAGGATTACGGTGGTGCACTCACTGCCTTGAGTGAGTCATTTATGAATCTGGATGCAGCTGATGCACAAGATCTTCTGGAGGGACCTACCCATGTATATGGTAACGCACCAGATGTGAACAATCCATTGTTCTACCCATTGGATGCCTCAACGTCTACGATTCTGATTGTACACCCTCGGATGATTGAGGACGCCTTACCAGGTGATGTACGTGTAACTACCAAGTTTGCTGAGCGGGTAAATAACCCAATCACCGACGCTAGCTTGAATGACGTAGCTACTAGCGATCCAATTGTAGGTGCTTACCAAGATGCCCGCTGGACTTCAAATATCAGCCCAATTCCAATGATTCGTAATGAGGAATTGATCTTGATTTACGCAGAGGCACAAGCTCGTCAGGGTGGAGATGCCGTTTCTGCCATCAACACTATCCGCAATATCTGGGAAGTAGGTGACTACACTGGTGGTACCAGTACGGACGAACTAATCGACGAGATTCTATTCCAGCGCCGTTATTCCCTATGGCTAGAAGGCCACCACTGGGTAGACATGCGCCGCTTGGGTCGCCTAAATGAGATCGACACCCGTGAAGGTGGTACCATTTACACACAGGTTGAACGCCGTGTAAGTGAGATCGCTTGGGACGAAGGGTAGCCCTTCCCCTGACACTTTTGCCAGCTTAATGGCAAAAGCATAATGAACAACTGAAGCGAATGGGCATTTTCAATCTTGAGAATGCCCATTCTGCTTTTGCGGCATTAGCTAACTTTACTCAATCACATAAAAATGAAGCAACTATACCTTGCATTAGGACTAATCTTGAGTCTCAGCCTAACCACACTCCAGGCCCAGACCAATCCAGTAGTCACCAATCCGCTGGCGGAGGATATTCTTCGTGGCAACTTTGATCCTGCGGACTATCTTCCAGCCAACCCAATTGTTGATCCGCAATTGATCGCCGGCGGTATTAATAGTTCAGTTGACACCGATTCGCTTAAAGCGTATTTGGAAGCCATGTCTACCTTCCGAACACGCCATACGGGCTCTGACACCACCTCCACCACTGAAGGAATGGGTGCTGCCCGCCGCTGGGCCTTGGGTAAGTTTCAGTCCTTGAGTGATCGCCTGATTGTATCCTTTTTCCAATTCGATGCCAGCGTTTGTGGTATGAATCAACACCGCAATATTTTCGCAGTACTTCCAGGTACCGGCGAACACGCCGAGGAGTTTGTCCTCATCCAAGCCCACTTCGACAGCCGATGCAATGATAATTGTGATGTAGAATGTGATGCTGAAGGAATGGAAGACAACGGAAGCGGTTCGGCACTCGTACTAGAGCTAGCTCGTGTCATGACTCAATATACCTTTGACCGTACACTGGTATTTATGCTAACCACTGGAGAAGAACAGGGCCTATTTGGTGCAGAAGCCTTTGCCGACTTTTGCCGTGATAATGATTTGCCCCTGCGAGCAGTTTACAATAATGATACTGTAGGAGGAATTATTTGTGGAGCTACCTCCTCTGTTCCCAGTTGCCCAGGGCTCAACGTCATAGACAGTACTAACGTGCGCATCTTTTCTGCTGGTAATCTTAACTCCCGACATAAGATGCTAGCCCGTTACGTGAAATTGGAATACGATGAAATGATTGCTCCCGTCGCCGATCAAGTTAATGAAATCAATATTATGCTGACGGAAGACCGCGAGGGTCGCGGTGGTGATCATATTCCATTTCGCCGCAAAGGCTATCCGGCCATCCGCTTCACTACAGCGAGTGAGCACGGTAATGCCGATACCAGCAATCCCGACTATAATGACCGCCAACACACCTCTGATGATATCCTGGGGGTAGATACCAATGGCGACGGGATCATTGATTCTTTCTTTGTCGACTTCCGCTACCTGGCCCGCAATACGGTCATCAACGGTAATGCCGCCGCCATGACCGCCTTAGGCCCGGAAGATGCGGTTGACTTTGAGCTAAATCCTGTTGATAATGGCTTCGAGGTAGTCATTGATGATCCAAACGAATACGGAACCTACCGTATTGGTCTTAGAGGTTTTACTGAACTCGATTTCGATACCATTTTTACGATCCAAGCAGTAGATACGCTCCGTGGGTTAAACCCCATGCAGACTTACGTAGCCTCAGTAGCAACGGTAGATGAAAATGGCATTGAGAGCCTCTTTATCGGCGAAGAGTTTGCCGACTTTGAATCGAATCTCGATGAGATCACTCGGGCGCAAAGAAATATTAGGCTACTCCAAAACCGGCCCAATCCCTTCGATGAAGCCACTTACTTTGGCATCTATGTAGAAGAAGTACCTAGTTACCGGTCGGCTAGTATTGCTGTACGTGACCTGCAAGGTCGGACACTGGCCGAGCTGCCAATCGAGCTCCGCCCCGGGCTCAACGAAGTCCTCTATGACTTCCGCCATCAAGCGTATCAGCCAGGGGTTTACTCCTACACTTTGATCGTCGATGGTTATCCCTTGTACACCAAGCGGATGATTTATGCTTATTAAAATCGGAGGTGGAAGTCGGAGGTCTTGTAATTCCGACCTCCGACTTCCCACCTCCCATTTCCGAATTCTATTTCTAACTTCCAATTTCCTACTTCTAACTTTCCACCTACCCTGTCACAATAATTTCAAGTTAAATTCAATAATTTAAAATACGTTTAATTTATTTGTGTAGAGAGTTGGTAAACGGCTCTCTTTTCTTTTTCCCCCTTTTGAAACACATGAAAAAAATGCAACTTCTCACTCCAAAGCTGCTAGGCGTTGGCCTAGTAGCAGCACTAGCATTCGTATTCTTTCGTTCTGATTCGGCTGAGCAGCCAGTTGTCACACCCCAAAAAATCAACACTTCTTCTACCTATTGTGGCGTACCTCCAGTACCTGATCCTATTGTGTTAGAGCAACCCGATGGCCAGACCTTCCAAGCCTACTTATTTACAGAAGGTCCGGTCGCCTATTTGGAAACAGTAGATGGGTTTACTATCCTGCAAGACCAATCTGACCAGTATTATCGCTACGCCACCCGGGGCCTCAAAGGAGACCTATTTTTGACGGGAGTACCTGTTTCCGCCATAGATCAACGTACTTCTACTGAACAAGCCTTATTGCAAGCCATTCGGCCAAACCTCCGTTTTGAAGGGCAGAAGCTAGCTAGTTTGCGAGCTGCCGATCAACTCAAAACCGACGATGACGATGACCCGCCAGTAAGTGCTGTTTTCCCTCCTGCTGGGGTACAGAAGGCTATCCTGCTATTGATCGATTATCCAGACCAGCTCTTTACTTATGATCTCCAAGCTTTTGACAATATGGCTAACCAACCGGGCTATAGTGTCAATGGCAGTAGCGGAAGCTTCCGTGATTATTATATCGATATCTCCTACGGCTTGTTGACGGTAAATACCGATGTAGAAGGCTGGTATACGGCCGAGAATAACCGAGCCACTTACGGTATTGAAAGTTTAGCCAACCGTAACTTTCGCAATGCCGTACCCTTGATCCGGGAGGCTGTCGATGCCGCAGAAGCTGCAGGCATAGATTGGAGTCAGTACGATGGAGATGGAGACGGACGCGTAGATGTGGTAGAAGTGATCCACTCTGGACGTGGCGCGGAGGAGTCAAGCAACGTAGCCGACATTTGGTCACACCGCTGGGTACTGGCAGCGGAGGGTTTAAGTGTCACCTATGACGGTAAAATCATTAATGATTACATCATCCAGCCAGAAAAATATGGCTCTACGAATATTGCGAATATTGGTGTTTTAGTTCACGAATTTGGGCACGCCTTGGGGCTACCTGACTTGTACGACATTGACGGTTCTTCGCGAGGAATTGGCAGGTGGTGCTGTATGGCGGGAGGTACCTGGAACAATGGTGGAAAAACCCCAGCTCACTTTTCGGCTTGGTGCAAGGAGGAATTAGGTTGGATAGCTCCAGTTGAGCTGAGCGGAAGCGGCTCCGTCACTGACATGGACTTTAGTGATAACACAGATGAGACCTACCGTTTCAACACGCCAGATAGTGACGAATACTTCCTTCTGGAAAATCGGCAGAAAACGGGTTGGGATACCTACATTCCAGGTGAGGGTCTAGCCATTTATCATATTGACGCCAGTCAATCCACCAATGCTAACGAGAACCGGCGCCTGGTAGAGGTGGAGCAAGCGGATGGCGATGGAGACCTTAACGGAAACGGCAATAGCGGTGACAATGGCGACCTATTTCCTGGCTCTAGCAGCAACGACTCTTTCTCCTGTGATACTTCTCCTAATTCTAACACCTACGATGGGGGAAGTTCGAATATCAAAATTTTCAACATCAGCGAGAGTGGCACCTCAGTTAGCTTTGACTATGATTTTTGCACTACTGACTGTCTGGTCGGTGCCATCTCCCGAAACGGTGGTATCACAAACTATGGTGGCGGTACTTACGACCAGTCCTTTATTGTCACTTACCTTTTTCCACCCGGTAGCGGAAGTTTAGAAGTGAGCGCAGCGGGCGTGACACAAACGTTCAGTATAACTGCTAGTCCACAAACGATTAATCTAAGCGGATTGCCAGCAGATGGGTTACCCGTGAGTGTCACCGTTACATTCACTGCCGAGGTTGAGTGTGGCTTATCCGTTACCGACCTATACATTGCACCCAAGGACTGCCTGAATGATAATGTTTGTGATGCCTTTGACATTACAGCAAACATTGGCGGGGAAGCCGTTCTCTGTTCCAATACAGGAGCCTCTTCCCAAGTCAACGAACCACGCCCCAATGCTATTGGCTGTACCGTGCAAAATGGCTGGTGTGAAAACACCCTGCACAATACGGTTTGGTTCTCCTTCACAGCACCAGCATCTGGAAGTATTGATATCGACTTCAACACTGCCATTGATCTACAAATGGCCTTGTGGGAGGCCGATAACTGTAGCGACTTGTTCAACGCTGACCAACGGATGCTGGTTGCAGCCAATGATGATTCTGGCTCGGCGGGAGGATTCAGTCCACGCCTGATCAATCTGAGTTGCTTGATACCAGGCAAAACCTATTACGTCCAGATCGATGGCTGGAATGGCGCAACTGGTACATTTAGCATGAGTCTCAACGATCCTGGTATAAACTGTACCGTAGCGCCTACCAACACTGGAGGCTGTGGCACTTCCTACAATGCTACCTCTAGCGGAAACGGAGAATGGATCCACATCACCGATGGAAGTGGCAACCGCATTGTATCGATCAATGACATGTTCAATAATTTGGGGACAATTAGCGTAGATTATAACATCCATACTGGTGTTATCCGTCAAGACGAAGAAAACTATCCAGTACTTGACCGTGATTGGCAGATCACCGTCGCTAACAACGCCGCCGCCACTGTTCGTCTTTATCTCACCGAACAAGAATTGCAAGACTTGATTGACTCCGGAGGCGCCTTAAGCCTCCAAGATATTGACCTACTCAAACGAACTAGCGGTACTTGTGGCGATCCCATTGCCGGTGCTAGTGAAGTCATCGCCTCCAACTATACCATGAATAATTTCTCCGGTTCTAGTCACTTGCTGGAATTTGAAATCAGTGGTTTCTCCAATTTCTTTGGCCGCTCTAACGTGGCTATCCTTCCCTTGGAATTGAGTTACTTCAATGGTGTGGTCGAAGCTAAACACAACCTCCTGCGCTGGGCCAGTAGTAAGGAGGTCAATACCCAACTCCACGAAATTGAAAGATTGGTAGAAGGAGAAACAGCATGGGAAGTCATTGGCCAGCTACCCGCCGCTGGTAACAGTGATCAAGAGGTGGAGTATCAGTGGATGGATCATCGTCCGTTCCCAATGTCTTTCTACCGCATCAAGACCATTGATTTTGATGGAAGCTTCGATTATACACCAATCATTAGCTTGGAGCGCAAGCAAACAGAGCTTCAGTTATCTGCCGTATACCCAATCCCGGCCAAGACCAATATCCAAACTGAGTGGTATAGTCCGGAGAGCAGCCAAGTTAATTGGACTATACTGAATAGTAGCGGTCAAGTGATACTCAATGGGCAGCTACCGCTGAACGCTGGTCGAACGCGCCAGTCTATTGATATTTCCAACTTACCTTCCGGCGTTTACTGGCTACAGTATCAGCAAAATGACACCGTAGAAGTGAAGCGGATTGTAGTAGATTAAGGGAGAAAAGGCAGATCATGGTTTTTTGTCCGCATTCGAACAACTTCTTCGGATGCGGACAACTTAATCCTGTCAAGGACAGTTTTTATTCTCAAAACAACAACGAAAAAACCATGAAAACCAACATCTTCCTCCTATTTGCGCTATTCCTTGTTAGTTGTTCCGCGGCACCGCAAGAAAGCACAGTAACAGATGATACGGAAACTACTGAGGTTATGAGCTCAGAGGAATCCGACAATACTGCTATGGCAGAAACGCCAACCGCGGTTGCTGTCAATCAAACCTCCATTGAACCAGCTACCGAACCCGTGGCTCCTGTGGAGTCAAATACACCACCAGCAGAAAAGGAGGTAACTAACGTACAGTTGGAATCTACTCCACCAGCTAAGGAACGTCCATCCGGTCCAGTATTGACAGAAAAGAAAATGGAAACGCCTGCTCCTACCCCGCCCGAACCGGTTATGGTGGAGGAAGCGCCCGCTCCTAAGACCATGCCTGATCATGGCTCGTGGGATAGCATTCTCCGCAACTTTGTGAGCTCTAGTGGGCAGGTCAATTACAGTGGTCTAAAGAACAGCAAAAGTACCTTGGAAGCTTACCTGACAGAACTGCAGCGCTTTCCACCACAGTCTGGCTGGAGTCGGAATCAGATCATGGCGTACTGGATCAATGCCTACAATGCGTTTACGATCAAGCTAATCGTAGACAATCATCCCGTGAGCAGCATTAAGAACCTGCACGGTGGCAACCCTTGGGACCGGAAATGGATCAATATAGGTGGTAGCACCTATTCGCTTAATCAAATTGAGAACGATATCCTCCGCGCCCGCTACGGCGATGCCCGCATTCACTTTGCGGTAAATTGTGCGGCCGCTTCTTGTCCTCCGATCCATAATCGGGCGTTTACGGCAGATAATCTGAATAGTACTTTGCAGCGACTCACTCGCCGCTTCATCAACAATACTGCCTACAACACCATCTCCAGTGAAGAGATAACAATCTCAAAAATCTTCGAATGGTACGCTGGTGATTTTGGTAATGTAACCAGCTACATCAATGGCTTTACCGACGTAGAGTTGGGCGAGCAAACGAAGGTGAGCTACAAAGAATACGATTGGGCGTTAAACGGGAAGTAACCTTTCCGTGACGCCAACGAAATAGGCTTGCAGCAATCTATGGCCTGCGAGCCTATTTTTTGGGCTGACTTCTACTGTAAAGACGCATTGCAATGCATCTCTATAGCAATCAAGCAATACACAAAACATACACTACACAGGATATTGCATCGTGATGCAGTGCAAAGAACCATGTTGCTCTATCAGCGAACGACAATTGATACCGATGATCTCCCGCTCAGGAAAACAGCTTTGTAATACCTGTAAAGCTGTCTCATCTTCCGGCACACCGTAGGTGGGTACCAGTACGGCACCATTAATGAGTAAAAAATTAGCGTAGGTCGCTGGCAATCGATGTCCATCTTCCGCATAACAAGCAGTGGGCCAAGGAAGCGGTATCAAACGGTAAGGATTCCCTGCCCGAGTGCGAAAACTTTGCAATTCCTGTTCCATCAGCTTGAGCTCGGCGTAGTGTTCATCCTGTTCATCGGTGCATTGGACATAGGCTATCGTTTCCGGATCACAAAAGCGGGCTAGGGTATCAATGTGTGAGTCCGTATCATCACCCGCCAAATAACCGTTATCTAGCCACAGAAAGCGATCTACCCCCAGGTACTTTTGTAAGGCAGCCTCTGTCTCCGCAAAGGACAAGTGGGGATTGCGGTTGGGAGACATCAGGCACTCTGTCGTGGATAATAGCGTACCCTGGCCATCGGTTTCTAGCGCGCCACCCTCCAACACCATTGGCGGTTGTTCGCGTGGCCAGTCGTGGAAAAAGCCCCATAGATGCAATGTGCGTGTAATGAGGTTGTCCTTGTTTGCCGCAAACTTTAGGCCCCAGCCATTGAACATGAAATCTAGCAACACGGGCTTTCCATCTTGCATTACTGTGATGCCGCCGTGGTCACGGGCCCAGGTATCATTGCTGGGACAGGCTACAATGGTAATTCGATCCTTCGGCAGATCTGCTAACAGTTTCGCTACTCGTTCTCGATCATCCGCAACCACAAGTACTTTTTGGAAACGACTTACCGTTTCTATGCACCGCACAAAACAGGAAGTAACTTCCGCAAGATCATCTGCCCAATCGCTCTCCGCGTGTGGAAAAGTGAATTGCACCATGGATTGAGGTTCCCATTCAGCGGGCAAGCGGCGTACTGGCATATTTGGCTGGATTTTGCGCCGCGAATCTAAATCATTCTGCCCAATGTAACGAAAAGAAAATGCTAGTTCTTAAGTCAGGAGCGAGCATTAGCACTGACTACCTAGCCACCACAAAGTAATCAGTGCCGGATGAGCTCTAATCCGATTTTGGTTCAACAATGATGGTGACGTGATAGTCGTGCAAATCCGGTACGTCTACGGCCTGGTAGTATCCCAGAACAGTATCTGCATCCCCCTTTTTGGTCACCTTAAATTTGAGGTTATTGGCACCCTGGTGGTAACCCTTAGTCAAATAAGTATTGCGGATACAAATAGCATCCTCACCTACTTGCTGATCATCCAAACCACTATCACCGCTTAGTACATATACATCGATATCCTCACCGGACAGATTTAGAAAAATGTATTTCTGGTCCGAATTAGTAGCGGCTGCGGCAGACAAGTCGTCGGAAGTCACCTTCTTGTAGCCTTCGTAGTAAGCCAGTGGGTAATTCAGGTAAAACAGCAGTGGCTCATAATTTTGTGTACAAGATACCTGCGCCAGAAATTGCTGAGCGGGTGGTAGGCGCTCTAGCGCACCAATCAATGCCTTCTCTCCCTGAAAAGCGTGATCTCGACCACCGTCACTATGGTGAATTAGGCGCGACTGCTGAATCCAACACCAACGGCTGAAAGCTTCGCCATTGGCATTTCGATAGGAAGCGGAATAAGGTAAGATGATTTTGTTGTGATAGGGATCATGCTGATCGTTCACTACAAAAGTATTTGGTGCAGCTTCTGCGTAAGATTTGGTGTAAAATACCACTGCAGTATAATGATTTTGGTGAGACCCCGAAACAAATATGGGCATCTTCATTTGCAGCGGGTGCAGGCCGCCAAAATCGGCACCATCATCATTCAATTTATCGGCGAGTGTCTGACTAAAGGTAGCCAAATCAACATCATCGGATGAGTCTACCCGCATAATGGTCCACTCTGGCTTAACTCCTACCGCGGGGCCGGAGTATTCTGTATTAGGAGAATTGTCAACACTACCGTAACCCGAAGCTTTAAGAATAGCGATGTTCGGTGGTCCCGAATCGTAATAACCCGTGTATTGAAGAAAAGGTAGACTTGGTGGATATGAAAAAAGAACAGTTCCCGTATTGGTTTCTATTACCTTTCCCAAATAACTACTTGGATACCCGTCCAGGGATGTGATGGGCTGTTTATCTTCGACGCCTAGATAGGGCATAAACTCATTTTCATTGTCTGGCTTCCAGTCCACCGCTTCCGGAATAGGCGAACCCGGATGGGGTGAACCTATTGGTGGATTAAATCCAAACTGGTCCTGGGATAATTCCCCCTCCTGATTATAAATACAGTAGAAACCACACATTCCATAGTTGTAGAAGATAGGTTTGCGGTATTCTTCCTGATAATTTACATGGATCGGCCCCAAACCCTTGTAGAAGATCGGATGTACTTTTTCATCAATAAAGTCGATCGAAGGATCATCGTATAATTCGTTCAGCGTAAGAAACTGTCTGGGAAGATCTCTATTAAAATTCTTTGGATGAAGCATCCTACGCACTATCCAATTAGCCATAGCTCTTTATTTTAAATGAAGTGGTGAGTAAGTATTATTTATTTTCAATAAGGTCGGCTATCCGAAGGGTGGCACCCACTAAACGGATGGCGTCCATAAGGATGATTGCGGCCGTTCGGGAGTCAGGCTCTTCATCAATCACGGCTAGTTCCATTAATCCGGATATTGCCTCCAGCAGATTGGCGCTGTATCCCAGGTAGGGCGAATTGAGTTTGCCTTTTGCCGGATTTTCCGTCATTTGATATATTGCATAGCTGATGCCAAAGACGGACTGAAAGACATCCATACCACATTGAACTTTGGCTAAGGGTACATCATCGGCAATTGCTCCTGCCGCAATAAATCCGCCGGCAATCCGAGCAACAGACAAGCCCTTCATTACATTAGCAGCTGGTGAATCATCTGCATATTTTATCAATTTATAAGACTTAACAGAAGCACTCATGATGCCAAAACCTTGGAAAAGCTGCTTGACCAAATCGGGTAAACTAGACGCACTTCCTCCTGCTCCTTTCTCAACATTTAGGGTAGCCGTTACTCCTTTAGTAATATCAGTGAGGATGGCCATAATATCCCAGAAAACAGGATCTTTCAGAATCTTTCCTACCGGATCCGGAGCCGGATCTGCAACAGCTTCAAGATTGTCAAATGCATTGATTAAGGCGTATGATATACCTGCCGGAATAGCATAAAGCAGGCAAAGAGCATCTGCGGGCGTAACTGAATCCGTAATATGAATCTGATCTCCCAGTCCGGTAAGTTTGAGGAATCTACCAACAATACCTTTAGTAAAACAAGGAGGAAGTTGCTGTGAAACGCCTTGATCTAATGGGTTTTTCTCCACGTCCTTCGCAACATCCACAATATGTGCTTTGATGCTTTTCTCCCAACCATCCAGTATACCACCTAACGAACTTTTCAGGTTCTTCATGAAATCATTGCCAAACTCGTGTAGATTATCCACTGGGTTGGTTCTGCTCGTAAAATCACCAATGGTCTTCTTAGCAAAGGCCAAAGTAGCATCCCCAGTCTCCTCCTTTAACTCTGCAACAAAATCGGTAAACGGATTGTCGGTCCCACTTCCGACATTACCTCCCTCCAGTTCATGGAGTAACTCCGTCAACAGCCAATTCAGTTTTTCCTTCGCAGAATCACTCCCAGGATTACTGGCCTTATGCCCATTTGTTTCCTGGTGATCCGTAGAAGGAGGCGCATCGAGCAGACTATCGATTTTATCAAAAGCATCCGTTACCAGCTTATCTGCCTCATCCTTGAGTTTGTCAATAGCACCTTGACTAAAATACTTAGTGTACGCAGTATCTAGCAGATCCTTCAGGCCAGAATAAATCTCTTTGATGTCTTCAAATACGGTGAATAGAAATTCGAAAAAGGCAATGATATCCGTAATCGCCACCTTAATAGCATCGTAGATTTTGCTTACGATAGTAGCTACTTCTTCCACTGTTTGTATGGCGTAGTACACCAGGTCTCCACCAACGGTTTTTACCGCGGCTACCAGGGCATTCTCTACGGCATCTTCGAGCTTCTTTAAATCCTTAAGGGCTTTTTCACCGGCCTCACCTGCTTTCTTGAGGGTATCGTAGGCAGCTGCCGCTCCGGATACTGCTACGTGTTCTATGTCGCCAAGACTAATCAGGGAAACCAAGTCTGTAGTCGGTGCCACAACTGTGGCAGATTGGAATTGTGCCAAGAGCACATTGACATCACTACTACCCGCTGCCTGGGTGCTAAATGTCGGGTTTGAGGCATCACTATAATCCATCGTGACGGACTGGTAGGCCTTCACGAAACTCGCGCCTTCAATGACATGGTGCGTTTGATTACCGGCAGAAGTATGTTTGAAACTATGTACCACCGATTTTTGCAAATGCTGGGTAATGTCCTTGACCTTACCAGCCTGATCTTTACCTAGCTTAATCTTCTTATCTCCTGCTTTTGTTATGATATGCTTCGTAAAATCACCGGCGGCATCATTTCCGTTAGGATACTGCATCTTAGCCATGCGGTGATGCATAGTAGTAGCGGGTGACACCACTACTGCAGAATGGGCAGGCATGGCCTCCGTGTGCAAGTATAATTTGGGGGTACCCGTTCGCTTATCAGAAGGAGACCAGGTGGCAATAACTTTACCAAAACCGTTGGGAGAGATATAATCCGTTTGGTTGGTATTACTGTCAAAATCATAAGATTTGCCGTTGACGGTAATGGAGTTAAAATCACTATTAAAGTCATCCTGATTCGCCACTTCCAAGCGAATTTTTGGAAACGTTCCGTCTTTCTTTTGACGTGCTAACTGCACGTTAACCCGAAACTCCGTGGGATTAGCTGCATCAGGGTCCGTATCATGGCTCAGGCTTTGTGCCAAATCGCACTGCACGTGCATATGGGCCTGCGCTTGCGTTTCCAACTCTACAAACTGAAGACTGGCAAAAGAGGCATCCGTTTTAAGCCACTGGCCCTTGTCAGGACTTAGCGTGCTTTTGCTTCCACCAAAATTTGTATCAGAAAAAGTATCGACACCAGTGTTTGGACCAAACTGAATCATTTGAACATCAAACGAATCGGTATCACCGAAGTAAGAGGCTACTGTTTTTAGAATGGTTGACAAATCTGCTATCTGGTGATCAATAGCGATATACTGGGTACCATCAGGAAAGGTACAAGCGCCTGAATCATCTACCGTTCCAACCTGATTGTATAGCACGATCTGTCCTTCATGGAGATTGATTCCTTTGTCTTGCGCCAGAAATAGCCCCGGATTGTAATTGGGCAAACGGTATGCTAAAGCATCACTACTTGACAAAGCAGCATATGCACCATCAGTGATGCTTCCAAAACTGCTAAAGTTAAATGTCATCCAAGCAGCATATGGGTCATACTTGCTATCATCCCCTCCTGCTTGAAATTGAGGATCAACCATGAAATATCCTACCAAACTACCATTTGCTTTGTCTTTATCAGCGGCCAAAACCACCTTGAAAAGGTCCCCTGGTTTGGCGTTGATAGAATCGCCTTTTAGTGGATCTGTAGCTAGCTTACCATCTTTATCGAACTTATAATAAGCGAAGCCGTCAAAATTAAGTGGAAAAGAATCCGAGTAGGCGTCTGGATTCTCGAATGATTTTAGTTGTGATTCCTCAACGGTTAGTACTCGCTTAGTCTGATCGATCACGGTACTTGCTAGACTAACTCCCTCTATAAAAGAGAATTCACTATTTCTCGACCAGGAGATATCAAATACATCATTGGGATGAAGGGATACATTCACCTTGGAACGTCGTCCGACAAATAAGGAACTATCTGCATTCGGACCAGCCGTAAAATGTACTTTTAAATTTAACGGAAGGGTGTTATGGATCTGAATCGTGGGCAGCATAATTTCAGTGTTTGAAGATGAACGATAGTGCAGTTGTACGTGCATTAACACTGGTATATGTGCCAGATTGTATAAAAGGTAAATGCTCCGCTAGATTATTTTCGTTTTTTCCCTTCTCACCAGCTTAAGCTTCGATATTTCCACACAATGACATATCGCTGGCTAGCTGGCAAGAGCGTCTTTTTTGTCCAACGCATTTTCGAGATTTTGCCAGCTCGCATACGAAACCGCACCAGTGGTTCTGAATTTGTTGGATCATACAAATCGTACACTTTCCACTGCCCAACGGGTTTACCTTTCCGAAACCGGCCTTCTACTAGCGGACGATCATTTCCGCTAGGACTTTCAATCCTAAAACGGCCATTATTGGCATTTTGCAGTTGCTGGAGGGCCGCTATTTCTGATTGATAGTGCTGATACTCGGGAAATAAATGTCGCTGGCAAGCATCACTGATAATCAGGTAGGATTCTTCCTCAGCAGTAGTCACTCGTTCTACGTAAAGCAAAAAGCGGTCTCCTACCTTAGGTGCCCAATAGCAACTGGAGTTTCGATTTAGCGTGCGAAGGAGGTTAATATCACCTAGCTCTCCCTTAAATACGTGCAATGGTTTGATGTGAAAGGTCTCGTAAGACTGAGGGGGAACTGGTGGTCTTGGTGGGCCAGGGCGATCAGTTTGACTTGGCGGAGCAGGCAATTCTTGCGCTTCGGGCAGTTTATCAAGCACTTCTAACTCAATCACCAAGACTGCGGCATCATAAGCATAATAATCAAAACCAGGACTGGAACTACAGGTGCAAGCCCAGCTATTCGTCGCGGGAAGTAAAAACAAGATCATACATATGAAAATGGCTGACCGCATACCTTTTGGATGCAAATAGCCAGTAATTTGGCGCATTTCTTAGCTCATTGAGAACATTCCGTGATGTACTTTCTTACATTAGAGACAAGTAACCCCTCCAAGCCAAATTTCCGCTTAAAAGACTATTCAAAAACTAGTATCTGACGAAATGCTAAAACAATTATCCTTTCTCCTTAGCCTTCTATGTTTGGGATTACTGGCACCACAATCTTCCAGTGCACAAACTATTGAAGAAGACCATTTCAGTAGTCTGGAATGGCGTTCCATTGGCCCTTTCCGCGGTGGACGCTCCGCAGCTGTATGTGGTGTACCAGGAAAGCCTAACCTATACTATTTCGGCGCTACCGGTGGTGGCGTCTGGCGCACTACGGATGGTGGCCAAACCTGGGCCAATATCTCCGATGGCCACTTTGGTGGTTCGGTAGGTGCGGTTGCCGTGAGTGAAGCCGATCCGAATGTGATCTACGTAGGAGGTGGTGAAGTGACCGTTCGTGGTAACGTCTCTTACGGCTATGGGCTGTACAAGAGTGTGGATGCCGGCAAGAACTGGCAACACATGGGCCTACCGGAATCCAGACATATTCCACGGATACGTATCCATCCAGAGAATCCAGATTTGGTTTACGTAGCTGTACTCGGTGACTTATTTAAAAGCAACGAGGAAAGAGGGATCTATCGTTCTAAAGATGGTGGTCAGAGCTGGGAAAAAATTCTCTACGTCAATGCTGATGCGGGTGCTGTGGATTTACTTCTAGATCCAAACAACCCACGTATCATGTACGCCTCTACCTGGCGGGTGCGTCGCACCCCTTTTAGCCTGGAAAGTGGTGGCGAAGGATCAGCCCTCTGGAAGAGTACCGATGGTGGTGATACCTGGACGGACATCTCTTCTAACAAAGGACTACCCGGTGGCGTTTGGGGTATCAGCGGCGTAGCTGTTTCACCAGTCAATAGCAACCGCGTTTGGGCACTTATTGAAAATGACAAGGGTGGCGTTTACCGTTCAGACGATGGTGGCGAGAACTGGCGCAAGATCAATGATAGCCGTGCGCTGCGTCAGCGTGCCTGGTACTACACGCGAATCTATGCGGATACCCAAGACGAGAACATCTGCTACGTGATGAATGTCCGTTACCACAAAAGTACCGACGGTGGCGCTACTTTCAAGGCTTACAACGCACCTCATGGTGATCACCACGATCTGTGGATTGCCCCGGAGGATAATCAGCGCATGATCATTGCCGATGACGGTGGTGCCCAGGTAAGTTTTGATGCCGGTGAGAACTGGAGTACTTACTATAATCAACCTACCTCGCAGTTTTACCGCGTAACTACTGATAACCATTTTCCCTACCGCATCTACGGTGCGCAGCAGGATAACAGTACGGTACGGATTGCCCACCGCTCGGATGGTCGCTACATTGGGGAGCGAGATTGGGAGCCAACTGCCGGTGGTGAAAGTGCACATATTGCCATTGACCCACTGGATAATGACATTGTCTACGGTGGCAGCTACGGTGGTTACCTGACGCGGGTCAACCACCGCACCAAGCAAGAACAGGCCATCAATGTTTGGCCGGATAACCCAATGGGCTACGGCGCCGAAGGCATGAAGTACCGCTTCCAGTGGAACTTCCCCATTTTCTTCTCTCCGCATAACCCCAAGCGCTTGTACACCGCTTCCAACCACCTGCACGTGACGGAAGATGGTGGCCAGAGTTGGGAAATTATCTCGCCGGACCTTACCCGGAATGATCCGGAAAAATTAAAGTCTTCTGGTGGTCCCATCACGCAAGACAACACGGGGGTAGAATACTACTGTACCATTTTCGCAGCCGTGGAATCACCGCACGAGGAAGGTGTGATCTGGGCAGGTTCTGACGATGGTTTATTGCACCTTACCAGGGATGGTGGCAAGAATTGGAGCAAGGTAACACCAAGTGGTATGCCAGAATGGACCATGATCAATAGTGTTGAAGTGGACCCACATAATCCTGGTGGGGTCTACATTGCCGGCACCCGCTATAAGTTGGGCGACTATACTCCATATCTGTATTACAGCGGCGATTATGGTGCTACGTGGAAAACCATTACTAAAGGCATCGACAAGCTGCACTTTACACGCGTACTGCGCGCTGATCCAGAGCGGGAAGGACTACTCTATGCCGGTACCGAGTCGGGCATGTATATCAGCTTTGATAATGGATCTAGCTGGCAGCCGTTCCAGATGAACTTACCTGTTGTACCAATCACCGACTTGGCGCTGAAGAATAATAACCTCATAGCCGCTACCCAAGGTCGCAGCTTCTGGGTAATCGATGATCTGACCGTACTGCACCAACTCAGTGAGGAAGTAGTAAATGCTGATCAGTATTTGTTCGAGCCAATGGACGCCTACCGTATGGATGGTGGACAGGCCCGCCCGAGTAAGACCCGAGGGGCTAACCATCCCGGTGGTGTAACGGTACACTTCAACGTAAATGAAGTACCAGCCGATAGCGTGGAAGTAGCGCTGGCGTTCTACGAAGCGGATGGTGACCTGATTCGTACCTACTCTACTAGTGCCAAAGAAAAGAGTGAAAAGCTGGAGTTTGAAAAAGGAGGTAATACCTTTAACTGGAATATGCGTTACCCTGATGGCGTAGACTTCGACGGCATGGTAATGTGGGGAGCAAATATGCGTGGCCCAAAAGCAACACCTGGGGAATATGAGGTGCGGCTAAAAGTAGGCGAAACGGAGCAGACACAACGCTTCGAAATCCTGGCCGATCCCCGCTCAGAAGCTACGGCAGAAGACCTGGCCGCACAGTTTGACTTTATGATGTCGGTACAAGACAAAGTGAGTGAAGCCCACCAAGCGATCATTGATCTACGCGACGTCCGCAAGCAGATCAACGATTTTGTAGATCGCCTACCAGAAGGAGATGCTCATGCTGCTTTACGTGAGCAAGCCAAAAATGTAACGGACCAATTGACGGAGGTGGAAAAGGAGTTGTACCAGACTAAGAACCGGAGTCGTCAAGATCCACTCAACTTCCCGATTAGGTTGACCAATAAGCTGGGCCACTTGAATCGATTAGCCGATATTGGCGACTTCCGCCCCACGGCACAGTCGTATGATGTCAAAGAAGAGATTTCTCGATTGATCGACGAGGAGTTGATTGAATATCGCCGGGTCATGAACCAGGAGGTACCGAAGCTCAACCAGCTGATTCGTGAGAGTAATATTGATTTGATCAGTGGGCCGAAGGCGAAGCCGTAGGGTATCGTCGAGTTCTCGGAGAACTTTGAGTCCTCCGAGAACTTACCTATTCAAACAAGCGTTCCACCAAGTTCTTCTTCGTCATAGCCGAAGCCGTTAGCAGACCCGAAAACAGGGCCGCCCCTACCCCAGCAGTGACAATGTCCTGACCGGTAAGGTAGAAGTTCTGAATGGCGGTGTGTGGCCGAAGAAATTTGTTCTTGAAGCGATCCGGGCTATGATCCAAGCCATAGATTTCACCCCGCTCGTAATTGACAAAATGCTTGGTCGTTAAGGGCGTGGAAAGTTCGTAGTATTCCACCTTTCCCTTTAACTGCGGTTCCAGACGGTAAAGTTCAGCCAGCAGGCGTTGTGCCAAGTTCTCTTTGTATTCCTCATAGGTTTGCCCACGCTTTTTCCATCTTGTACCGTCCCAATCGGCAACTTCTTCATATGGCAGTAGTGTGATGATGTCAATTGTACTCTTCCCAGGGTAGCGATTTGACCAATCTGGATCTTTCGCGGCTGGGAAAGAAACATAAACCACCGGAAATGGCTGACTGGTATCCGCCAAATAGCGCTCAACGATTTCATCGTGTTCCCCCTCTTCGGGATAGATCCAATAATTAGCCTTTGGTATTTGTAGGTCCTCTGGGCTCCCTTCCAAACCGATGTACAAACAGGCGTGTGCCACTGATGGTCGCACTTTTTGTAGTTGCTCTTCCAGCTTGTGCTTACGAACTGCTGCCTCTGGCAATAATTTCCGATAGGTTGTAAACAGACCCGCACCACTCACTATCCGATCTGCCGAAAAGCGGGTACCATCGGCCATCTCTACTCCGATGGCTTTGTTCTTTTCGATTAGTACCTGCTTCACATCTGCACTAATAAGAATCGTACTCTCCGTCTTTGCCAGTACCGGCGCTATGGTTTCCACAATCTGAGAAGAGCCGCCAATGGGAAAACTTCCGCCCGCAAAGTAATGCCGGGCTACCGCGGCGTGCATGACAAAGCTACTCTGCCGAGGTGGTAAGCCATAGTCTCCATACTGAGCTGTTAACACCTTGATTAACTGCTTATTAGATGTCAACCCTTCCAGTACTTCTTGAGTTGTTTGTTCGGCAAATTTCAGATAAGGGCGCCTGAGATAACCACCAGCAATCGTTCTGGCTAGAGGTGGCATCGCCTTTTCCATGTAGAAATTGCGAAAGGTCTTATTAGCAGCAAAAACTAGGTCTACGTATTGTTCGATTGCCTCCGCTTCCTCCGGAAAGTATTCGATCAGCTGCTGCTTAAAGTTGTCTACCCCTTTGACAAAATTGTAGATGTTATCCCCAATTACTACCCGATCGTAAACGTCCCCCATATCGGCCCACTTCAGTTGGCCATCAGTTACATAGTCAAACAAGCGTCGGATCATACTTTTGGGGCGCTGTACCTCTCCGATGTAGTGAATACCGACATCCCACTCGTAGCCCCTGCGTTTAAAAACATGAGTATAGCCACCGGCCGTGTAGTGGCGTTCAAGGACCAGTACGCGTTGCCCTTCTTTGGCCAGCATAGCCGCCGTAGTAAGGCTACCCATGCCGGAACCGATGATGATGGCATCGTAGTGATCTGCCGTTTGGTAGTTCTTTTTGAAGGATTGGATAGTGGGAGTCATAAGCTTGCGTACCTCTTGTGAATGACAGAAGGTAAGCATTCTTAGCAAATCTCTCTTCAGATTTTACTTTGGCAAAGACAAGAAAAAGCCAAGGTTGACGTGCGGTACAATGCGTTGGTTGAAATCATGGATTTCTAAACGCGGATTCTCTAAATCATATAAGCCAGAGCGATACGGTAGATTAGCGCCTATCTCAGCCCGTAGCCCTACCCAAGGGCTAATCTGGCGTTCAACACCAACAATACCTTTCAGATTAAGACGGCGATAACTGGTATTAGCGTACATATCACTCTGCAAAGCATTATCCCCTACTAAATAGGTACCAGAACTGGCTCGAACACCCGCAAAAAGACGCGAATTTTTATTGATGGACCGCCGTAGCAAAACCCGAGCAGGCAAGAGTAGGTCTAAATCCCACTTCCCAAAGATGGGACCTTCGTATTTCACAACCGGTAGGAAACTAAAACGATTCTGATAAGATAGTACCAAACCGACTCCCCACTTACGCTCTGGACTCCGCTTCTCCAGAAGCGTCACCTGGTTAAAACTCTTAGCACCGTTTCGAAAATCAAAAACCTGACTGGAACCTGATCCTCCTCTAAAGGTAGCGTAGAGGCGCATTTCTTCATTAAAGTCGTGCATGACGATGAGCGACAAGCGATTCTCGTACAAATGGATATCCTCTACCTCTGCTTCCCTCGCTTCCCAAAAGCCGAACATGATTTCCTGCTGTACATCAACCTGCCCAATAAACTTGGTCTTGCCACCTAGCTCAATTGGAAAACGCAATGAGGCATCAAAGAGGAAGTTTGGGCTAATTGCTCCCGGTAAAACCGCTGGCTGAACCCCATAAACGGGTGAAGCAGTGGTAGATAAAGATTGGAAGTTTACTTCAAAGAAACGAGGGGCGTCTAAATCTTGAGCACATAAGCTTACACCAAACGTCTTTCCTTGAAAAAATGCGCAGAGTAGGAACAAGGCACACTTGTAGTATCCAATCTTTAATTTCATCGAGTAGTTGGTTTAGCTATGTCCAATAACTGGATAATACGAAGAGATGTTGTGCAAATGGTAATCCTAACTTACTCAAGGTCGTCCACTATCTGGTATCGGGGAGGCTTTCACCAAAGCTTGCAAACTCGGTAAAGTAGAAGCACTGGATGAACTTTCAGAGAAATGTAGATAGATATGTAAACTCGAAAATGGGAGGTGGGAATTCGGAGCTATAGAGCACTCACCAGTAGTTTGATCACTTCCGACCTTCGACCTTCCACTTCCGGCTTCCAATCCCCCTTTCCTACTTCAAAACCTGCTATCCGCCATTTTTATATGTACCCCTTCCATTTTTCTATGTCTTAGCACCGAACAAGTGGTCATCTTTGTAGTGTACTAACAATGAGATCATGAAGCGCAAAGACTTTCTACGAAACAGCCTACTGGGGGCAGCTGGTTTAGGCCTGAGTACAAAATTGGGTGCCGGGTCCAGCAGTACCGAAAAATCAACTTACGATAAGCTGATGGAGCCGGTGGGATTTAACCATTTACCAAATAAAGAAATCAAAACCATGAAAACTGTATTGCATAAAGCGGGCACCAGAGGACACGCTAACCACGGATGGTTGGACAGCCACCATACCTTTAGTTTCGCCAATTACTATAATCCAGATCGCGTCCACTTTGGTGTGTTGCGCGTATTGAATGATGACGTGGTAGCTCCAGGCCGCGGTTTCGGACGCCACCCTCATGATAACATGGAGATTATCTCTATTCCCTTAGCGGGTGCGTTGGAGCACGAGGATAGCATGAGCAACAAAGCCGTAATCAAAACGGGTGATGTGCAAGTCATGAGTGCTGGCACGGGTGTTTTCCATAGCGAGTACAACGAGAGCAAGTCTGAAGAGGTACGCTTCTTGCAGATTTGGATGTTCCCTCGCCAAAAAGGGGTAGAACCTCGTTATGATCAGATTACCTTGAAGAATAAGGACGTGAAGAACGAATTCCGGCAGGTGCTTTCGCCTAACGTAGAGGATGACGGCGTTTGGGTACACCAGGATGCCTGGTTCCACATGGGTGAGTTGGAAGGTGGATTCAAAGGCACTTACCAGCCCAAGAAAAGTGGCAATGGCGTTTACGCTTTCGTCATCGAAGGTGAAGTAAACATTGCCGGTCAAGACTTGAATAAGCGCGATGGCTTTGGCATCTGGGATACCGATGGTTTTGAAATCACCGCCAGCAAAAATGCTAAAGTCCTTTTGATGGACGTACCGATGAATTTGAATTAGATAGGTGAGAGAGTAGAAGGTAGAAAGACATTTAACCCTACCTTAAGGAACTAGTTAAGTAGGAGAGTCGTTGAACTTTGGTTTGATGACTCTTCTCATTTCTAGCAGCTCACGGAACTTTTTTGGTTTTGCCGCAGTTGGAAGGAACAATTACTGCACGCTTAGTGTTTGCCCTACCGTAATAAGACTACAAGACAAATGATGCACCTGATCAATAATCTACCTCTAGGACTAAACGGAATACTGTTCCGGAGGTAATGCTATTGATCTACTGAAATAAGAATAGGTTTTCTACATTAGCCTCTTGGATACACCAACCAAGGGGCTTTTTTAATTTGAACAATATGAGAAAGATTCTGACCATCTTTGACCGCAACTGGGAAACCGACCGAAAGGTAAATACCCAGCTGATTGTGGACTTTGACTTTGCCAATGCAGTAACAACTGAAAAGCTTGACGGTATGAACATTCGAGTCACCGTACGTAATGGAACGGTGGTTCGAAGCGAAAAGCGCCGTAACCCCAGCAAGCAGCAAAAGCAGAATGGAATTGTCGATCCGTGGTACGTTGATATAGATACCAGCACATCACAAGACAAGTGGCTGGTGGACGCGATCAGCAATACTGATTTTTCAGCCGTTCCCGATGGCGAATGGTCTGGTGAAGCTATTGGTAAGAATATTCAGGGTAATCCGCTGAACTTAACCAATAACCAGGTCTTTCTTTTTTCTCTGCCCAGCTGGAGGGAGCGTATTCAACTGAAGGATGCGCCTTACACGCACGCCGAATTGGTACAATACCTCAACAGCAGAAAGAGTGCTATTGGTGAGGGTTGCCTCATGGAAGGTATTGTCTGGCACCATCCGAATGGCGACATGGTTAAGATCAAGCGGAAGGATTTTCCTCGTGACTAAGCA
>JBCBWU010000001.1:0-87647 GCA_039816955.1 Bacteroidota bacterium
AACTTCATTTGGCCCGCCAAACTCAGTTTTGACCCTTTAGACAGAACTACAAATCGTTGATAATCAGTTCGCAAAATCCCCAAACAAGCTCTAAAATTCACTGAATGGCACTCATCAAATCCGTCCGCGGCTACACCCCCAAATGGGGAAAGAATTGTTATCTCGCAGAGAACGCTACTATCATTGGCGATACTATCATGGGAGATGATTGCAGTGTTTGGTTTCAGGCTGTAGTACGTGGTGACGTAAACAGCATTCACATTGGCAACAAAGTGAACATCCAGGATGGGGCCGTCATTCACGGCACCTACGAGCGCGCTGCTACTACCATTGGCAACAATGTCAGTATTGGTCACCGGGCCATTATTCACGGCTGCACTTTACACGATAGTGTCTTGGTGGGCATGGGGGCCATTATCATGGATAATGCCGTTGTAGAGGAGAATGTATTGATTGCAGCCGGAGCGGTGGTATTGGAAAACACGCGTTGCGAAAGCGGCCATATTTACGCAGGTGTCCCCGCCAAGAAAGTCAAAGCTCTGAGTCCCGAACAGTTTGGCGACACCATTGATCGCATTTCTAATGCTTATCTGAAATATGCTGGTTGGTTTAAGGAATAAAAGCGAAACGGAAGTTGGTGCCCGAGGCGTTCCAACTTCCGCTTCCTCTACCTTACCGGTGTATTGGCTTAATGACGCACAATACGCACGGTCTTAGTAGTAGACTCATGCTGTAAACGCAGTAAGTACACACCCGCCGCCAAATCACTCAGATCTAGCTCAGCCGTTTTAACCGCTGTCTGTAAGCGTGCTTGTCGTATGAAACGACCATCTAGATTGTAAATAGCCACGTCCACATCGCTATTTAGCTCTTCAGAGAAGCTGATTTGCAGTGGGCCATTGGTAGGGTTAGGCCAAATTTCCAAGGAAGTGCCTCCCAAGTCTACCGTAGAATTGATAGCATCTGTACACACTTCCAGTTTCCAACCCAAGAGGTTACCTCCGTCAAAATTGAGGTTGTCGGTAATGGAAAGCGTCCAAACGCCAGCAGCACTTTCTCCTATGAAAGCCGACAGAGATTCAGCAGGTCGATAAGCACCTTCAATAGCAGCCTGGCTACCAACGTTACACCCTTGCTCAAAATCGTTAGCGCTAAGCGTAGCATCATCAGCAAAATCTGCTAAGAGGCCCGCTCCTGCACAATCTGATTGGTTAAAGAGCTGAATCGTAATTCCACTGGGTGAAGTAAGCGTAGCGCTTAAATCGCCGACAAAAGAGTGATCTGTATTTACACAAATAACTTTTATCTCCTCGATAGTACCCGGCTGTGTTACCTCAACTGTAGAGTTGGTTACCGCCCCAGCATTAGGGCCAATAGTTAGACCGTCAGTATCGGCAGCTCCCAGGCCACAGAAATCACCAGCGGTAACAAATTGGAAGACACTAGACCAATCTCCCTCTCCACAAGCATTCTGTCCGCGAACACGCCAGTAAAACTCCGTATCAGGAGCCAGACCAGATACATCAATGGTACTTTCCGCTAGGCCCGAATCACTAAACGCTATACTAGAGAATCCAGGATCGGTAGCTAATTGTATGGTATAATCAACAACGAAAGCTTCGTCCGCCCAATCCAGTGTCAGGATGGTAGGTTGTTCCGTAGCAAAATTAGGAGGGAAAGACAATGCTGGCCCGTTTGGAGCATCGCCGTAAATCGTCAATCTCAGTAGCTGATCTACCTCCGTAGTACCATCTGTACCAACTAAACGAAATACGTAATCATCGGGCGTTGCGCTAGCGGTGTTACCAATCGTCAACTGCGTACTAGAACCAGGCGAAACCACGGTATTATCAAACGAGACGGAAAGGCTACCTGGCAATTCTTCAACACTCAAACTCACCGAGCTACTAAAGGCCGAGCTTACTTGAACATTAAAAGTGGCCGTTGCGGGGGCGCATAGTGTCTGTGCTGGTGGAGAAGCAGTGGCGAAGAAATTGCACTGCTCGTTGTTTCGTCCATCAATTACTCTAATGCCCGTATTATCCGGATCTAACCAATCTTTCAAGCGAGTAGAAGGAGTTCCACCGCCTTCCCAAGAGGAGGCCATCCAGCCGTAGCTATCGTAAAAATCATTGCCACAGGCCGCTGCTCCACCGTGGAGTTGGCCAATTACTCTTTTGTTACTATCAAATAGTGGCGAGCCCGAAGATCCACCCTCGGTTGTACCAATATCCCAATCCTCCACAATGACGTGATTGCCATTAGGAATTGGGGCATCTGCCTGCCCCCAAGCGCCGCGGTAAACACCACTAAAGGCAAAGCTGATTCGTTTTTCTTCATTATTGGGGTGATGAATAGCAATGAGGGTGTCCGTTTCCAGCACTTCACGCGCATCCCAACCAGCGTAAAAAGCGTCCGCTGAAGCGACCACAGGATCATCTAATTCTACCAGCGTAAAATCAGAAGGAGCGTAAGTTGCCCGAAGAACAGAGCCGGTATTGAAGCTACCCAAGGTGCCATTACCTGGGCCACCGCTGGCCGCACTACCTGGCTGACGGCAAGTGCTGTTTTCAAAATTCCAGTAGAAAACCATACTCGGTGCCGCGCCCGCCGTTAATCCACAGTGGTCAGCGGTCATGAAGTAAGCAGTACAGTCTTCCCGCACGGTATTTACCAGAAAACCAGTGCAGAAAATATCACCACTGAAACCATAAGCAGCAACTGATTGGATGATGTCGCGGTATTGATCTACGATACCCCAGCCGTCAGATCCACCACAAGCGACGTCCAGATTACAGGAACCAGAAACCAGGCTCTCTGCCACATCCAGGAAGCCCAAGAAGTCGTGGTTGACAGACTTGAGGTGAAGCTTTAGGTTTTCCTGCTGATCCATCGGCACACGAACTTCCAGGATGATGTCATCACCAGGGATCACGGGCGTCCAAAGCTCAGCGTGTTCCTCATTATCAGCTGGTGTAAATGGTCCCAGTACTTCTTTTTGAGCGGGGTCAAAAAGCAGGAGTTCTCCTCCCGGTGGCATTTCGTAAAGGTCAAAACCAAAGTTGAGTGAACGTGCGCCAGGAGAAGGTACACGTAGATGCCAAACGGCCTTACCATTGCGGTAGCTCCACGTACCATGTGTAGCGGGAGAAACATCTACGGCCATTTTCTGGGCAAAGCGCGGTGCAATCCCCGGGCCACGACGGGCCATTTCTTCTTCGAGAAGGCGTTCGTTGTTTTGTAATGGTAGTTGTAATTTTTCAATAGCGTTAAGCGCCTTAGAGTTCGCTGCCAGATACGGTGTACTTTGACTGTGTAGATTGAGCCAAATGATCGACACGAGCAACAGTAGAATCGTGCGTTGTTTTTGCATAATCCCTTTGTGGTTTGATGAAGTATAAGCTAAGTTACCCATCAAAATTAAGGCAATTAGCTACCCAGGCCAAAAGCGGCTTGGCAAATAGCGCCAGGGAGACAAAGAAATTATCAAGGGGTCCTTATTTGATCAATGGTATTTTCCTCAGCGAGGACATAGGAAAGCACTTCAATTATACCACTTTATCCCTCAATTCAAGTTTTTGGACCAGCTAGCACTATACCACTTGCTAGCATTGGCCCCTACACCATGGAAAATACACTGCTAAATCCCAGTAAACAAGGGCCTAAGCAAAAAAACAAACTTGTTATAATTGAAGATGAGTCGAATTGACTACTGATCTCGGTTTTGGTACAATTGCTGGTGAAAATGAACGAGTCTTTTGAGCGTAGGAATAAGAGAACGCATCTCCATTTCGTTTAAATTACCCGTGAATAACCGCCCGAGATTGGTCATTCGTTCATCCACCAGCTTGTTGATTTCGTGTCCATAATTGGTCAAAGAAACGCGCCGAATACGACGGTCTTGCTCATCAATATGCTCCTGAAATACACCATCTCTGGTTAGGCGCTTAATAATTTCAATACAGGTAGAAGGTTCCGTAATATTGGCCTGAGCCACCTCTTTCTTACTGGGTTTTTGGAGGTGAGCGACGGATTTGAGAATGCCAAAATCAGCAAGGGACCGTAGTGGTAGATCGGCGAAGGTCCGTTTGACCCAGACTTCAAAGTAGCCAGCTAAACCACCTAACAAATAAGAAAACATTACTTCCAGTCCTGCTTCATTTATTGTTTGCTCGTCAGTGAGCAAATCCTGCTCTGGAGTAAAGCGGTGTTTTAGCCAATCAGCAAAAATTTCTAGGCCTTGTCGTGGGTGTTCAATCTTGAATTTTTCGTAATGCCCCAACAATTCAATTACGTCCTTCATGCCCTGAATATAACAAAGTCGTTTTATTTATCAGGGAATTCTATCCTAGCTTAGTAGAGTATGACAAGGAGGTGATATTCTAGTGACTACTAGGTCGTTCTCCTTACACATGAGCTAAACTAACAATCAAATAATGCCACCGCGCCAGCCACTTCAGCTGGGGCCGTACGCGTCATTCGTTTCGGCCTTTATTAATGATACTACAAGTATTCAACTGGTCAATTCTACGCAGACAAACGTGGGTGGAGCTGCACCTCCGTGCATAATTTCCTGCCCACTACTAAGTGCTCATTCTCTACGAAAAACAAGAATCGGCTAATAACCCCAATGACTGGCTCCCTTGGGAGCATTAATCATTGTTCGCCGTGTTCAGTGCGCCCGCTTCGCCCTAATATTGGGGTTTGAAGTGGGCGGCTTTTTACTTGTCTTAATTTACCATTGATTTCGTAGGGCGACTAACTTCGTTTCTAAACGTTTCATATCTTCAAAGTATGCGACAGGAAAGGGGTTTCACTCAAAAACATCGATCGATATTTTTTATTTTTTTGCGCTCTGCACTCGGTGTTGTTCATTTTTAGCTTCGCTGCTACTTCGTGGTGTACATCGCAACAAAAACGAACCAAAAAATGCTCGCTCCGCTCAACTCCGAGGAGCTTGCGACGATCACCGTAGGTAAACAGTACCGGGGCAGCCCACCCACCCATCATGACACAGATAATTTAACGTGGGGTGACTTCTATCAAAAAACCATTAGTCCAGCGAACCCAGTGTGTAGAATATTTCCTTATCAAGTTGATTATCCCACATATTGAAAAAGGACTGCAAACGAGCAATTCCCGTTTACAATCCTTATCGGTTTCGATTCCTTTAGTAGTGGCTAGAAGCCGAACTTACCGTTGCTGTTTTTCCACTCTGACTGTGGTGGAATGTTCTGAATCACATCCCAGTGCTCTACGATGAGTCCATCCTGTAGGCGGAACAAGTCGTAGTAGGCGACGTGGTCGCCCGTACCGAACTTGCCTTCGCTAACCGTCAGTACAAAGTTGCCTTCTCCAACTACGGTATGGAGCTGATCGTACTCCATTACCAAACCGTTTTCGGCAAAGTAAGCCAAAGCAGCACCCAGGCCATCTAGCCCGTCGGCCACTGCCGGGTTGTGTTGCTTATATTCTTCCGTGCTTACGTAGTTCGTAAGCTTGTCGGTCTCACCATTCATCAGGATATCGGTCACAAAGTTGCTGACGATTTCCTTGTTCTGTGCGGTCTTGTCTAAGTCTATAATTTCCGTTGTCCCGTCAAATTGAGTGCGTCCACTAGGGTTCGGTGGGGCCACATCGATGAGGTTATCCCAGTGCTCCACAATTTTCTCGTCTTCAAAACGGAAGATATCGAAGCCCGCCTTAGGACCGAAGAAATCGTACTCAGAGTGGAGGATCACGAAGTTTCCATCTTCGAATGCTCTGATCACTTTTGCTTTAAAGCCACCTTCTGGTGCATTGGCCATTACCTCACCAAAACCAGCCAAGCCATCCCCTACCCCGAGGTTGTGTTGGATGTACTTTTCTGGGTTGATGTAGCCAACTGGCGTGGGGTCTCCCGTTTCCAGGCTTTCAATAAGTGCTACAGCTTTTTCTTTGTTTGTCAATTCCATGGTAGTTGTGCTTGTCGTTGTTGTATCCTCTGATTGTACATTTGAGTCTTCACTAGTAGAACAAGCCACTAGCAGGACAGTGAACAGTAGTCCACTGATCACAGATAAATATCTCATTACCAATTTTTTGATTGTTAATTATAACACAAAGATGGGCTCAAACGGAGTATGAGTTTATATACAAAAACGCATTAAGACTGTAAAAATCGGAAAATCAGAGTGTATTTAGAAATTCGCTCATCAAGTAAAAAGCAGGTATTTCCGTCTTAATCAAGGCACTGAAACCGGAGTTTAGCAGTGCTAAATGAGGATTTCAGTAACGCAGAATAAGGCGTAAAGACCAATTTGGACGACGATTATTGGATTCTAAACACAGTCTTAACCTTGTGCCCTACGAAAACGTTCAGGCGTAAGCCCGGTATGCCGTTTAAAGTATTTGTAGAAATTGGTTACCTCCAGAAAGCCGGTTAAGTCGGCTACCTCTTTAATAGGATGATCTGTATTGATGAGTAAGCGTTTGATTTGCTGTACCAGAATGGTATCAATGAATTCTTTGGCCGTTTTGTGGATGATACTCTGGGTAATATTATTGAGCGTTTTAGTACTTTTCCCCAACATGCGTGCGTAGTCGCTCACCCGAGGCTGCTGCGTTACACGTTCCTCCACCAGGCGCTGTAGTTCAATAAATTCAGCTAAGTATTTCCGATCAGAAATGACCTGGTTTTTAGTTGCTTTTATGCGGTATAGCTTAGAAATGAGTATGTGTAACTGGCTTCTGATAATACCTTGGGAAAAATCATCATTGACGATGAAGTATTCCTTATTGATATGGTCAATAAGCGTAGAAATCTCCACTATTTCCTCAGCATATAACTGTATTTTCGGATTACCCAAAAGTTCGTTAAATAATTGTATCGTCTTCTGTGCCTCTGGTTTTTCCAGGTACTTCGACAAGAAATCATCGGTGAATAAAAGTAGCATCCCTTTATAGGTACCTCCAGGCATAAATTTCTGTAGTTGCCCTTTTCGGATACTGAGTATCGTACCTGGTTCGCAGGCATAATCAGTGAAGTCAATGGTGTGATAACCACTTCCCGCTTCCACAAAAACCAGCATGAAAAATTCTACGGTGTGAAGCTGGTCAGGTGGATGTTCGAGATCACGCCGGAGCATAACGCTCTCCAGTTTTACGAGATCAAAACCAGAGCGAGGATTCTGCCGGTTCTGAAACTTGATGCTAACAGCCTGATCTTTCATGAAGCGTAGAAAGTACTTTTTCCAAAGATGCGGAAAGCTGCTCAAAACAGTTTGGTCTGCTATCGCAAAATTAGAAGTACTTCAATACGCCCATTTTACCCGTAGAAAGAGCGATTGCAAAGGACTACTGTAAATATCCGTTTGGTCAAATACAATCTGTCCTACGAGGTCGATGGTCCAATTATCGGAAATAGAAATGGCGGCGGTAGGATTCACGAACATAGCATGGCTGGCTACCGGACTGTATATCGTTGTAAGCCCCGCATTGATAATGGGCGAAACAGGATAAGATAAACTCACAAAACTCGCCCAGCGATAGGGATACAGATTGCGAGCAGAAAGCTCGAAGGTGAATAACTGTAGGATGCCACCTTCGCGTTGCCCTTGACTATTGTAAAGGCCTCCCACATTCAGGTACAGACCTTTCTCGAAGGCATAGTCGATATTGGTAGTAATAGCCAAGCTATTTCCGCCCTGATCTGGGTTGAGAAACCAACTGAGCTCGCCCTTAAAACCAGCGTTCTTTAGGTTTCCTGCCCAACCGCCGCCCAGCACCCAAAAATCTTGGGCGTAGCCGCCGATGAGTTGAATATCATAACTGCCTTTATTGAACACCCAACGGCTAGCGATGGTACTCTCTTCTAAGCTATCACCAGCACGAAAGGCCAATTCTGCGCTTCCCGTGTAACCAATGTAGCGCCTGATTCGTAGGGCATCAGCACCTGGTCGCTCCTCGTAGTCGAAATCGGTGAAGTTGTAGGCGTTGAAAATATCATTAGGGTTCCAGACGGTGCTGATCCCCCAGTTGACGCGCTGACGGCCCAAGCGTACTTCCCAAGCTTCGTTGGTGTACTCCGTAAAGAGGCGATCTACTACACTATGTCCCACCATTTGCCCATTATCCAACCAAATGGCATCCAGATCCAGCCAATCATTACTACCCGCAGAAATTTGCTCCGCATAAAGTGGGTTGGACTTGACCACCTCACCATAAAACAGGCGGGTGCGCAAGCCCGTCTTGACTCGCCAGTGCTCGCCATGGGTCCACTCCAGATTGAAGCGTTGGTGAAAAAACTGATCTAGCAAGAGGGTGTCTGTACCCTGGAAAGTGGGTGGTGCGGGAAAGGAGGAATTGAAAAAATTGAAGTTCTGCAGCTGTTTCACATAGCCCGTCAAATACCATTTTGACTCCGGTTCGTCTTGCGCACGTAACGGATTTGTTCCTACATAACAGCACAAGCTGATTATTAGGGTATAGCGGAACATATAACCGAGGAGGTCACTTCTCATTCGCCCCTCACTTCGTCCGAAATAATTTGCCCATCGTCCAAGGTCACCACCCGACGAGCCCGATCAATTACACGCTGGTCGTGGGTACTGAAGACGAAGGTGACGCCTTCCTCTTTGTTCAGCCGGGCCATAATATCCAGGAGGTTATTGGTAGAAGCAGAATCAAGATTAGCCGTCGGTTCGTCCGCGAGGATAAAGGAGGGTTTGGGAGCCAGGGCACGCGCTACCGCCACCCGCTGCTGCTGTCCACCGGACATTTCTGCGGGGCGCTTATTGATTTGATCTTCCAAGCCGACAGCCGCCATGAGTTCTTGTGAACGTTGTTGCCGTTCCTCGGCAGATCGTTTTTGGAGCAACATTACAAATTCAACGTTCTCCTGAGCAGTGAGTACCGGAATGAGGTTGTAAGCCTGGAAGACAAAGCCAATGTTCTCCTTACGGAAATCAATGAGCTGATTATCATTAAGGTCGTTGATAGCTGTTCCCCCTACACTTACAGTCCCATCGCTAGGACGGTCTAAGCCGCCGATGATATTCAGCAAGGTAGTCTTGCCGGAACCAGACGGCCCAACAATGGCCGTGAATTCTCCCGCCTCAATATCCAAATCCACTCCACGGAGCGCATGAACGGGAATTTTATCCGGATTATAGACTTTGGTTACACCACGAGTTTGTATGATGGGCATGACAAGAGTTTTAAATTTTACGAATGGCTTCCACAGGTCGCAAGCGTATCGCTCGCCAAGCAGGATAAATGGCACCAATCAGTGCTGTAACCCCTACAGATATAGCCAGCTGTAGATAAAAGCCACTTTGCAGTTGTGGGTACACAATTTGGGCTAAGCCAAACTGCGACAATCCTCCACTAAAAGCAGAAAGGTCAATACCGCTATCCGCTAGCAAATACACCGTAAGCCAGCCTAGTGTAAGGCCGGGAATCAAGGCCAGGACTGCGAGGTAGAGGGTTTCCAAGACGATCATCCCAAATACTCGGGGCTTGTTCATACCCACTGCCATGAGCATGCCCAGTTCGCGGTAGCGTTCCAGCACCGCCATGAGCATGGTGTTGATTATGCCGAACAAAAGCGCCAACATGATGATGACGATAAAGATGGTAGCGGAGGTTTGCATCTGGCCTTCGTAGAGTTGCAGATCAGGAGCTACCTGCCGGTAGTCCTCTACCAATAAATCTGGCAGTATGGCTTGTACTTCTTCTTGTACTGTGGCCATACGCTGCGGCTGATCCAGAAGAAAGGATAACTCGTGCGCCATTTGGGGTTCACCCAGAATACGGTTAATATCGGCCCGTCGCACATAGACATTCCCTTCATCGAAAGGCTTATTACCAGTATTGAATATTCCCACTACCCTAAAGGCGCCAGCTGTAATGTTAAGGTCTTTATCCTGAAAAGTTAGGACCACTTTAGAGCGGAGCTTGATTTTTAGCTTCTTTACGAGTGCCTCACTAACGAGAATGGGGTTCTTGCCTTTTTCAGGAAAATATCCTCCGTCGACAATCTGCTGGTCCAGGCTACTGACCACAATCTCAGCGGCAGGATCAATACCACGGATTTGAACACCTCGGGTACTACGTGAAGAACCAATCATGGCACTCACCAGCGTACGTGGTGCGGTACCGGCCACTCCTTCCAGATCACTTAACTGTTGAAGCTGATCGCCTTGAGTGATAAAGTGAAAGGCCAACTTTGGTTCTTCCCGAAAACTATCCTGGTGCACCTGCAAATGTCCAATACTGGTGGTAATGGCATTGTCTACGTAGGACTGGACGAAGCCAGTGGTAAAGCTGATCATAAAGATCAACGCCCAAATACCCAGAATAATAGCCCCAATGACGACCGCCGAGCGAGTTCGTGCTCGCCAGATGTTTCGCCAGGCTATGGTAGTTAGCATAATAGGTGGTTTAATTTAGTTGTCCTGTAAGCAGTTCGATACAGGTTATTTTTTGTCGAAGAGACGCATTGCAATGCATCTTTAAATCCATAGTTTCGCTTAGCCTTCACGCATAGCGGTAATGGGCTGCAAGGACCTGATCTTAAGCCAAGGATAAAAGGCCAACAAAGTGGTAATGACGAATACAATTATGGCCTGAGTGATAAAGATGCCCGCGTCAACTGCGGCCGGTAGAACCGGTTCCATTCCAAACTTCTCGTAAGTCTGGACCGCTTCCTCTCCCATCACACTCAGGTCAATTGGGTTGACCGCGAAATAATAGACCAAGGGGAAAGAGATTAAGGCCCCCACCAACACCCCGAGCAGTCCCAACAAGACAATCTCAAACCACACCACCGCACTCAATTGCCAACGGTGCATACCTATACCAACGAGCACCCCAAACTCGTAGCTACGCTCTCGTGTCATCATTAATATGGTACCGAAAACCCCGAAGGTGATGATGAGGTACAGAATCATCAACACCAGATTATTGCTGGCAGCATCCAGTTCTTTGGCCTCTACCAAATCAGGGATCATTTCTTGCCAACCTTTAACCGCTAGTTCGGTGGTATCAATACTTTGCTGTAAAGCTGCAAGCACTGCCGGCACTTCTTCCTTGCTATCAATATCCAGGGCAACGGAGGTGGCCAGACCTTCAGCGCCAAAAAACTGCTCGGCGGTAGGACGGGGCAGGTATACCATGCGCTTGTTCAACTCCGGAGAAGCGAAGTGTAGCAAGCCTTCTACTTCATATTTACCCGCAGCATTGACCCCACGGTAACCCTGGCTCAGAAGAACAATAGTGTCACCCACGCCAACTTCTAGTCGTTCTGCGACACCGTCGGTGATTAAAGCACCGACGCTACTGGCCGACCAGTATTCACCGGCCGTTACCCGATCTCTAAGCTCGGTGAGTTGGTGCTCCGCTTCGGGGTCTACACCAATGACCATCACTCCGTGAGTCTGTGCCGCCCCAGCGGCCAGAGCAAAACTCTCAATACGAGGGGCCATACCCCGTACGCCAGGCACTGCTTCCAACTCGGCAGTCAATTCTGGGGTGTAAATCAGTGCCCGGTCGAGGGATTGCTCCTCCCAATACTCAGATTGCTGTACCTGCGCGTAACCGTAGTAGAAGTTGACCACATTGTCGAGCATGTGATTCCAAACCCCTTTTTGGATGCTCTGCATAGCTACCGCAAAGAATACTGCGAACGCTACCGAGGCAACGGTGATGAGGGTTCGTCGTTTATTGCGCCATATGTTGCGCCAAGCTAGGGTTAGTAGCATGATAGGTGGTTTTGTACGCTCTATCTAGCGCACCCGTTTCATATTTTGCACCGAGAAAAAGCTGTCCTTGACCGTGATATCAAAGTCTAGACTTACGTACTCTAAAACAGTCTTATGCCCTTCCTCTTCTGCGGGAATGATTTCCATAATAGAAGGCAGCAGTTTGCCATCCATATCTTTGATGGCCTTACCGAGCATGGTATTGACCAAATAACCATCTTCATCGTAGAATTCGGTCTTGAGCTGGATGTCCTCCGCTTGGTCTACCCACATAAATATCTCGCCCCAGACCACTGCCGCATCTGACTTTGGTGTGAGCTTGATCTTCCAGGAGGTACGACCGTCAACTGTTTCCTCACTGATTAATTCATGTTCGTAATCACGGAGAATAGAAGATTCACGCACCAGATCATCGTTGGTAAAGTCAGAGCCCATCCAACTTTGCATCATCATGCTCGGTGGCATTTTGATCGTACGATCAATGGTAGGTTGCCAGTTCCAGATTTCGCGCTCGCGCTTGAGGAATGCGACACCTTTATCACGTGCTGGTCCAGTGATGAGGATCAGTGACAGATCTCGACCAACGGCCCAGCTCTTCATAGTTACTTCTCGTGACCAATCTGGACGCACTACCGTCATCTTCATTTCACTATAGCTACTGGCACCGCGTAGTTTATCCTCCGCCCGCTGGATAATCTCCTTTGCGTCTTGCGCCAAGATGATACCGCAAGTCAGTAAGAGGGTCAGAAACAAGCTTAATCTTTTCATAGTTCTGTTGTGTTTGGGGCATTTCTCAAATGAGCATTTATTCCCTACTTATCCCCTATTGGTTCACTGTGCAAAACGCTCATAGCGCTGTAGACTATATTCGATCATTTCGTCCAACGGGTAAGCGTCACCAGTGGTGATATAGTGCAAGAACATACCGTCTAGTAAAGCACCATAATAAAAGGCCTCGCGTTCGGGATCCACAACTCCTACCGCCGCAAAAAGCTCAATTGACTCCTGAATCAGCGGGGCCTTTTTCTCCATAATCAAGGCTTCAATATTCTTTAGCACTTCTGGCTGAAAAGCCAGGGAAGTAAGCAGACGCCAATGGTGGATATCAGCCCGGACCTCCTGCGCGGCCTTTTGCGTCACCTGCCGAATTTTTTCTAAGGGAGAGATATTCCGCTCCAGTATTTCGTGCCACCATTTTGCTCCCTCTTCGGCTTCTGCAATTATGATCGCCTCTAATAGCTCTTGCTTACTAGCAAAATAGTTATACATCAGCCCCTTTGAAATACCTGCAGCCTTGGCAATCTTGCTGATGGAGGTTGTCTGGTACCCTATGCTACCAAATAGTGCCAAGGCAGCGTCCATAATACGTTGCCGGCTGCGTTGCCTGATTTCATCAAATTGCTCTGTAGTGCGTGGTGACATCTTTATTATTGACCAAACGTTCATTCAAAATTATTCCTTGACGGTCAATCTGTCAAGTAAAAGGGTCAATAAATTGATGAAATCGTGATTATAAATCGACAAAAGAAAATGAAGTAGTAAAAAAAAGATATGCTTTTAACACCTTTACTAGAGAAGTAAAACACTAATAGCTAGATACTTAAACTATAAAAACCATTCGTTTTGCAAAAAATAAGCAACAACATATTACAAGTCATTGATCTAGTGTAGAGCTATTGCTGCCAGTATCTTTGAATTGTTATTAAGGATAAAAGGAAATCAGATTCACATGAAAAATGGGATGTAACAATCCTAAAGATTACACGGTTTTTTAGGATGATCCGTGAAGACGGGACATCTGAGTTTTAGGGTACCAAACCGGGCGCTTCCCCTTAGCGTCCGGTTTTTTTTATTGCTATTCTTGGTGTAGTACTCGTTCTTTTGGCATGGCCCCAAAAGAAGGTGACCATAGCCTCTACCAGAGGAAACAAGAGCGAAGACAATACCTTACGGTGGCAGCGACAATTTTCCGTCATATATCAGATGGCCCAAATTATCACGGCAGTTCGATAAGATAAATACAATAAAAAAGAGGCAGCGCCACCACAGCACTACCTCAGCCCTAACCAAATAAAACCAAATTATTTCTTAGTGAAGAAAAAAGCTTCTTCACCGACATAACAAAGATAGGAACTTATTGTAAAAAATACAATTACCCCCTTGTTAGCAGGAGCACCAGTTTTACGATCTACAACAGCGTTTTTGCTTTACTCAACACACGCTAAGAAAGGCAAAAGCATCTACATCCAAGAGATCTTCTTACAGACAGTAATGCTATTTTTGTGTGATTATGCGCCGATAATCAAATTAAATTTTGCTTGCTTATCTTGTGCAAAATTATTTTTCAAATCTGCCACTTAAGTGCTGAAGGCCTTACAATCAAGCACTTAGTGTAATAACAGTGAGGAAAGCGATATTTTTCTACTATTCCAAAAAGATGAAAAAAAGAATATTTTTTTTCTGGACATTGCTATTTCTATTCCTAGCAGCCCCACTTTCGGCGCAAACGAAGCAACAGGAAGAAGATGCCCGTTATATCCGCCAAATTTATGACACCGCACTCACGGAAGCCTCTTGTTATGATTGGCTCTACCACATGTGTAAAGGCATTGGTGGGCGTCTGGCGGGTAGCCCAGAGTCGGCAGCGGCAATCTCCTATACTAACCACATTTTGGATACGCTTGATATGGATTCCGTCTACCTACAAGCGTGTACGGTGCCTACCTGGGTACGCGGTGATGTAGAGCAGGTACGTATTATCAATTCCGATCAGATCGGTACCCAGGAGTTACGAGCAGCTGCTTTGGGGCATAGCATCGGCACTGGTAATAATGGCATCGCCGGTGAAGTTATTGAAGTGCAAAGTTTGGACGAAGTAGAAAAGCTTGGACAAGTTGGTATTGCTGGAAAGATTGTGTTCTATAATCGCCCGATGGATCCTACTCAAATGAATACCTTTTCGGCCTACGGTGGTGCGGTGGATCAACGCGGCATTGGTGCCTCCAAAGCCTCAGAATACGGAGCTATTGGCACTCTAGTTCGCTCAATGACTACCCGCCTGGACGATGTACCGCACACCGGTGCCATGGGGTATCAAGAAGGCGTAACTCCCATTCCTGCGATGGCAATTAGTACCAACGACGCAGAGTTACTGAGTCGTTTACTGGAAAAAGAAGTGGTCAAAGTATTCATGCGTTCCACCTGTGAACGTACGCCTCCCGCTACCTCCTACAATGTGATTGGAGAAATAAGAGGCAGCACCTACCCAGATGAAATTATCTTGGTTGGTGGCCACCTCGACTCCTGGGACATTGGCGAAGGTGCACATGATGATGGCGCTGGTTGTGTACAGGCCATGCAAGTGATTGAGCTCATGCGCAAGATGAATTATCAACCACAACGAACTATTCGCTGCGTTTTATTCATGAATGAGGAAAGTGGCTTGGGCGGTGCACGGGCCTATTGGAAAGCCTCCAATGATGCCAATGAATATCACATGGCAGCCATCGAATCAGATCGTGGTGGATTCACCCCCCGCGGATTCACCTTTGATGCCGACGACGAAGTATTTACCCCTAAGTTTCAACAGGTATACGAGTGGTTGCCGTTGCTAGAGCCGTACGGTTTGGGTTTGAGTAAAGGAGGGTCTGGAGCAGATATTTCTGGCCTAAAAACGCAAAAAGGACTTTTGATTGGCTTCGAACCAGATTCACAACGCTATTTCGACTACCACCACACCGCCATTGACACCTTTGAAGCCGTTAATAAGCGAGAATTGGAGTTGGGAGCGGCGGCGATGGCCTCTTTGGTTTATTTGTTGGATAAATATGGTTTGAAGTAGTTTAAATAAATTCTCTAGCGTCGCCATTAACAGTGGGATCTACCAGCTGTCAACTAGGCATTACCGAATTTAAATCAGTTCTATGTTAAAGTTTATTAAAATGTTCTAAATCAGTATTTTAATTTATATCTTTAATTATGTTCTTTTGAAGGCATTGCGCCTTTAGATTTACAATCGCGTTTTCAACACAACTAATTTTCAGTTTCAAGCTAAAAACTTGATCTTTACGCGTTCAATTTAGTGGTACTGTTATCGGATTTATAAGAATGTCTTTCAGGCGAAAGCAAACGTATTTTTATTGGCGCTATGGATTTTCACTTTTAGACTCGACCTAGATCAAGAAAACTCATTATCAATTACTTATAAGTCAAACTGGATCATGGAAGCTATCAGAAAATGCTCTTATTCAAGAGTATAATGATAATTTCCTCGCGGTGATCAGTATGTAACGCTTGTCTATTTACTGAACATCCTATTCTTCGAATATTTAATGGTGTATACCTGGCTATGCACCAGGTGGTTTCCTATTCATTAATCTTATGATTTGACATAAGATTATCAGCCTATCGGCATATCAATTAATACCTTAAAACTTTAAATTATGAATTGCAAGTACGCTCTTTTCTTATTCCTTAGTTTATTATTCAACATCTATTCCTACGGGCAGACGTATGAGGGAGAAGCTGCAAAGAAAATAATCCCTATTGCAAAGACTGTTCAAATAGGTACACAATCTGCAGTACCTACTTTTGTTGTATTTGAAGAAGAAAATCAGATTCCAATACATGAGTTCGCAGCCTGGGAAAAAAAGACTTTTCAATATGATGAAGAGGTAAGTTTCATTACCACCAAAACAGTAGAAGGCAAGGCTGGTTTTAGTCACCAGTTCAGGGAACAGTACTACAATGATATCCCTGTAGAGCATAGCCTGTCGGTCGTGCATAGCCAGGATGATAAAGTCATCTATTTTAATGGTAACACTCATAATGAATTCTCGCTCAATACGCTTCCCGCACTAAATGACGAAACGGCTCAGGATATAGCTCTGCGTCACTTAAACATAGATCCGGAAGATTGGAGGTATGTAAAGCTCAAAGCCACCAACTACTTACTTGGAGGGCACCCCTCGAATAAAACCGAGTTATTGAAACAAAACCTTATTGTGTATCCATACGAAGGACAGTACCATTTGGCCTGGAAAATACACATCATTAGTAATCATTTCTCTACGTACAATATCGTTTACGTTGATGCACATAATAGCATCATTATCAACACTATTGATGCAGTAAGAGACTGTAATTTTGGCACCGCAAATACTAGCTGGCGTGGGGTCCAGCCATTCTTTACAGACCTGACAGGTGGAACAACATTTATCTTACGTGACGATTGTCTTCCGAGCGATATTAGAACGATAAATGAGGCAACTGGTGCGGATTTCACTAGTACAACTAACACGTGGAACCCTACTGCTATAATTGATATAGGAGGTATTACTACTCATTGGGCAGTATCAGAAGCCTTTGATTATTTCCTCAACACTCATGCCCAGATTGGTTTAGATAATGGAGACATGGATGGTATTGGAGTAGTAGATGTTTTTGCGGTACCTGGCTTAAATAACGCCACGTTTACGCCTGGTACTAATACTCTAAGGTTTGGCTTAGGAACCAGCAGCACAACGACCAATGATGACTACACAACCTTGGATGTAGCAGGACATGAGTATGCTCACGGTGTGCTAGAAAATACGGGAGGTATTACCGCTTTCGTGCACGAGACAAACGCACTTCATGAAGGAATTGCGGACATCTTTGGAGATCAAGTCGAAGCATTTGCAGATGGCGCTGCTCCAGAATACTCTATGGGCGAAGAAATAACTGGTGGTAGTACACGCTTAATGAGCAATCCCAATGCCGATACTCATTCCAATGGAAATGTTGGCAGTCCTGATACCTATCAGGGGGATTTTTGGAGTGGTAGCTCAGAGCATGTCGACGGTGGAGTAATTCGCTACTGGTTCTTTCTCCTTAGTGAAGGAGGAAGCGGCACTAATGACAACAATGATGTTTACGAAGTACCAGGAGTCGGCAATGCCACAGCCGCAGCAATACTTTACGAAGCCGTCTTCTCTGGGGCCTTTGGAGCTGCACCCGACTACAATACGGCACGCAACGCAACCATTCAGGCGGCCATCACTCTATTTGGTGAATGCACGCCGGAACATGGAAATGTCATCAATGCTTGGCACGCTGTTGGTGTAGGTTTTGAAGCCTTTCCTGACATTAGTATCGGCAGCTTACAAGTAAGTGGGTCAAATAGTATTCCTGTCGGAGGTTCTCTAGGAGTTACGTACAACATAACTGCTAATAATCAAGTATACTTTGACAATAGCACAATCGTGGGATTTTACATACTTAGTTATTGCCCAGGATCAAATGGATTGAGTCTGCCTTACTATGCAGAAGTAGAATCTATTTCCTGTGGGTCAACTACCAATACTGGAGCCTACCTGACACTCCCAACAACTATTTCACCAGGCAATTATTATATAGTTGCCAAAGTAGATGCTTACAATAGCTTGGTGGAATCTAATGAGCTTAATAACTCTACCTGTGTCCGGATAAGAGTTACCGGCGAAGATCGAAAGCTCCCTGATTTTATACCAGAAAGAGCCACCGTAAGTCCTTCTACCGTTCAAGCAGGCGCTACCATCCAGCGATCAGTTACATTATCTAATATTGGCGATGCCTACGGGGGGTACAGTTACATGTGTTTCTACCTATCGACGAACCCTACTTACAGCAACGATGATGTTTATTTAGGCAACACTTTGTCCTTGCCGCTTAACCCAGGCGGTTCAATTACTAGTGGAGGTTCGTTGACCATTCCGGCTGGTACTACTCCCGGAAATTATTACATCATCTTTAGAGCGGATTGCTACGGCTGGCACCTGGAGTCAAACGAAAACAACAATACTACCTATGCTTCCATAACCGTTTTAAGCAGCACGGGTGAGTTACCGGATCTCACTATTGATAATGTAAACCCTCCTCCATCCGGTGCGCCGCCGCTGGCACGTGTAGGGCAATATATAAGTGTTCAGTACGAATTAATCAACCTTTTTCCTAATAGCAGCCCAGCCCCTTCCGCCACCAGAGTATTTCTATCCACAGATGATGTAGTAAGCCCTGACGACTTGATAGTCCTTACCTCTTACAATCAGTTACCTGGTACAAAAACTGCGGTATTTTCCATTCCAGGAAGCGCCACAGTGAATCAGTACTACCGAGTACTTATTGTAGCAGATTATTTTGACGGTGTTACCGAAGTTGTTGAAAGCAATAATATCGGCATTAGTCATGTAGTAGTATACCCAGGCTTCAGAGGGGACGATTCAGATGAGACTCGACTGGAAAGCCAAGAAGCGTCGAAAAAGCCAATAAAAAAGGATTTACGCATCTTTCCCAATCCTACCAAGGATCAGTTTACCGTACGCTATACTGTACAAGAAAAGCCAATCAATATTAGCTTGTTCAATAGTACAGGGCAGCAGATTGACAATCAGTCCTTGCTCCCTAAGGAGCAAACTGGGCAATGGCAATATGTTGGCGAGCAACTTCCGAGTGGGCTCTACTATTTACAGTGGCATGCTGATGATCAGACCGAAATGCTAAAGATCATAGTAGAGTAAACACGATTTATTTTTCTTAAAAAGCTAAAGCTTTGCCGAGCGCTCATATTCTTGGGCGTTCGGCAAATTTTAACAATAGCCATCACCATAGACTTTGCTCTCACCCCCGGATTTCTAATTTCATACCTCGCACTTCTTATTTAGTATTAAGTTTGTGCCACAAAACCCCACGCGTGGCATGAGCACTTCTATCCAATTACATGATCTTAGCTTTCGCCCTTATCTCAGTGAAGAGGAAATACAAGCAAGGGTAAAGGCTATTGCGCAACAGCTTACCGCCGAATATTCAGGAAAAAAGCCGGTGTTTTTAGTCATGCTCAAAGGGGCTTTTGTTTTCGCTACGGACCTGCTTCGCTACTATGAAGGCTTCCCAGAGATCAGTTTTGTACGCACCCGCTCCTACAGTGGTACATCCTCCACTCATGAGGTAGAAGTCATTTTAGGCCCTAGCCCGGAAGAGGTTGCTGATCGAGATATTATCATAGTAGAAGACATTGTAGACAGTGGATATACCATGCATCGTTTTCTCCCCATACTGGAGGAGCAAAATCCGCGCTCCATTTGCTTAGTCACGCTTCTTTTCAAGCCTGACATGCTAGAAAAAGATATCAAAATGGATCACATTGGCTTTAGTATACCGCCAAAATTTGTGGTGGGCTACGGGCTCGACTATGATGGATTGGGCCGTAATCTACCTGCTATTTATCAACTAGAAGACTAGTAGCGGCCATGAAAGTTAGTGGTCAGTTTACGCACGAGGGCATTCAAGGGTTCTCCTTTGGTTATCATCCTTTTGCTCGTCCTAAAATGATTGCCCACCTCTATTTTATAGACGGCCTATTGATTGATACCGGACAGCGCGCAATGCAAAAAGCTATACTGAAGCAAGTTGGTCAATTGCCCGTGGAGCAGATCTTTGTTACTCATTATCACGAAGACCATTCGGGAAACCTAGATGCACTGCAGGAGCATTTTGCCTGTCCGGTTTATGCCTCCCCAAAGTGCATTGAACTGATGAAAGACCCTCCTCCTATCAGTTTTGCCCAACGAATGGTTTGGGGCAATCGGCCGGCATTTACAAGTATACGCCCACAGGTAGAAGTCCTAAAGACACCGCAGCACGATTTTCAGCTTATCCCCGTTCCCGGACATGCGCCGGATATGATTGCACTCTATGAACCCGAGCGCAGGTGGTTATTCTCAGCAGATTTGTACGTGCACCACTACATTGGCTACATGCTATTGGAAGAAAGTATTTGGGAACAGATCCACTCCATCCGTCGAGTACTGGAATTCGATTTCGACATTTTGTTATGCGGTCATAACCCTCAATTAAAAAATGGAAAAGCGTTGCTCGAAAAGAAGCTAAGGTTTCTAGAGGACTTCTACCGAGGGGTAGCCGAATTACACCTGAAGGGGCACAGGTCTCATGACATTTTCAAATTGCTCAACCTCAAGGAAAATCGTCGTGTAAAATGGCTATCTGGTGGGCAGCTCTCCAAAATTAACATGGTTAAATCAGTAGTGCGGGATTGTATTAATCGTCCGCCATTGCCAGCGTAGCTAGGCTTACTTTTGTTCCTGGCAAATCTATTATCAAGCGGGCACAGGTTTCGAGCGTTGCTCCGGTAGTCAAGACATCATCTACTAAGAGGATATGCTTACCAGCTAAGCGCTCCGGTTCTCCCATGGCAAATACTTGCTGTACGTTAAGGGCACGGTCTTGACGAGACTTTCTGGTTTGACTAGTGGAGTTTTCCGTACGGACTAAAGCATTTGGCCAAACCGGGAGATCCAAAGCAGTAGCAACACCTTCAGCAAACACTTCGGCCTGATTATAACCTCGTGTTTTCTGCTTATCAGGATGCAATGGCACGGGGACTACCGCCTCCACCATTCGGAAGTGTGGTTGTTGCCGCAATTCCCAGCCCAGTCGTTGCCCCAACCGCCAACCAATTTGCGGTTTATTCTCGTACTTCAACTGATGTACCAAGTGCTGTACTCGCCCCGCTTTACTAAAATAATACAGGGCTGCCCCTGTTTCTATTGGTACACGCCCCCAGAAGATTTCGGTGAACGCATTTTCGGGTTGCAGCCAATGCTGCGTAACGGGTAGCTCATATTGGCATTGCAAACATAGGATTTCACTTGGCGGCGGCAAGTCGCTGTTACACGCCAGGCACAAGCGTGGGTAAAGGAGATCGAGGATTGGGAAAAGGAGGTGGTGTATCATCGCATTTCGTTTCGCGGAATTCATTCCGCAGTATTCTATCATGGCGGAATGTTTGATTTTGAGAAAATAGCCGTTCCACCGCTTTTTTATAGAGCCTATAGTGCTCATGCCGCCTTTTGTCAAGGCGGAGCGGAATGAATTCCGCGAAACCTATTAGGTTAGTACTTAGGGTAGAGAAACGGATAATCCGACCATTTCTTCACAAGCCCAGCTTTGAGTGCGTTGTTCAAGATGTAATTTCTTTCATTTTCCAGATGTACTCGGTCTCGAATAAAGCGATCATAATATCCCTTATTCCACAATGCGCCTTTCCGGTTTAACCTTCTATTTATGAGTCTTGCGCTTGCCCCTTTTATTCTCTTTATGACTTGTGGAACATTTTGATAAAATGGCAACAACATCTTTCCATCCCAGTTCATGGGTAATTGTACAGAGAAATCAAGAAGCATATGGACGTGATTAGGCATCACACAAATAGCTAATACTTCGTAGTATTTGTTTGCATACCGATTTACTTCATCTAGTACTGTTCCAGCAGCGGCTGAGCTACGAAAAGGATATTCTTGACTATTCTTGGCATTGAGAATTTTTTCCATTTCCATTTCAAATGTATGGTGAATCTCGATAGATTTTCTCAAAAGATCATCGTCGTCTTTCACTGCAATTAGTGCCGCTTTTCGCCTACATTGCAGTTCTTCAATCAATGCCCGGGGTACCGCATCTTGCACGAGCATCGTAATACTAAAACATGCGCCAATTGGCTGAATATGTGGTTGGCCTTTGCGCCAGAATTTTGTTTTCATCATTACTCTGGTTTCGCGGAATTTGTTCCGCTGTAATATCACTACGGAACGAATTCCGCGAAACGACTTACTACTATAAGCCCGTACCTCCCCTTTCGTGACACCCACCCCCACTCGCACACCCCACAAACCCAAACTCTACAGCCGCCTTACCCACATCAATCCACGAATCGGGCTATCTTTGGTTTTGTGCCCTGATATTCCTTGAGGTAGTCCGTTTTTGAGTTGATGCATCGTTATCCCGCCATATCTTTTTTAATCGTTTTGCTCTTAGGTGCAGCCCAAGGGCTAGTGGGACAAGATGCCCCTAATTTTCATCTGCAACATTATGATACGCGCGACGGCTTATCCAACAATTGGGTGTCTGCTCTCGCTACTGATTCCAGCGGATATCTTTGGATAGCGACTCAGTACGGTGTCAACCGTTTTGACGGGCACAACTTCCGGGCCCATACCTACAATGCAAAAAAACCAGCTGGACTTGGTTCCAATTGGGCAAGGGCCCTTGCCGTACCAAACGCCAATGAACTTTTGATTGGCACTTACAGCGGAGGGATATCAGTCATTAACCCCTTGACCGATCAATTTATTCAGCATCCATTCCAGATGCAGTTTCAAAACCAAACTATTTGCAGATTTAACTCCAACGGCGAAGGTGACACTTACGTCTCTACTTATTCAAATGCTCTTAACTTACAGGCGTCTGGTAAGCTTGATGTCATTAGTACCAAACGGAGTAATGCTGTTGCAGGCAGTGTAGATCGGCATCTATTTGTAGCAACCCAAACCGGACTTGAAGTCAAAACGGCTACAGGTCTACAGGATACCATCTTATTTAACGGTCAGTTAGTTGGGGCACTCAGGCTGCTATCACCTGATAGCTTGTTATTAGTTATCCAAGACAAACTCAACTTATTGACTTATCAAAAAGAGGTATGGCAGCTTACTAAACTCAATCTTCAGGTTTCAACCCACCCGCAACTTTTTTATCTACCGTTCATATTCCAAGATCGTCAAGGACAAATTTGGGTAGCCGGAGAAGATCGTCTTTGGTGTCTTAGTCGTGATCTGCAGCAACATTACTCTTACCGCATTGTAGATTTATTTAGTTATCGAGTAGCAGAATCGCCTACAATCCATTGTATGTTAGAAGATAAGAATGGTATACTTTGGATTGGCACCAATCAAGGATTACTACAACTGAGTCCGGTAAAACCATTCCGTCATCCCCAACTTAAGAATAACGAAGGCCGCTTACCCAGTACCAGAGGCATTACTGCGCTAGATGGGCAGTACCTATTCACGAATGGCAAAGATATTCGCTTGTGGAATAGTGAATTAACCGAACCTGTAATACTTGCCCAACAAAAAACTTTGACCCCATATCGTAGCAAAGCTGGCCAGTTGTACTGTGCATTAAAAGTCGCTGAGGGCTGGCAACTTGCACAAATAAAGCCCAACTCACAAGATATTATCCCCCTGCCTTGCACACTGACGAACCTGGCTCGCTGGAAAATCATTAAAGAAGATCTAAATGGTAGAATTTGGATTGCTGACTGGAATACGTTAAGATATTATGACCCTAAAACGCAATATTGCGCTGAAGTACAATTACTAGACTCCGCAGGCAAACCGCTCTCTATCCAGATTATAGATATCCTATTAGACCGCCAGGACCGACTCTGGTTGGGGTCTCCCCAAAAAGGTCTTTTCCAGATCTCTAACGCCAGTCAAATTGAGGCAATGGACCGCATTAGCTACAAAAATTTCCAGCACTTTGATCAGATACCAAATCCAATCAGTTCTTCTTTAGTACAAGCCATACACGAAGACAAGGATGGCCAAATTTGGATTGGAACCGATGGTGGTCTTAATCGCTATATCGAAGAACCAGCAGGCTTTCAACAATGGCTCCGTAGTAGGGAGATGCCGGATGATAAGATATTGGATATCGAGAGCGACCAGACCGGTACCCTTTGGCTCAGTACCGCAAGCCATGGAATATTGTCTTTTGAACCTACTCAAAACCAATTTACCAACTACACACAGCGGGACGGCCTGTATTCAGATGACATGCTCATTGGCTCTGCCTTTACCGATGAGCATGGGCGAATCTGGATGGGGTCCTCAGCTGGTTTACATTCTTTTCTTCCAGAAGAAATACAGGCGGAACCAGCTAGTATGGATACGCTCGTTTGGCAACAAGCAACGATTCACCAAGGTGATTCTATCACCCAGTATTTCCGTCCCAACACAGGATATCACTTTAATCAGCCTTTCGAAATACACCCCGAAGAATATAGCGTAATGCTGTCCTTTGCCTGGTTGAATTTTCGCTATACGGGCCGACAACAATACCAGTATCAATTGGAAGGGCTCTCTGATGATTGGCTGCCTGCACCAGCGAATGGGCAAATTAGTTTATCACAATTACCTCCAGGTCGGTACACGCTTCGTGCCACAGCTAAAGCACTGGGAACAAAAGCACAGGCAATATCACACCCCATATTTCTGCGTGTCCTCCCCCCCTGGCATCGTACCAAGCTGGCTTATTCGTTATATGTTTTGTTCCTATTTAGTGCAGCTTATCTCTTGTACCAAACTCAACTAACCCGGCGCCTTGCCGCCGTGGAGCGCCAACAAGCGGAAGAATTAGTGGCCAGCAAACTGCGTTTTTTTCAGCAAATAGCACATGAATTTCGTAGTCCATTGACCTTGGTATTCGGTGCGGTAGAGCAAATCAAAAGCCGCCTAACATCTGACACCCAAGAATCGGTAAAACCGCAACTCGCCCAACTCAAAGAGCAAGCATCCTACCTCACCCGTCAGGTAGACGAAATCTTAGAACTGGCCAAATTACAAGCAGACCGTAGTCCGCTGAACCTACAAACTGCAGACTTTATCCAATATCAGCGCTTCCTTTTACAATCCTTCAATAGTGTAGCGGAAACGCAGGATATTGAGCTGGTTTTTCGAACGAATCGCGATTCGCTGCTCCTCCCCTTTGATGCCGATAAATGGCGAAAAATTACGAGTAACCTCATCAGTAATGCGCTAAAATTCACGCCAAGAGGAGGACAAATTCAGCTGACGCTCAAAGCCGATGTTGAAGAAGAAGGGTGCATACTACAATACACCCTTGAAGACAACGGTCAAGGAATAGCTCCAGCATTCCTACCCCATCTTTTTGAAACCTTCTCACAAGAAGAAGGTCAACAACAAAGCGGCACCGGCATTGGCTTGGCACTAACCAAAGCCTTGGTTGAACAACAGGGTGGAGCAATCAGTGTAGAAAGTACGCCAGGGCACGGCAGTCGTTTCTTAATTGTTCTCCCCATTAGCGAAGTACTTGATCGTACTCCAGTACCAAAACAAAGAACTGCGAACGAGCAAGAACTTCCTCTAGTATTAATTGCCGAAGATCACCTTGCCGTCCGCACTTATCTCCAAGAATGCCTAAATGAGAGGTACCAGATACGCGAAGCTGCCAACGGCAACCAAGCCTGGGACATCTGCGAAAAAGAGCTTCCAGACTTAGTGATCAGCGATGTGATGATGCCCGGGGGATCTGGTCTCGAACTGAGTGAACGCATTCGTAAAAATGAGCGTACCAATCATATCCCACTGATTCTACTTACTGGCAAAAACAGCCAGGCGGATCGCCTAGAAGGACTCCGCTCCGGTGCGGACGTATACCTCACCAAACCCTTCCATCGTGAAGAACTACTCCTACGCATTGAAGGGCTTCTAACTACTCGTCAACGCCTCCAACAAAAATATCAGTCCGGCGATTATTCGGTGCAAGCACCCACTCAGTTGACCGACACCTTCATGCAACAAGTCATTAGCATCATCAATTCAGAGATCGACAATGAAGAATTCTCCGTGGAAGCCATGGCCAAGCAACTTCACCTGAGTCGTGTACAATTATTCCGCAAAATCAAAGCACTAACCGACCTCACTCCTACCCTGCTCATACGGCAGGTGCGCCTCCAAAAGGCCCAGCAGCTGTTACGCGAAAGCGACCAGTCCATTTCTGAAATCGCGTACGCTTGCGGATTTAAAGACCCCGCCTACTTTTCTAGGGTATACAAGGAGCGCTTTGGGCGGAAGCCATCGGACGACCGATAGTCGTCTTGCAATCAAAATGGCAATGGCAATTTCAATAGCAATGGAGAAACCTATTCTATTCGCCATGCCATCCCCACATTTTGATATTCATTGCCATTGACATTGCAATTGTTATCGATATTCCCCCTTTTAATATCCTGCCTACTTTTCTAGGGTCTACAAGAAGCGCTTGGAGCGGAAGCCGTCAAACGACCGATAGTCGTCTTGCAATCAAAATGGCAGTGGCAATTTCAATAGCAATGGGGAAACCTATTCTATTCGCAATGCTATCCCCATATTTTGATTTTCATTGCCATTGACATTGCAATTGTTATTGATATTCCCCGTGGTGTAACCCCAGTACAAGCAATGGTAACCTCAGTCTAGGCCCAGTGTAGCTGGAGGGAATAGCTTTGTTCGACAGCTCCATCAGACGCCATTTCGATGCTGGTACGATGGATGCTGGACCAGACTTTCCCAAAGCACTTTCACCATGGGTATCCTAAAAACCGTTGTACTTAATCTCTTTTTCCTCACTGTCACGGTCTGCACTTATGCGCAGGACATCAGTATTCAGGTATTGGTCCCTACGGCCCCGCCACCTACAACACTGGCCGAAGTAGCTTCTTTCGAAAGCGATGTCATTATCCTGTTAAGTAATACATCCGGAAGCTTTCGCGACGTGAAATTGCTCGCTTCGATTACCAACATCACCAGAGGATATAACCTGACTATGAAACGGGGCATTCCCAGCGTGACACCAATTACGCTAGCCCCGGGCGAGATGCGGGAACTTCGGTTTCGAGAATTACGCGCCTTTTATGGCGACTTAACTGAAGGTGATTTTATCATCGAGGGATTCAACTACGAACAGATCATCCGGGAAGAGCGCCTACCGGAAGGTTATTACAGTATCTGTATTGAAGCGCTTGATTACAATACGGATGAGGTACTCTCGATGGAAGGCAGTTGTGGTTTCTTCCCCATAATCGCCTATGATCCCCCCATCATTATTTATCCAGAGCTGGGACAAGAGCTAGTTAGCACTATACCCCAAAACATCATTTTCACTTGGACCCCAACGGGACTACCGCAAACCACCAAATACCGCTTTCAACTGGTTAATACGGAAGACTACCAGTTTACTAATCCTTTTGATGTTTTCAACTACGAAGATGAGGTTTTCACCTTTCAGCAAAACGATCTCACCACTACCTTTTTTCAATACGACTTGAGTCAGCCTCCTTTGCAGGAAGGTGCTACTTATTCCATACGCGTACAAGCTTACGATGATCTCAATGAGCTGAATTATATGAACAATGGCTGGAGTGAACCCAGCTACTTCATTTACCAGGCGGAAGATGGTAGCGTACCGCCCATTGATCCCAACTTAACCACCACCCCTAGCGCTCCTAACCTCTCAACAGCCGATTGTGAGACGTATTCAGAAAGTATTGGCACCACTTTTAATACGGGTGTCATTGCGGGCCAAACGATTTCGGTCGGTGCCTTTCTGATGACGCTGGACCAAGTCACACTACAAGGCAACCAAACTTACAGTGGCAATGGCCGAATCTATGTCGACTTTCTGCAGCAGGAGATCGCCGTTGCCTTTGAGTCAATTCGGATCAATACCAACAATCGAATGTTTGGGGAGGAGAGTATCGTCTATGCGGTAAATGAGAACACCAACATCACCCCACTTACCGTTTCCAACACCTATGATGCACCACAAGAATTAAGCTTTCCGAATAACTTCAACAGTTACCTAAATGCCCGCCGAACACCCATGGCCACTCCATTGGGGGTACCCTTCAAAATTCGTGCGAGTGAGGCAGTAGCGAGTAGTATGATATTCACCCCTGGTTTTTCTAAAGCCAAATTGGCTACCCCCATGCCCTACCCTACCGTAGGTGACACGGCCCCCTTCATACCTTACTTCAATAACAATGTGTGCATTACCCCAGAGGGCTTTACGGAAGAGGAAATTGTCTTTACCCTCAACGAGGATTTAAGCTACCCTTTCCAAAACCAGCTGGTACAACTGCAATTACCGCAAGCCAGTAATTTTGCCTACCTGGATGCTGCTGATAACCTCACCTTTGATTTCAACGGGCAGCTCACATTTGACCGCAGTATTGTTCGCTATCAGAGCAGTCTACAGGATGTAAGCTTCAGCTTTAGCGCAACACAGGTTGGGAGTTGGAATATGCTTTTGGATGCCACCCTTGAGCGAAATGAACGCGTAGTCTACCCGCTCCTATCAGACCTTCCAATCGCCCTAAACAACATCAGAGTCGATCTATCCGACCAGCAAAATCCAGCGCAGTTTGACCAAAAATATCCAGATGCTACTTCCTTGTGGCAAGGCATCTACTGCCCCGGCATTGATATTCAACTTCCTACTGGCCTGGGTGGCGATGCTCTCAATTTTAACGCTAGTGGCTTAGCCCTTTCGGGCAATGGGCTATCACTCCGAGTCAATCGTCAAAGCCAGGTCGTTAACCTACAAAATGGGCGCTTAGCGCAATGGCCTTTTTCTATCAATGAATTCGCCATCGACATCTGGGAAGGTGACCTAAACAGTGGTCACTTCAACGGCCGGCTACGGCTACCCATCCAGCAGAATGGTGGGATTGATTATGCAGCCACTATCTCCTCCAGCAATAACGAACTCGAGCTTGATTTTGTCGTAAGCGACCTAGCAGACTTTGCCGTGCCGATGTGGAAAGCAGAGTTGGAAGTTTTTGCTGGTTCTACTATTGGTTTAAGTAAAATTGGAGGTGCTTACCAGCTCCTAGCAGAACTCAATGGCCGCCTATCTATTGACTTCAACAACCCAGCAGCGAGTGGATCGCTGAGTCAACTCAATATCCCTTCCCTGACCTTTGAAGACTTTACTATTGAAGGGCGAGACATTCCAGACTTCATTCCCAAACTCCAGTTCTCCCATATCGAGTTGGAAAACCCCAATCAACGTCAGCTTAGTTTTGAGTTTTTTGACTTCACGCTCAACGATATTAGTGTAAGAAATCCGGCAGATTCACCAAATCGTTACGGACTACAATTTGACCTGGGGCTTAGCCTTTTTGGTGGAGGTATCTTGAGTGGCGCATTTGGTGCAGGTGCCAGCACTAAGCTCACGCTTTGGGCCCGCTGGCAAGACCAATTTACCTATGACGGCATCAACCTACAACGCATAGAAGGAGAGCTCGATTTGGGTATTGCAGAAGCTGCCGTCGCTATCCAACTCTTCAATCGGGATACCACTTTTGGAAATGGCTTTAAAGGTGATGCGGACATTAGATTAAAAAGCTCAGGGGCCAATTTTACTGGAGATGTCAATGCCGGTTTCTCCATTCAGTTTGGCAAAGTTGATGATTATCGCTATTGGTACTTTGACGGGCACTACGAAAACACTATTGCTCCGGGTATTATACTGGGCCCCTCTGGCGTATCCCTTTATGGTTTCGGTGGTGGTGGTTACTATAATATGACCGTCAATAGTCCACCTCCAGCCAGCCCAGTTTCCTACAGTAATCTTTCTGGCGATTTAGAGATCGATCAATCTGATCCTGCTACAACTCACTCCGCCTGGGCTTTTCTTCCACAGAAAAACAATTCTGGTTTTTTAGCCAACTCTATCCTTGGCTCCAGTGTATCACCGAGCTCTTGGAACGTGAAGAGCAACTTCTTAATGGACTTTAACCGACATCCTAATTTTGCGATTAATTCCGTTCGTTTTGAAGGCAAACTAGAGATGATGCAGGAACTCACCGACGATACTACTCCTGATTTCAATCTGGTGGCCAATTCCGAAACTGCTTTCCGGCTACAAGTTCAGCGCAGTGGTCAAATCCGCAGCATCCACGCCAGTGTTCATCATGAATTAGGTGGCTTATTTTCTTCGGTCAGCGTTCCTGTAGATTTTCATTCCACTTATAACATTGCACAAAACACACGCCAGTGGTACTTACACATTGGCAGTTGGAGTCAAGCTGATCCGTTTTCAGATGACGCACGGATTGCCATCCGGCGAGGTATTGATACGCCAGTCTTTAAGCTCAACACAGACATTCGCGCTTACATGATGCTCGGCAACCATTTCCCTCCCCCTACTTATGATGGACTTCCTCCCCTACCAAGCTATATCACTAATCAAACTGACGACGTTGGCAATGCGGGGGTAAACCGTGATAATAGCGATGAGGATGATGTATTGAACGCGATGGATGCCGATACAGAATTTGGCTTTGGCATTGGTCTAGGACTGGGTGCCAAAGTAGCGTTTGACTTAGACGTTCCGCTCTTTTATGGCGCCATGAGTGCAGAAGCAGTAGTGGATGGCATTCTACGCAAAACCGGTGGCTGCGAAGGACAATCCAGCTTTGGTTTCAACAACTGGTATTTATCTGGGCAAGCTTATGCTTACGTCAATGGGGAAGTGGGCGTGCAAGTAAGGTTTTTAGGTAAAAATCGGCGCAGATCGCTAGTGAATCTCCACGCGGGGGCAGTACTACAGGCAGAAACGCCCAACCCTTCCTGGCTGAAAGGCAAAGTACTAATTGGCGGCTCAGCCTTTAACGGTCGGCTAAGGTTTAACACCCGCCCCGTTAATTTTGAATTCGGTGATCGGTGTGAAAACATTCAAGGAGGCGCAGAACATCCTTTCGCCGAATTTGACTACATCGGTGAATTCATTCCGGGTGACGGCAAAAAGAACGTCAGCGTTTTTGTGGACCCTCGCGTGACCTTTAATGTCAACGATGAAGAGGTCTTTGAGGTGCAAGATGCCGAAGGCGAAACACACACTTATCGCGTTAGCTTTGATTACTACCTCAAAAAAGCGGGGACGAGTAATACCGTTCCGATGCAAGAAATCCATTGGAATGATGCTCGTTCTGCTTTACGACTGACGCCACGAGACTGGCTAGAGGCGCAGACCTGGTACGAGTTCGGCATTCTCATTCAGGGCTACGAATGGAAGAATGGCCGTTGGGGCAACCCTATCTACGAAGACACCGAGACCAGCACCTTCCAAACTGGTAATCGACCAAACCAGTTTGTACTCGAAGATATTGTCTCTAGTTATCCCGGCTTCCGCCAACGCTATTTCATGGTACGCAAAGATGATGGCGAACGCGCTGAAGGCTGGCTGACGATGGATAAGACCGTCTGTGGCGATATTCTGGATGCCAATCAGGCTGCTAATATGGAGGAAGGGAATATCATCCGCTTCACCAATATTCGCACCCGCACTTTTGATGAAACCCCTTGCTGGTGTAAGAATGACAAAACCTTGGCCTTCAATATACCTGCTGCTAAATTATCTGGCGAAGAGATTTATCGGATTAATATTGGCTTCCGCGAAAGAGAGGGCTACTTCACTGCCAACCCCGGCTCACTTGATGAAACGGAGAGCACCTATGCTTCTAATACGGAGTTCACAATTGATGCCAGTGATGCCGGTCAATACGAACAGCTGCAAAATGAATACACGGATAAGAGCGAGTTCGTCAATCAATTCAAGTACACCAATTTACTAGACCCTGCCGCGCAGTGGTATGCACAAACCAGTAGGTATCAATCCTACCAGGAAAAGTTGAGTTCTTTTTCGGTAAAGCAAACAGTGTACATACCACGGATGGTAAGCTATTCCTATGAGGTGGATGTACCCGTGCTTACTCCAGTAATCACAGCAAATCACGAAGGAGCCTTCGGCAAAGTATTCAATGTCCCCGTCATCCTTTTGGATCCGGGTGGCATTAGTGAGCCATTTGATCACTTTGATATTGTTGGTTACCTACACCCTCTAGCAGAAGGTGGACGTGTACCGCCAGTACTTAATCCATTCCACGGACTTTCTTATTGGTTTAAACCGCGAATGGCTGCCCTGCGAGAGGATCAGAATTTTGAAAACCTGACCAATACCACGCTAAAGAACATCATTGATGACCTTACCGCTGGTAGCCCCACAAGTCGCCCAGGTACTTATCCTCACTTCTGGGAACCAGGACGCTACGGGCCACTCAAGCGTTGGATGCAACGGTACAATCGGCTGGAGAGAGATTTGCAAAATGCGGGCTATAACCTGACCATTCAGCGTCCGGCACATCCGTTGCGTGACGCTGAAATCAACCGCTTCTTAGATGGCGCTAGTGATCAGGCCATACCTGGTGGCTTAGGAGCACTTCCCGACCCTACTCACGGAGGTGCAGGTATCAGTACAGTGACCTATGGTGTCTATTCACCGCCTGAGCCACCCATCGGTAGCAGCAGCTTCCAAACCGTAGAAGACCCATCGGACATCGACTTCGATCCGGGACTCGATGTACAGTCGAATTTCACCAGCTATTACGCGCTAATCGACTGGACCCCCAGAATACTCAACCAAGATCGTAAACGAGCTAACCTATTTGCGGTAGACCAGGTGGAACAACAGGCCAGTCAGCTCAACTTTAGCCTGTATTTCCAGGCCTTGGATTTGCTAGATGAAAAGTTCATGGAAACGCGCTTACCACAGGGCGCTTACCAGATCAAGCTCGTCAACGAATTAGATAAATCTTTCCGCACCTACCCTTATCAAGTCAATCGATAATGAACCAGCACTTATTATTCATCATAGCGCTCATTTGCTACTCAGCAGCTGGCGCACAGGAAACGGAGCAGCATCTGTATCTGGATGCCTTTGCAACACCCGACAGCCTGATACTACGTTGGGCAACGGATAGCCCCAGCCTGTATGTAGCAGGAAAACGAAACGGCTATTTACTGCAAAAAGCCACCGCCAACTCTACCAGCTTTGAGACTATTGAAACGGTGAAGCCGCTTAGTGAACTTGCAATTAATCAACGCTTGCAACAGTATCCTGAAGACGATGCAGCTCTTGTTGCTGCACAGATTCAACTGACGGATTTTGATTCACTCTACGCTGGAGGCTCGGACATTTTGGATGGTTATCAGCAGCACAACAACCGGATGCTAGGGCTGAATTTTGTGAACCTGTCGGCAGACTTGTCGGCACCCGCAGCAGAGATACTGGGTTTCCGTAAGGTCTTATACAACTACCAAGCGGAAGAGAAGGCGATTTATCGGATCGTATGCTTAGATGAACAACAGCAGGGTATTGATACTGCTTATCACTACCACAACGCCAGTTTATCATGGCTACCTCCTGTTGATGAGCTCTTGTTTGAACAGCAAGGCAAACGCCTACAAATCAAGTGGGACTACCTTGACTTCAGCTCTTTTTACACTGCTTATGATGTATATCGTTCGGCAAGTCCGGAAGGCCCGTACGCGAAACTCAACACTCGCCCTATCTACACGGCCAATCACGAGGCTAAGTTCAATTTCCATTTTGACACGCTCGCCCTTGGCTCAACTTTCCATTACAAGGTTCAAGGTTATTCTTCCTTCGGTGTTAAGGGGCCATTTTCTCAAACGTTCAGCCACCGAATGCTAGACCAAAGCGTGGACTATACCGCCATCAATGCTAGTGCAGCGGGTAATCACGAAAGTATTGAACTGAGCTGGGAGCCGCAATTTAAACCAGCGGACAGAAGTAACCTAAAGGGGATTCGCGTATTCAAATCCAATCAAGAATCCGGTACCTACCGGGCCTTACACCCTGATTTCTTACCCGTAAATACTCGCAGCTTTACTGACACCCTGATTAGCGATGAGCGGATGCATTTCTACCGGATTGTAGCCTATAACCAAGATGAAGTAGAAAAGTCCAGCTCTGTGATAATGGCTGATTACGTGGATACAATAGCCCCTGCACCACCTGCCAACCTTTTCGGCTACATCGACAGCCTGGGCGTTGCTCGGATTATCTGGCAACCGAATGCAGAGCGTGATCTGGAAGGCTACCGGGTGTACAAATCCAATCGTCCGGATGGTACTTACTACCACACGCATGACCTGCTACATCGCAGCAACGAATTTACAGATACGGTGGGGCTCAAGTTCTTGACTAAGCAAGTCTACTACAAAATAGCTGCAGTTGATTTCAATAATAACCACTCAGGCTATTCTGACTTGCTGATTTTAGAGCGGCCCGATACGATTCCGCCTGCGCCGCCACATATCATTGAGTACCAGAAAACAACTGAAGCTGTACTCCTTCAGCTTATTCCCAGTAGTAGTACGGATGTGAACGCCACCTACGTGGAACGCAGCTGCTATGGAAAGATTGACACTTTTGCTTTAAGAGTTGGACAAACTGCGTTTACGGATAGTTTGCTCGGACCATTGCAGGGTAACATTCGGTATCAAATTATTGCGATAGACGACAGCAACAATCAATCTAGCAGCAATACTATTGAAGTCATCCACGACGGAAACACCAACGGTATTGCAAGCCTGAATATCATCGAAGCCGAGGAAGGGTACCAGCTCAATATCCAGAGTCAACTCACGGCTGGGGATGTGCTCTACCTATACCTGGAAGTCGGGCAGCAACCCCTACAATTTCTGGATCGACTTGATCATCAAACTACTGAGTACCCCTTGTTCACCCCTGCGGAATTCCCTTTCCGTACCGCAGCTTACGTGATTAACAAAGAGGGTAAGAAAAGCAAGGTCTTCTTCTCCAATCAAATCACGCGCTCATGAACAAGCTTATTCTAGTACTATTGCTTTTTGCTAGTCTTAACCTTCAGGCGCAAGACTTGGAAAACCTAGAAATTAAACCGCCTAAAGTCCAGGTTTCCGGTAATATCTCCGCAGGTCTGCGCTTCTTCAATTCCGATCGGCCTAACCTCTTTAACAATAGCACCTTTGGCTATCTCGGTTCCGCTCGTGTGAATGTGAAGATTGGGCAGTTTGTGTTACCCTTTAGCTATCGCTTGGGTGATCAGCTCAACCTACCTGATATTCCCTCCTTTCAATACTGGGGACTAAGTCCGCGCTATAAAGGATTGACAGTGCATCTTGGTCACCGTAGCAACCGCTTTACGGAGAATACACTCAACAATATTCAGCAGTACGGCATTGGAGCCACCCAAAAAATCAAAGACTTCACCTTGCAAGTTTCTCGGGGCGTCCTCAATCGTGAACGCTTTGGACGCATGGTCTACAACACTACCATAAGTCCACTACGTGAGCGTCCGTATACCGCCGCATCAGCTGGCTATAAGAAAGGACACAATGAAGTAACACTCGCCATATTGGCAGCCAAGGAAACACCCAATACAACCGACACCGTGGCCAGAAAGAATCGGGTGTTTGAATTGATTGCCAGCAAGGCCATTACGAAGCAACTGCGGATTAAGGTCAACGCCTCTGGCAGTTATACCGAAAGGGATCGCACAGCACTGTTTCCTTTATTTGATGAAGATGATTGGCTGGTGCAAACGGGAGAAAACTTAGGAGGTACCCCAAACCTGACCACCAGAACCGGACTCCTCTTGGATGCCGATGCCGGCTATTACAGTAAGAGTTTCAACCTATCAGCGGGCTTCCGCCAAGTAGATTCTGGTTATGAAACTTTTGGAAGAAACTTCCAACTGAATGACCTGCGCGCCTATACAATCAAGACTGGAGTCCATCTGTTCAATCACAGCTTACTGTTCAATGCTCGAGTGGGAATAGAACAGAATAACATCCGGGAACAAAGAGTCAGTCGCACCGAGCGTATCATCACCAACGCCAATCTATCGTATCGTTCCAAGAGTAATAGTGGCTTTCAAATTAATGTCTCCAATTTCAACCTGGACCGTATTAATCAATTCATCGTTGGCCGAGACTCCTTTGATTTTTCTTACCAATCATTAACCATCACTGCTACCCCTTTCATCCAAGCAGGCCGTAGTCAAATCAGCGCTAGCTTGAACTACGTCTTGAACGATAACGACCAGCAAATCGAGCAAGATAATCGCACCCAGTTTTACTTTGGTCAACTCAATTTTTCGCACGCTAAGGAAGATCAGACACTTCGCTTTCAAGTTGGTGTCAATGGATACTATACCAGTACACAAGAAATTGAGATCACCACAGTAGGGGGCTATGTTGGCCTATTTGGCAACTGGCTAGACAAGCAACTTAGGGTTAATCTGCGCTATAACCCTAACCGCCGTCTTTCCGAAACCAATCCCGTTTGGACCCACCTTCTCCATGGTGACGCCCGCTACCAGATCAATAAAAAGAGCAGTGTTTTTCTGCAGCACTATACCCAGATAATTGTGGAAGCTGAATCGATTAATGAGAATCAGACGCGGCTGGGGTATAGCCTCAGCTTTTGATATAACCACAAGCATCAATGCCCGTAAAGACGCAACGCATTGGCTGTAAAGACGCATTGTATTGCTGTAAAGACGCATTGCAATGCGTCTCTATCAGCAAGGACAAACTAACTATAAATCAATCAATACAAACAATAATGAAACACTTCATATCCATACTTCTACTCCTACTCACGTGCACTGGCTTCAGCCAGGTGGTAATCAACGAAATTTACCCCGAAACGAATCAGGTAGAAATCAAAAACATCGGCAACGATGTGATCAACATGCTGGGTGGACAGATATTTGACGGAGGACAAGGAAATGTATTCTTTGACAATACCGTCGATACGGAATGTGGCAATTTTGTGCTCACACCCGGTGAGATTACCGTATTTACGTTCTCCATGAACATTGACGAAGCAAGTGGTCAGCTGATGCTCAATAATTCCGCGAACACCCCGGTATCTTTTGTACAGTGGGGAGGTGTTCAATCACTGGCGACCTTCGCGTTTTCTTCTGGTATTTGGGATGACCCAACCGCCTTTTTTGAGGCCGTAGACAGTGGCAATTCGATCCAACTCATAGCACCCAATAATCGTCGCGACCCTTCTGGCTATTTACAGGCTAATCCCAGTATTTGCGATGAGAATACCGCTTGTGAAATCACCGAAGTAATTCTCCGCAACCTCACTTGCGAGGACAATGGTACCCCAAGTGACCCTACCGATGATTTCTTCAGTTTCGTGGCCTTTGCGGACGGAAACAACCTAACAGGGAATGTGGATCTGATCCTAAACGAAGGCGACCTCACCCCTTCCTCTGTACCGGTCGCTTGCAACAACTGTGTGGTAGAAAGTAGCATCGGCACCGCCAACGGAGCGGATTATTCGTTGACCGTTACCGCCAATGGTGGCGATTGCATATTTATTCAAGACTTCACCGCGCCGGAAAGCTGTTCTCCCGAATGCGAAATCATCACTTCTCAGGTCCTCAACGTCACCTGTAATGATAATGGCACCGGTACTAACCCCGATGATGATTACGTAGAATTTTTGCTCACTGCTTGGAGCTTCAATGGTAGTGATGACGGCTATTTTATCGTGTTCCCAGATGGTACCGAAGAAGGTCCTTACACCTACACCAATAGCCATCCCATCAACACCCAAGGCCTGTGGGCAGCGGGTATGGGTGATTTCCCGATCATCCTGGAAGATGCCGATGACATGAATTGTGATCGAACGATCACTGTCCTTGATCCTGGTAGTTGCTCAGACACCTGTGGTTTTACCGAAGTGGACATTACCAATGTGCAATGCAATGACAACGGCACTGGCTTAGACCCAACGGACGATTTCCTAACGTTTAATATTGAAGTTAGTGGCGATAACCTCTCCAGCGAATACCTCATCAGTTCTACTGACCCGGACTTAGTAATCTCACCAGAGCGTGGTTCTACGCTCACCCTTACCACCTTTACGACCAACCCTGGGTCTGCCATGGGTGAGGAGGAGCACTTTTACACCATTATTCTGGAAGATGCTACCATCTCCAGCTGTAGTGCCAGTGAAACCTTGGTAAGTCCCGGCAGCTGCTCTAATGATTGCATCCTCTCTTTTGAGACTTTTGAAATCAATTGCAACAACAACGACACGCCCGCCGATAGCAGCGATGATTTCTACACCCTGGACCTGCTAGTAACTGGTACTAACGTAAACGATACTTATACGGCTGCTATCCAACCCTTCGAGGTGGATGTTCAAATTCTCATGTACAATACGCTTTACCAATTCAGCACGCCCCCTGGCTCAGCCGATGATTTGGAAGGATTCGGTTTCACTTTCTTCGACACTCAAGAACAATGTGGCGCCATAACCCTCAACGGAACTTTTGATGGACCTTGCTCCGACGGTTGTGAATTCACTGGAATAGATATTACCAACGTGCAGTGTAATGACAACGGAACCAGCGACAACCCTGCCGATGATTTCCTCACCTTCAATGTGGAGGTTATGGGAGAAAATCTGGCTGATGAATACCGCATCAATTCTCCCCAAGTTGTCATAATGCCAGCCACTGGTTCTTCTTTAACCATTTCTCCATTTAGCACCGCTCCCGGCATTAATGATTTAGGAGATATTGATATCAATATCACTGACTTTAATGACAACTGTGGCATTAGCGATATCCTGGTAAATCCAGGCTCTTGTTCTGAGGCCTGCTTCCTGAGTATTGAAACCTTAATGATTACCTGCCAAGATGGTGGCACCCCAGAAGATAGCAGCGACGACTTCTTCCAATTAGACCTAGAAGTATCTGGCACTAATACTTCCGCAAGTTATACGGCTTCCATCCAGCCCTTCGCTATGAATCCGCAGATTTTACTGTACGATACCCCTTACCAGTTTTCCACACCTCCTGGCTCCGCCTCCGGCTTAGAGGGCTTCGCCATCACGGTTACAGATGCAGAACAAAGCTGTACCGGTGTCACCGTTAATGGTCAACTCGAATACGACTGCCTAGTGACCTCAACCAATGACTTGAATGAAACGCACTTATTACAGCTATTTCCCAACCCCGCCAAAGATCACTTGAACGTTTCTTGGTCGGGCCAATTCCAAGGGGATCTCACGCTACAGGTATTTTCCACAAATGGAAAGCTCTTACAAAACTACCTCCTGAATACAAGCAGCAGTCATCAGCTCAACATCAGTGACTGGCCATCAGGTGTATACATGATCCGCTGGCAATCTGGCGCAGAACATGGATTTAGTAGGATCGTAAAACAATAATCCCATATTTTTTTCGCCTAGCGGGAACTTTATGGAATCCTCCCCTTGTTAGATGGGGTAAATACGCAAAATCATGTACGCTGCTTATTCACAAAAACAGACTTCTAAGAAAGGTACCCTAGGTCCTTAATGGAAGTCGTCATTATTAGGCTAAAATGATGAGAACAAATTTGTTCTAAGACAGCCAAAAAATTACACGCAACTTCATTTTTTCAGTTGCTTACCAATATTTTAGCTGTCCAAATTTCTTATCATCATTTCTTTACGCCTGTCATGTGCAAGCAGAACATGAGCAAAAGCGTCTTTCGTTAGGTCGGAAGGCGCTTTTGTTATTCGGTAAAAGGTAGAAAGTAGAAGGTATAAGGATACTACCATCTTTCTACACTCTACCATCTACCTTCTACGGCCGTAGGCCTTCTTCCTTCAAAGCATTGATGGCGATGCACCGGGCTTTTAACCCGGGGAACTAGGTTCGATTCCTAGTGGGGGAACAGTGGTGAATTAAAGTAAGAATGAGAATTAGAGTAAGAATTAAGATCGGGCATCAACAGTCATTCTAACGCTAATTTTAATTCTGATTCTCACTCCCAATCCCTCAAAGCATTGATGGCGATGCACCGGACTCTTAATCCGGGGAACTAGGTTCGATTCCTAGTGGGGGAACCAGTCATGAATTAGAGTTAGAATGGGAATTAGAATTAGAATGGGGAAATAGCCTCAGTAAGTATTCTAACGCTAATTTTAATTCTAATTCCTATTAAAATTGTCACGTTTCCCGCGCTGCGAGCTTCTATTAATAAAGCAGCAGCTATGAAAACACATCGTCACACTCGCCGTAACTTTTTGAACTATGGCTTGCTGGGATTAAGCACAGCAGCACTCTCATTAGCCTCCTGGAAGCAGCAAGACCACAGCGAAGCTGCCTTAGCCCGCAGCGATGCTACCGTCTTCATTTGTGAAAGTGGAAACCTGGGCCATGATCCAACTTTCACCTTGGGTATGTTACTGGTACCTCAAGTAGAAGCCTTTGAAGCACATATCCAGCAACTCCGTCATGAGCTTCAGTACTTTCCCCGCTTGGCCTACAGCAGCAATGATTATTTCCAACTCCCGTTTGCTAAAGCTGCCATTAGCTGGGTGTTTCTGGAAAGCACTGCCCATTTTCGAGTCATGAACTTTACGGAACCCATCTTATCAGATCACCCACAGTTTGGCCATGCGCCTTCTCGTTGGCAAGTGCTACGGCGAAAGCAAGATTACTATGACTTACTCCTAAAAAAAACAGCGATTGAAAATCGCATGGTATTCGTAAAGTACCAATCGCCACTGGGTCCAAGTCCTATTTATGGGCAGCATTTTTTTAACAAACGCAACTGCTACTATCAGGCTACAGACACCCGCAAAAGCAATGCCCTCCAGCTTAGTAGCCTGCTTACCGGTTGCGTGGCCGCCGCCTACGAAAATCGTTTAGTAAATCCGATAAAACAGCAAATCATTGACCATCTGAAAGACATACTGGAAAGCGAGCGTTTGCAACCAGCTAGTCGTTGGAAAGACCGCTTTGTTTTCTATGCCTAACCCCAAGAACTACCCTCAGGGACACTAGAGCGGTTTGCTCTGGAACCTCCTGCTACAGTGGGAGGTACTCCCCCTGAGGGCATGTGGAAAATGGAGTTTTGCGTATCTTCGGTAAACACTAGTAAACGCATACCGATGAATACCTGCTCCAACGCTGTTCTCTTCCTATTGCTATCCCTTCTATTAGCTTCTTGTACTACAGAAACAACCACTGCAGGCCTGCCCGAGGAGGCCGAAGAACGCCCCGCCGACTGGTTATTTCGTCAGCGTGCTTACCCTTTTGGGGAAATTGACCATAAGGCCTACAAGCGCGCAGTGCAATATCGCAGTCAAGTACAAGCGATGCAACAAGGACTTGAAAAGGACCTTAACACAACACCCTGGAAATTCGATGGGCCCCTCAACGTAGGTGGCCGGATTACGGACGTAGAAGTTATCCCTGGTACACCTAGGACAATACTAGTAGGTGCGGCCTCCGGTGGTGTTTTCCGCTCCACTAATGAAGGTGCAACTTGGGATGCCACCTTTGATGACATGCCTACTCTGGCCATTGGTGACTTAGCCATTGCGCCAAGCAATACAAACATTGTCTACGCGGGTACCGGTGAAGCCAACGCCGGTGGTGGATCTTTGGCTTACGATGGGCTTGGTGTCTTTCGCTCCACTGATGGCGGGCAGAACTGGGAAAGCCGTGGCTTGAATGATGTGGGTAGCATTGGACGCGTTGTGGTAGATCCTACTGACCCTGACCGACTGTACGTAGCAGCTATGGGTACACTATTTGCGAACAACGACGAACGTGGTGTTTTCCGCAGTCTTGACGGTGGCCAAAACTGGGACCAAGTACTTTTCCTTTCCGATAGTACTGGCGCAGTAGACTTGGCCATTCATCCCAGCGACCCTATGACCATCTACGCCGCAATGTGGGAACGCGTCCGCCGTCCCAACCGCCGCCAGTACACAGGTATAACCTCAGGTATTTACAAGAGCACGGATGGTGGCTCCACCTGGCAAGAATTAGGTAACAGCCTACCAACCGCACCAAATGATAAAGGCCGGATTAGCTTAGCTATTGCGCCATCCGATCCAAATCGAGTCTACGCTGGCTTTGTAAATAGTAGTGGATTCTTGGCCAACATGATGCAGTCGAATAATGCTGGAGCAAGCTGGACGAACGTACCAACGGAAACCTTACAAGTAGTGCCGTTTGATTGGTGGTTTAACCGAGTAGTTGTGGATCCCAGTGATGCTGATCAATTGTACTATGTTGGCTTCAACATCAATAAGTACATCCCGATAGAAGAACGCTGGGAGTTGCGTTTTAACGGCGCTCACGTAGATCAGCATACGCTTTGGATTAATCCAAGCAACCCACAGGAAATGCTGTTGGGTAATGATGGTGGCCTTTACTACACCTCTGATACAGGCGAGACCTTCAGCAAATGGGAAAACCTTCCCATTACCCAATTCTACACCTGCGAGATCGACTTCCACGATCCCAATCGTCGTTACGGGGGCACCCAAGACAATGGTACCAATCGTACCGTCACTGGTAATCTCGATGATTGGCAATGGATCTACGGAGGAGATGGTTTCCGGGTACGGGTTGACCCCATGGACCAGAATATTGTCTATGCGACCTCGCAGTTTGGTGGCTTCGGCAAATCTACCAACGGTGGGGATTTTTTCAATGGAGCATTTGATGGTTTGGGAGGAACCCGCCGCAACTGGTATACGCCCTATCAACTTGATCCTGCTATACCAGAGCGGCTCTACTTAGGTACCGAACGAGTCATGCGCTCGGATGGTGATCCTGTATTCTGGGTACCAATTAGCCCTGATTTGACCAATGGCAATGGAGGTTCAAACGGCCTAGTTTATGGTACTATCACTTCCTTAAGCGTATCCACACTCGACAATGAGATCATCTGGGTGGGTACCGACGATGGCAATGTGTGGATAAGCATCAATGCGGGGGACAGCTGGAGTAGCATATCCACTGGCCTGCCGCAACGTTGGGTTACCAGTATCACCGCTGATCCTAACGATCCCGCGGGAGCCTATCTCACCTTCTCTGGTTTTCGCTATGGCACCAATATGAGCCACGTTTACAAAACGGAAGACTTTGGCGCTAGTTGGCAAAACATCAACGGTGACTTACCTGATATCCCTGTGAATGACTTAGTAGTACACCCCGATAATGGCATCCTATTTTTAGCTACCGACATTGGTGTCTTCTTCTCCGAAAACACCGGCGTGAATTGGGAGGTCTTAGGAACAGGTTTGCCCCCAGTAGTAACCACCGATCTTACGCTTCACCTACCTACCCAGACCCTGGCAGTAGGCACCTACGGGCGATCCATGTGGTCCATTAATGTGGATGTGGACGTAAACACCCAGGAACCTCTTGCTATAATTGACGATTGGAGTGTCTATCCTAATCCCATAAGCACCACGGCTGTAGTACGTCTGGAAATCCAAGAGCGGACGCAGTGTCAATTACAATTAGTCAATGCGCAAGGGCAGGTAGTCCAGTCTGTACTCAGTGGCACCTTAGAGACCGGTGTACAGGAGGTGCCCTTTGCGGTAGCGGGTTTACCTGCCGGAGCCTACATCCTACAGCTGAACGCGAACGGTAAGGTGAGTAGCAAGACGGTGGTTGTGCAGTAAAGTAAAATCGGCTTTTAAGCCAGTATTTCTCCTTACTTTGGGCTACCGCAATAGTAAACAATAGTATGGGAGAACGCTACCACATTGCCAATGGCGTCATCTACGATGGCCGAGGCGGAGAGGGATTCCAAGGGGATTTATTACTGGCTAATGGCAAGGTTGAAGCTGTTAGTAAAAGCTCACTACCGCAAAACCAGGACTACCAATTCATCGATGCTACCGGTATGTGGGTGACACCTGGTTTTATCGACATCCACACGCATTACGATGGTGAAGTAGAAATTGCGCCAGAATTGAGTGAATCCGTTCGCCACGGCGTAACCAGTATCCTTATGGGCAGCTGTGGCATTAGCATGGTCATGGGTGATCCGGAGGAGCTGAGTGATATGTTTACGCGGGTAGAGGGCATGCCTAGCCATTACATCAAAGAAATCCTCAAACAGAAGAAGGACTGGGATGGTCCGGCAGAATATCTTCAACACCTGGAAGGCTTGGCTTTAGGCCCAAACATTGGTCTGTTTCTCGGGCACTCTACCTTGCGTGCCTACGTGATGGGATTAAGCGCTAGTTTGAGCAGTGGCAATCAACCGACAAAAAAGGAGTTAGATAAAATGTCGGGTATCCTTTCCGAAGCCCTGAATGAAGGTTACCTCGGCCTCTCTATTAATCTCCTGGAGTTTGACAAAATGGATGGCACGGAGTTTCGCTCCCTTCCCACCCCTTCCGTCTTCGCCAACTGGAAAGAATATCGCCACCTTTTCCGCCAGTTGCGCGAGCGCGATCGTATCCTACAAACCGTCCCCAACAGCGCTAACCCGAGCACTTTTTTCAGCTTTATTTGGGAAAGTAGAGGTCTCTTCCGCAAACCGCTCAAGACTTCCATGCTGGCCATGATCGATGGTAAAACCGTCCGTGGTATTCACCGCATTTTTGGCAATAGTGCCCGCTTTGCCAATCGCTTTCTGGGAGCCAATGTTAAGTTCCAGGGCCTACCGGAACCCTTTGATGTGGTTACTCATGGTTTTGAATCACCTTTTTTCGAAGAGTTTGAAACGGGTACCGATTATCTCCATCTCCAGGAAGTAGCCGAGCGCCGAGAGTTATTGGATCAATCTAGCTACCGCAAACGCTTCCGCAAGCAATGGAAACAACGTTTTGCACCACGCGTCTTTCATAGAGATTTAAAGGATACGGCTATCGTTAGCTGTCCAGATGAGGCACTCAATGGCCGGTCCTTTCGGGAACTAGCTAAAGAGCAAGGCCGTGATGAGATCGATTATTTTTTGGATAAGGTACAAGAGTACGGCGATGATTTGCGCTGGTATACTGTGGTAGGAAACGACCGCCCACACGAACTGAATTGGATCATCAACCACCCAGATTGTCACATTGGCTTTAGCGATGCTGGGGCGCATTTACGCAATATGGCCCATTACAATTTTCCTTTGCGTCTACTACACTTTGTACGGCAGCAAAAGGCTGAAGGGCGAAAAACGCTTTCCATTGGACAAGCCATCTTTAAGCTCACCAAGGAACTAGCCGATTGGTATCTCTTGGATACCGGCACCCTGGAAAAAGGCCGTTCAGCGGATGTGGTTGTTTTGAACCCTGCACATCTTAACGACCAACTAGAGGAGACCCATCAGGAAGGTATGCCAGGTTTGGCGAGCTACCAACGCCTAGTGCGTCGGAATGATGATACCGTGCGCGCAGTATTTGTAAACGGGAAACTAGCCTGGCAGACGGGGCAAGCCAGCCCAAGCCTTGGACGCGAAAAATTAGGACGAGTCTTAAGAGCCCAGTAGTAGTCTATGGCCTGGCCGATATTCGCAAATACTCATAATGCGAAGACTGCTTTCCAAGGAGCCGGTAGCGTAGCCCCATACTGAACCGGAGCAAACTAAAATGCTCATCTTCTCCTCGCCAGCTGGCGGGATCAGCTTGGTAGCTTGCGTTTAAATCCAATAACAACCGCTCTCCCACATCCAGATAAAGCCCAACTTTAGGGCAAAGGGTGAGGTAGTAAAAACCGGTGGAAGTGAAATCTTCGTTATCTCGATCAAATTCTACATTATTGGGACTCCCCCCTACGATGCCATTTGTTCCATCAATAATAAAGGTGGTATCGATATCTACGTGGATGAAGTTGGCGGCAAAAAAACGCATATCCAGACCGAGGTAAGGCGTTGCTCTCTTATTTTGTGTTAGCAGATAGGAAAGTCCTACACCCATTGCGCCACTGGTATGCCCTGTAACCTCCGTATCTAATTCTACCTCTACTTCGTCTCCCGAAAGGATCGAAAAAACATCTACCTGTCCGATGATCTGATTAAACAAAATTTGTTGTGGATCGGGCCTATTTAGCCCTACCTCAATGGACCAATCCAAAAACCAGCGTGGATAGATCCGGCGGTAGGCATTATAATTCCAAAACTGCATCCCGGAAGGAATCCCTAAGCCGGCAGATCGAAAATTTGTACTAGCCGTCATTAGGCTCAAGCCGACCCCACCTTCGACCCGATCACTGCGTTCCACCACCTTCGACTTTCGTTGAACAGATTCCACATCGTAGGTCCAAAGCGCCTTTCGGCAAAGTCGGAGCCAAATAGCATCCAGTTCTTTCTCCGACAATACTGGTTCAGCTTCGGTCCAGTATGTATCAGCGATGATATCCAGATTGAGCAAACGGTATTTATGACGTTGATCCTCTGGCAAAGCTCCTAGCAGGTAAACCCGCCTTTTATTAATGGACTCTTCGTTCAAGATGCCGTTTACCTTTGCACAAATGCTGGCTAGGGTATCCGTATCCGATAAGACCAATAGACTGTAATCGCGTTGCTCCTGGTGTTGGCGGAGGCGGGAATGCCAGAATGAATCCACTGGCGTATCTAAAATGGCAACTAACAATGGACTATTGGGAGCACTTGCTGGAAGCCACTGCACATAGGGGCCAGCCACCTCCTGAGCCTGACCAACAGAAAAACATCCACAACACAAGATGAGAAAGAAGCAGTAGCGAACTAAAATACGCGATAGTAGATAAGACCTCATAAGCTAGTCGATTAAAGACCTGCCTAAGATCAAAGTCTACTATGGTGTTTTGATCGGAGAAATAACCGAAGCGGACAAAATAGAAACTGAAATAATCGCAGAACTAATGCTCCTGCAACCAAGCTAGGAAGAGTGCGGCTCGGGCCTTACTCACGATAATTTGCTCGGGCATCTCAATATTAATTTGGATAATAAGCTTACGTGCGAAGTAGCGCTCTACTTCCTTGATCACTTCCCGGTGGATAATAAATTGCCGATTGGCGCGGAAAAAATCTCGCCCCAGTGTTTGTTCCAGACTATCGAGATTATGGTCCAGTACGTAGCGTTTGCGGTCGAAAGTGTAGCCGTAAGTAATACCATCTTTTTTGTGCAGTACCGCCAGGTGATTCTTTTTCACCGGAATAATCTTTTCTCCACGATGGACTAAAATAGTGGCATTTCGTTGGGTATCGTGTAGACCAAAATAAGTAAGGAGTTGCTCAGGATCAAAGCTAGGCGTTGTGGGCGCCTGTGTCAACTGTTGGTGCTTTTGCAAAGTAGCGGCCAACATTTCCTCATCTATGGGCTTGAGCAAGTAATCAATTCCGTTTTGCCGAAAGGCCTCTAAAGCGTACTCATCATAGGCCGTACAGAAAATCACTGGAGTTGTACTTTTCAGTTCCCGAAATATTTCAAAACTCAACCCATCTGGCAGCTGGATATCGGAAAAGAAAAGATCTGGCAAGGAGTGCTCGGCAAAGTAATTCCTGGCCGCTTTAAGACTCGGCAGGTTAGCTTGGATCTCAATCTTAGGGTCCAGCTTCAACAGCTCTTCTTCCAAAGCTGCTGCCATCAGCGGTTCGTCTTCAATGATTACAATTTTCATTTGGGAAGTATAGGTACAGAGGCTCGAAAAATCAGATCTTCTTGCGAAGTTTCCACCGTCGGGCCATCCGGTGATAATAGTTGATACCGCTCCTTTAAGTTATGCAAACCGAAGCCATTGCTATCGGCTAAGGATGTCTTTTTCGGTAGCATATTGTTCTCCACCTGTAGACGCTGACCATCATGTGTTCTAATCCGAATATGCAGTGGACGCTCAGCATCAAAAGCGTTATGCTTAATTGCATTCTCCACTAGTATTTGCAGGGTAAAAATAGGAAGCGAGCCTTCTCGTTTCTGCTGTTCGTTTATCTCCACCGTATAGTTTAATCCCTCGCCAAAACGTACTTTTTGCAGCGCCAGATAGTCCTCACAGAACTGCACTTCTTCTCGCACACTCATCGTATCCTGACGCGCATATTGTATGGACCGACGCAAAAAACCTGAGAGTCGCTTTAAGTAGCGCTTCGCCTGTTCCGCATCCTTCCCAATGAGTAGCTGCAAGGTGTACAGCGCATTGAATAGAAAATGGGGCTGCAATTGATGTTTCAGCTGTGCTTGCTGGGCTATGAGATTGCTTACTTCCAACTGCATATTGCTAATGGTCAAACGGCTTTCGTTGTGTCGAGTAAGCACCAAATTAACGATCAGTAAGATCACCGCATTATTAGCCAATGTCCCGATTAGAGGATAGAAACTAAGATCTCGCGGGCGCCTAATCGCAAAATGGGCTCCTATAATGGGATCAAGGATAACCGGGAGCAGCAAAAAGCTCATCGAGATCATAAAGCTGTATACATAGAGCTGCACTTTATTTCTTTCAGCTCGCACTATACGGGCATCAATATCTCTGGTAAACAACCAAATATTGACCAGCCAGAGGGTGAACATCGTCAGGGACACAACCGTTCCAGCAATCAATACAAGCATCAATGCATGTTCCTCAGAAGAAACCACTTCTCGGAATTCATCCCGCGTCAAAATCGCCACAGGCGCCATTCGAAAAATAGCAAGCAAGGGTGAGGTCACCAATGCCAGGCGGAGTAATTGTCGTCGTACGGGCTGTTGCCAATACATATGCTATGATTGTGAACTCAGGTTAAAAGGCGGGATCAAGAATTGTTGTAGCAATCTTGATCCCAGACCAAATTTACACCTAAAACCCTATTCTTAGTGTTCACCGGTGGCTCACGGGGGAAACTCGCTGACGCTCGTGGTTATAGCTCACTGCGTTCGCGGTAGTACTCGCTGACGCTCGTGGTAGAAGCTCACAAGCTCGCGGTGGTGCCGGCTTTGCCGGCAGTGGAAACTCGTTGACACTCACGATTTATTCTATTCGATGACTTTAGGCTAGTGTTTAACCTATGAGCCAAGGGCAAACTCCTACTTCTTCAACCGCGAACTTCAGTGAGCCTCTCCCGCGAGCTTGCGAGCTAAAACCGTGAGCTTTGCGAACTCCCCCGCGAACGATAGTGAGCTTCTACCACGAGCCCTCGGCGAGCTCCCCCGTGAGCGAAGCGAACTTCAACCGCGAACGATAGTGAGCTTAACCCGCGAGCTTGCGAGCTACAACCGTGAGCATCGCGAACTCCCCCCGCGAGCCTTTACTCAGGCAAATCTATCTGCAAAGTATCCGTGGTAATCGCGCCAAAGTAGCCGAGTACATCTCCATCCCAATTCGTAGTTGGATTACCGGGCGCGGCGGTACCACCATCTTCACCGATGACATCAGCTAGGGAATTGAGGTAATCAAAGCTATTTTTATCAATGTGCTGGAGTACAACCGTAAGGTTGGCGCCAGGATCGAAAATGCGTTGAAATATAGGGACGCGAGCTCGCTCACTACCGTCGAATAAATTGTCATCGGTTACCTGGAGGTCTTCGCCCGCTAATTCATATTCGCCATCAATGGCGTGAATTTGGCGGTAGTAATTGCGACGACTAGGATCATCGGCAAAACGGAGGAAAACGCGATAGCCCTCGTCAAAAGGACCAAATGCTTCCTGGAATTCTGACTCTAATTCAATCAAGTCCACTTGCTGTGGAACTTCAGCACTGGCCAGGTAACGGTTACCGTCTAGCTCTACTTCCAAAGTGTAAGTTTGCCCACTGAGGGCGTTTACGCTAGTGGCGTAGCGGCCATTGTTGTCCAATGGGATTTCGATTACCGCGCCACTATTATCAAGCAGGCGGACTTGCGCATCATTTCGATATACAGCTGGCTCGTTGCTGAAATAGCTAGTCGTTTCAGAAATTAGTACTGCAAAATCGTGCTGTCCCGCCTCTAAACGGGCCTCAATGACCACTTGCGGATCACTTTCGTTGAGATCTACATCGATCACTTGCTCGCAAGCAAAAAGAAAAGGCACAAGGAGAACTAAAAGACTGATATTTTTCATTGGTTGGGGGATTAGAATTTAAAGTTGTAGGTGAAAGAAGGTACCCACTTGAAGAGGGATAGTTGTACGGCCTCCGTCGTTTGTGGATCGTCTTCATTGGGTGCAAAGTCGATAGAAAAGGCATTCTCGCGACCGTAGGCATTGTAGAGCGAGAAGTTCCAGCTGGACTCAAACTTCTCTGTCTTCTTGCGCAACCAGGTTACGCCTAAGTCCAGGCGGTGATAATTAGGCATGCGGTAGCCGTTGCGCTCTGTGTAGTAAGGAGTAACCACTCCATCAACGGTATAACGGCCGGAAGGAAAGGTGACGGCATCGCCCGTATTAAATACGAAGTTGGCGGATAATTTCACCTTTGGGCTTAAGTCATACATGGCCACTACGGCAAAGTCGTGGATACGGTCTTGGCGGGCTGGAAATTCTTCCCCACCATTAATTTCATCGAATTGCCGTAAGGTCCGCGAAAGAGTATAACTAAACCATCCCGTAAGGCGTCCTTGAGTCTTCTTAATATAGAATTCTGCCCCGTAGGCCCGACCATCACCGTACACCAAATCTCCTTCAATTTCTTCATTCAGGAAGATATTAGCACCATTACGGTAGTCTATAACATTCTGCATGTCTTTATAGTAAACCTCTACCGAGGTCTGATACATGTTGTCCTTGAAATTGCGGAAGTAACCTAGCGAAACCTGATCAGCAATTTGCGGTTCTACATTATTGCTACTGGGCACCCACACATCGGTTGGTGTTGAACTTGTGGCATTGCTCAGCAGGTGGATATACTGGTAATTTCGGTTGTACCCAAGTTTCAGGGAGCTAGTCGTATTCAATAAATAGGTAGCAGATAGTCGCGGTTCCAGGCCGCTGTAGGTTTGAATACTTTCTCCTTCTTCGAAGCGCGTTTCAGACAGCAGATTACCCACCTCATCAAACTCGTAGGCCGTACCCGCACCGCGGTAATCAAAGAAAGAATAACGCAAACCATAATTCGCCGTCAGGCGATCATTTATTTTTTGTTCGTTCTGGACATATATAGCCGCTTCGTGGGAAAGCTTTTCTTCCGCATCTTCAATAGTAAAACCACTGTTTACACCAGCCCGCAGATTGCCTGGCTCCAGATTGTGAACAATCCAATTCACCCCAAACTTGACGGTATTCTTGTCGTTGGGAAAGAGAGTGAAATCTTGCTTGAAATTCCAATCCTCAATCACCGACTGTAACGCGATTTCGTCATCTCCCTGCCCAAAACCAAACTCATAATCGTAATTACTGTAAATGATGGAAGTGTTGGAGAAAAGCTTATTGGAAAACAAGTGATTCCAACGCAAAGTCCCAGTTGCGTTCCCCCAATCAAAGCCAAAGTCATCGCTGAGGCCAAACTTGTCTCTACCGAAATAACCAGATAAGAACAAACGGTCTTTCTCACCCAAACGATAATTGGCTTTCAAGTTAAGATCGTAGAAGTACAGTGTAGTATTCTGAATTCCTGGATCGCTAGATAAACCCGTAAATAGGTCGGCATAAGTCCGCCGACCAGATACGATGAAAGAGCCTTTGTCCTGTACGATTGGTCCTTCCAAAGTCAGACGAGACGAAATCAATCCAATCCCTCCTTGACCACTAAACTTCTTATTGTTGCCATCCTTCATCCGGATATCCATTACGGAAGAGGTACGCCCACCGTATTCAGCAGCCATGCCACCTTTATAGACGGTGACATCTTTCAGTGCATCCGAATTGAATACGGAGAAAAACCCGAGTAAATGCGAAGGGTTATACACCGGCGCTTCGTCAAGCAGAATGAGGTTCTGATCCAGTCCACCCCCGCGGACATAAAAACCAGAATTACCCTCACCTGCTGACTTAATACCCGGATTCAATTGTACAACTTTCATGACATCCCGTTCGCCAAATAGCACGGGGATGGCCTCAATCTCACGCACGTCAATTTTGGTGACGCTGCCCTGGGTTTCAGTTATATTTTGATCTGCTTTTTCTGCGGTTACCACTACTTCCTCCAGCACTTGCGAGTCGGGTGTCAACTCCACATCTAGCTGCGTGTCTTCGTTTAGGGTTAAGTTCAGGATATTGACTTGGTAGCCTAAATATTGAAAAGCCACCTGATGCTCACCCGCGGGCATGGTGAGGGAGTAAAAGCCGTAGATATTGGTAGTGGTTCCCACTCCATCCAGATCGGTAACCAATGCTGTTGCTCCGATAAGATCCTCCCCAGTTGAGCCATCTTTGATATAGCCGCTGATGGTCACCTTTTGGTTTTGTGCCCAAAGACAGAGCGGCATCAGGAATAAGCTAAGTAAGATTGTTTTGTACATGTTTTTTTTGGAGTTGTAGTCTTGTAAACACGAGACAAATGTATCTGCGACCCGCTTTTGATGTTTGGTTAAACCTGCCAAGCGGGCCAAATCCTCCCTTGAAGTGGACAGATGCGGCAGTGAAATTTATTCCGGTTCAAAACCCAGAATAATATTGAGATTCCCCAGATTTTGCCCGGGTTGAAAGTTGTCTACTCCAATTCCGTAGTCAAAACCCAGCAAACCAAACATGGGTAGGAAAACCCTCGCACCGACGCCAAAAGATCGCTTCATTTCAAAGGGGTTATAGCTGTCGAAATCGCGGTAACTATTACCCGCTTCGACGAAGCTTAGCAAATAGATGGTAGAGCTAGGATTGGTAGACAAGGGGTACCTGGCCTCTATCGTAAACTTTTGAAATAGCGGTGTAGCCACCTGACGGCCATCAAGAATATTGGCCTCTAGTTCGGAAATTTCGTAACCCCGAAGAGAAATAATGTCCGTTCCCTGAAAACCTAAATTCTGATTGTTCAGACCATCTCCCCCCAATTGGAAGCGTTCGAAAGGCGCAAAACCTACATCCTGGTTATAGTAGCCTTGAAAACCCATCTTAGCAGCTACTTTAAGGGTAAGTTTTCCCGCAATAGGAGCATAATAGGCAGCATTGAAGCGCCACTTGTGGTACTCCACCCATTTAAAGCGGTCTTCCGTACCCAGGTTTTCATAATCCTGATCCGAGAATAAAGAATAAGGTGGTGTGAGCTGCAACGAAAGACTTAATGTGCTACCACGGGTAGGAAACAAAGGGTTATCCACAGAGCTACGGCTAAGGGTTTGAGTTAGGCTAAAATTATTGAACACACCATCGCTCACCGTACTCCCATCATCATCTACAAACAGTCCGCTCCAATCACTAAGGCTAAACTGCTGTAGGTTTACAGCGGTCGTTAGCACAAAGAAATCGTCTGGCCACCGCAAGCGCGTACCAAGAGAAACGGTAAGGCCACCTATGTAAAACTCCTGTAGGTTAATCGACTCTCGGTCTAGCCCATTCGAGTAGCGATTGAGGAAACCGGCAACGGTAAACGAATTAGGTTTTTTACCATTGAGCCAGGGTTCTGTAAAGGAAAGATTAATCGACTGATATTGTCGTCCGTTGCTTTGCGCCCGAATGGATACCCGTTGTCCGTCGCCTTGTGGCAGTGGTGACCAGGCGGAGCGATCACGAAGATTACGCAAGGAGAAATTATTGAAAGTAAAGCCAAGCGTACCAATAACTCCCTGTCCACTACCCCCCCAACCAGCGGATAGCTCCAACTGATCAGAAGGGCGTTCCTCTAAGGTATACTCAATATCAACCGTTCCGTTTTGTGGGTTAACGGGAGTGTTAATACCCAGATTTTCGGGATTGAAATACCCCATATTAATCAGCTCTCGCTGGGAACGAATGATATCTGAGCGGCTAAACTTATTTCCTGGTCGTGTTCGCAATTCTCGCCGAATCACGTGCTCGTGGGTACGGGTATTGCCGGCAATAGTTACCTTATCAATTGTGGCAACAGGCCCTTCAAACAGACGAATATCTAAATCTACCGTATCGGAACGAATAGCTTTTTCATGCGTCTGGACGTTGAAGAACAAGTAGCCATCATCCATATACAGGGTACTGACATCGCTTCCATCAGCACTGAACTGCAGGCGTTCCTGCAGGAGCTGATTATTGTAAACATCCCCACTCTTCAGACCCAGTACCCGCTGGAGTTGTTCATCGGTATAACGGGAGTTCCCTTTCCAACTAATCTTCCCCAAATAGTAAGGTTGTCCTTCATCTATTGTAATCTCTAGACATAGCTCCCCTTTCTCATTGCGCCAAATAGAATCCTGCCGCACTACCGCATCACGATAACCGAGTGATTGGTAAAAGCCAACCAGCGCCTTTTTATCGGCCGCGTACTCCTGCGGAATAAGTTTAGAGCCCGTAAGAAAACGAGACTTCTCTTTCGTTTCCGCCATTCGCTTGCGGAGTAAACGACCTTTGATTTGATCATTGCCTCGAAAGTTGATCTGGGCAATCTTGGTCCGCTCGCCAGTTTCCACTTCAAAAACCACTTGTAAAGCATTTACTCGAGTAGTATCCGGAGCAGTGATGGCTTCCGTCTTCACATCCCAAAATCCTTTGTCAATGAAGAATTGGTTGATCGCATTAACTGCATCCCGTTTAGCTGCCTCTGTGAGGAGCGAGCCTTTCAATAAGAAGCGGCCCACCTCATCATTCAAATCATCATGCCAACTCTTCTTTACTCCTCGATACGCAAAGCGGGACAGTCGCTCAGATTCGCGTACAACAATTTCCAGGAAGGCAACATCCCCGATGGTGCGCACCAAATGAATCTCCACCTTCGCAAAAATCCTCAAGCGCAGCAGGTTCCTGACCGCTTTTTGAATAGCAGGTCCGGGAATTTTGATTTCCTCTCCTACCCTTAGGTCGGTAATAGACACCAGGGTGACTTCATCACTGAAGTAGGCACCGCTCACCGTTATTCCACCTATTTCGTAGTCTTGCGGTTCTTGGTAGTCTACGGGAGGAATACTGTCATTGGTTTGGCCATAAAGGCCTATCATACTGCCGCTGATCAACAAAACAACGACGCAAGACCGTGCCCAGCTGTCAAGTCTGCAATTAATCATCTTCGTTCGCCGCTTCGTTAGGCAAGAATTCCCGTAAATCATCAAAGCGGGTAGCGCCATTACGGCCAGTGGTCAGATAGGCGCGGCCCTGTACCACAAAGGCAACGGCATCTAGCCGTAGAGCGCCTTCAAAGGCTGTTTTTTCCTCCCATTCGTCAGTCCCTGCATCATACTCCCAAACAGAACTCAGGTTACTACCGTTACTTCCCGTAGCGAGATAGGATTTATCTCCCAGGGTGAAGGCAACGGCACTGTGTCGAGCGATTTCAAAATCGTCTTCGTTGATATCCGTTAGGCGGGTCCAGTCTCCATCGGTGACATTGTAGTTCCAGAAATCAAACTCGTAGACGCCATTATTACGACCTGTTCCCACAAAGTGTAAGCCTCCATTGGAAAAGGCTACGGCAGCCTCGCGTTTACTCCCACCCAGACTGACAACTTGTTCCCAGCTATCGGCGCCGGGATCATAGCGATAAAAGTCCTTTAGCCAATTGTCATTAAAGCCCGTACCTACATAGCCATAAGTGCCATCGGAGAAGGCTACCGCGTCATAACGAGCAGCACCGGCAAAGTCGCTGACTTGCGTCCACTGTGAACCACTCGATGCGGTAGGGTCAAAGGCCCAAAAATCAGCATATTCTTCCTCGTCATCACTATCGAAACCTGTTCCAATAAAGCCTTTATCAGCTACCGCAAAAGCAACTGCTGCACGACGTGGAGGCCCTGGGAAAGAATCCATCTGGGTCCAAAAATCCTGTACTGGATCATAGCGCCAAAAATCACGCAGGTCATCTTCTCCGTCAAAGCCCAAACCCACGTAGGCAAAATCTCCGATTGTAAAGGCAACCGCATTGGAACGAGGTATACCCTCGAAATCAGAACGGCGCACCCAATTGCCTTGTAGTTCATCTTCATCATCGGAAAAACAGCCTACCAGAGTGGTCATACTCATGAGTACCAGCAGTAGCCATCGCCAGTAGTTAGTGTTATTGATTATTCGCATTGCTTAGATTTTTTGTTGTTATTCTTTTAGCCCCAGCGTAAAAAGCCGAAGCTCCATTTGACTTGGATGATTGGTGTCCCCGATTACCAGTCGATCAACCGAATTGCCGGTCACCCCAAACTGCAGCATAAGTCCATTTTCATCCGGGTTTTCAGCAGTAAGCTGGAACTGAATGAAATCCTTAACATCAAGGGTATAGTAGGTATCCCGACCAAACTCTTCGTCCAGTACTAGTTGTGCTGCGGAATTCTGTAGAAAGCGGGAATTGTCCTCATCCACCCAAAAAACCTGGATAGACCGGGGTAAATCTTCTTGATTATTTAAATCCGTTCCTATTGCACGGAAGCGCAATTCGGCATCAACAATGATTAGCTCATCATCCTCCTCAACTAGGCTAAGAATACCTGGAATATCGATTCGGGTGGACACACCACCAGCTTGAATGTAGGCTTGGTCTCCTGCCAGTACACTCTCCACGCCAGTTTCCGGTTCTGCCCACTCAAGCGGCGTATTATCTCGGTCAACTAAGAGTTGATTATAACTCAGCCCGAGCGCTGCGGAATAGGTTCGGACCTCTTGCCGAAGTGGCAAACTTGAATTATCAGTTAGGTACAGGCGCATTTGAGCACTCTCCTTGCGGAAGCCCAGAAAAGCACCATCTTCATTTTCCATCCGCAGCATCAAGCCCGGGAAGAAATCAAGGAAATCGCTTTCAATCAGGAGGGTCTCGCTTTCTTCTTGTAATAGCAGAAAAATCCGTTGCCCCAAGACATCTGATAGGCGAATCTCAACCGGATCAGCACGCCGTGGTCGGGGTCGAAAAACAAGCTGTGCCAGTGGATCCTCAGAAAATCCAAACTCATCGGTGGTATACAAGTCAATGTCATCCTCTGGCAGCTCTACGGTTTCAGTGAGTTGGTGAACGCTAAGGTGTACTTCTGGCAGCGTATCGTAGAAGGAGTAACCATCGTATTCCAGGAAAAGCGTCAAAGAATCATAGCGATAATTACCGTCCTCATCCAGCTCCAACAGATCGTCTAAAGCCAACTGGCAAAAGGCACGACCGTCAACCAATCCGAAATCTGGATCAGCGTGCAGGCCCACCATTAGGCGCTCGCTGTTGGTACTAGTGATACTGTCTAAGAGAAAACTACTAATCTCTATATCCAGTGGCTGTGCCTCCTCTACAACGAAGGATTCTTCTGAAAAGAAACTTGCCCCAATCTCTGTGGGAGGGCTACACTGCCACAACACCAAGGTCAGTAAAAGAAGACTAAAATACTTCATGGGTAAGCATTCGATTTGGCCTAATGAGCAGTCAGTGTTCACAGCCGTTGGCTCCCATTTCGCATTATCAACCAAACGTATTTTTTCCTCAACAAACTTTTATTTTCGGGGGCTTTAGCCCGACATAACAAAGCTCGTAGACGCAGAAAAGGACTTGGTTGAGAATAATCTCCCTTTCCTTGAAAGTCTTGTTTAGCACACAACGTCAGCCCTCTCCCAACTGCTCCTTGCAAGAAAATGGAGCCCATGCGCTTATTGCTTTTTCTATTATCGACAGCAATCCCATTAATGCTGATGGCTCAGTTTCAAAGTGGGTCACCTTACTCTGCGTATGGCGTAGGAGATCTGCGCTGGCAAGGGCGGGGACAGAGTGCCGGTCTAGCCGGGGCGGGCATTGGCTTAAGAAGCGATGCTTTCTTAAATCTTACCAATCCTGCTGCTTACACTGCTATTCGTAGCCCCTATAGTATGGTCTTAGAAACAGGCTTCTCGGTACAGAGTCAGCAGTTGACTACCACCACTGAGGATGCGTTGCAACGCGATGGTGGAATGACAGATCTCGTGCTCTGGCTGCGCCCCACGAAAAAATGGTCTACAGTGGTGGGATTAGAACCGTATAGCCAGGTAGGCTACGCTATTCTTACTCAACGCCAGCTGGACAATATTGAAAGTAGTTACCAATTATTGAATGAGGGCGAAGGTGGGCTGACTCGCTTGTTCTGGGGGAATGCCTGGCAATTAATTCCCCAACTGAGTATAGGACTCAACGCCAATTTCATATTTGGTTCTATCTCGCAACAAGAGCGGTTCCTATCCATTGGCCAGTTGGGCAATTTCGAGGTACAATCCGAAACGATATTGCGCGGCTTTAATTTTGATGGTGGATTGCAGTGGGCAATACCAGCAGGTACTGATGAAATTACGATCGGTGCCGTGCTCCAAACCGACACCCGCCTTTGGTCGCGGACAGATCGTGAACTCCTCAGTGGTATAGATTTACTGGAATCAGAAGGAGACGGCAACCGAGATAACTACCGGGTTCCGGTCCGCTATGGCTTCGGTAGCACCTATCGCTGCCCAAACTGGCTCATTACAGCCGAGGCGAGCTACGAGAACTGGGCCAGCCTAGGCCTTGATTCCGAAGCAACCTTTGTTGATACTTGGAGTGGTACGCTGGCCATGGAAATAGCTCCCTTCAAGGATGCTTACCAGGATTATTTTGAGGCATTCACCTTGCGTGCAGGTTTTTCCTACCGGAATAGTTACCTGGAACTTGAAGGGCAAAACTTTGGCCACTGGCTGGCATCCCTCGGCATGGGGGTTCCGCTTGGTCCACAGCGCAATCATTTACACCTAAGCTATAGCTTCCAAGATCGCGGCACCACCAAGGACGGACTCATTGCCGAGCAAACGCACCAACTTACCCTGGGCTTCACCATACGCGATGTGTGGTTCTTACAACGCAAATTCAATTGATACTTATGACGATCACCAGCCAACCGAAACGCTCTGGCACCGGTCTTTTTTCAAAACGCCCGAATGCCAGTAGTATGATTAAATGCCTCATTGTAGACGATGAACAGATTGCCCGGGAGATCATCAAAACCTACCTGACCAAGCTCCCTTATATACAATTGGTAGGCGAATGCCGTGATGCTGTACAGGCCCTGGAGATACTACAGAAAGAGACCCTTGATCTGCTCATTCTGGATATCGAGATGCCTAACCTCTCCGGCATCGAACTCGTCAAAAGTTTTGCACAAAGACCACTCATTATATTCTCTACCGCTTATCCGCAATACGCACTGGAGAGCTATGACTTAGATGTGGTCGATTACTTGTTAAAACCCATTCGGTTTGGTCGGTTCTTGCAAGCAATTAACAAAGTCAGCGATAGACTAAAGACACATCGTTTACCAGAGGCTGAGGCTGTAGATGTACCAAAGGTAGAAGCCCAAGCCTATATTCTTATCCGTGCTGATCACAAAATTTACAAGATAGCCTACACTGATATTGCCTACATCCAGAGCATGAAGGAATATGCTGCGTTCCATCTTTATTCCGGACGAAAAATACTGGCCTTGATGGCACTCAAGCAGTTGGAAGAGGAATTACCAACTGAGCAGTTTGTACGCATACATCGCAGCTACATCATACCTATTGGCGCAGTTACAGCGGTTAATCGTCAATTCGTGCAACTCGGGGAAACTCAACTCCCCGTTGGAGGACACTATTGGCAAATCGTCCGGGATCACTTCAGGAGTTAAGCACGGAATTTGCCCGCTTTAGTTCTATAAAGCTAAACTCTAATCTTTGAATTACCCAATTTAGTATCCAGCTATGCCGGACTGGACACTTCATACATCTTTCCAAGAATGAATAAACTTATTACTCCCTTGCTCCTCATGGGGTTTGCTTGCAATACCATCTATGCTCAAGTAACACTTACTAGTGAACGCTTTGTAAGCATTGGCGACGCTCTTGACTACTACCTAAGTTCTGCGGACAGCATTGATCTAGGTCTTCCTGGCACAGAACAACAAACATGGGACTTTACACATCTTTCAGGAAGTGAAATGTCCACTGAAACCTATGAGTCTGCCGCTCTTGGCACCTTTGCAACAGATTTTCCTGATGCGAACATATTGCAACGCAGCACTGATGGGCGTGAGGATTATCTCGAGGTCAACGCCACTTCTATTCTTTCCCATGGCTACGTACAGGAAATACTGGGAGAACAATTCCCTGTCAGATATGAAGATGCAAGAATTGTTGCCCTTAACCCAACCAACTTTGGCGATGTAACTGAAACTACAACCGAAGGTGGTTTTGCTATAAGTCTAGCCGATTATCCTCTGATCGACTCTCTGCTTAATAGTTTAGACCTGGGAGAAATCAATGGCGTGCTTGATTCCCTCCGTTTCAGAAGCACGACGATTTTCCGACAAGAGGCAGACGCATGGGGGACTTGTCGAATTCCAGGTGGCGAATTTGAAGTTCTACGTATAGCACAAGTAACAGAGGTCGCTACTTTCCTAGAGATACATTTGAGCTTGGGGCCTTTGAGCCTCTGGATTGACCTAGCTAATTTCTTTGATGAGCTTGAGTTCGAACCCTTTAGTTCTGAAAATGCCTATCTGTTTGTCTCTCCTGACCATAAGGAAACAATTACCAACGTACAGCTTTCTCCATTGGGTACAGTTAATCGGATAGAGTTTGCAGCCTTTGACCCCACCACCAGCACCGATCATATCACATTAAACCCACTACAAATTCGTGTTTTCCCCAATCCCACACAAGATTGGCTACACCTACAAACTACATTGTCTGATGGGGTTTACCAATTAGGAATCTATGATACCCAAGGCAAGACAATCGAACTAACATCTGTATCATTTATCAGTGGAGTCGGCAAGCATGAGCTTGTCCAGCCAGTTGCCGGCCTCTACTTTTTTCAGTTGTTAAAGGCAGATGGCCACATCGCTGGCAGTGGCCGTTTTTTGGTGAATAATTGAATAATTTCATTCAGACGTTCGAATTGAGAAGGGGGAGGTCACCTAGACAGGGGTCTCCCTTCTTTCGTTTTGGATTCTGACCTACTCAAATCGATTTCTGCCCGTCTGCGAATAGAATTCCTGCCTACCCTTATACCCGCCCATAACTTCGTATTCAGAACATCGCTTGAACACAGTATCCAATAACCAAACGAAAACGTATGCGCTACCTAATGCTCTGGTGCAGTCTATGCTGCACCTTTCTAAGCGCCCAAAGCAACTTTGATTTATCCGCTTGCCTGGATTATGCGCGATCTCATAATCTGGAATTGCAAAACAGTCAACTCAATGAGCAGCAGGCTCACTATGAAAAGCAGGAAGTTGTAGGTGCCTTGTACCCACAGATCAGTGGAGCCTTCAGCAATACCTACAATGGAATACTGCGGACCTCCATTCTACCAGGAGAGGCTTTTGGAGGACCAGAGGGCAGTACTTCCGAGGTGCAATTTGGCACTCGATATGAGTCTACGGCCAGTATCCAAGTCAACCAACAACTCTATAATCCTTCCGTGGGCAGTAGCCTTAAACTGGCAGAACAAAACAAGTTGCTCCAACAAACAGCTGGGCAACAAACGGAAGAGCAGTTGGCCTACAACATTGCCATTCTCTACTACAATATCATCATCCAGGACGCTCAGCAGACCAACCTGGAAGTTAGTGCAGAAACCTTGGACAGCTTACTCCGACAAGGACAATTGCAGCTGGAACAAGGTGTGGCCCGACAAGTAGATGTAGATCGCCTACAAGTAAATGCTAATGCTTTGCACGCTCAGATTGAACAGCTAAAACGTTCACGCGAACAGCTGCTCAACAACCTTAAATTACAAGTGGGTATGCCCCTAGCAGAAACGCTAGACTTGCAACCTATTTCTCAATTTGAATTGGAACGAAAGGTGAGCCAGGCCAACAACTCGGCTAATGTAATAGCCCAACGCCCGGACATCCGCATGATGGAGATCCAGTTTGAAATGAATGATTTGCAGCGCCGGATCAACCAACAGGGTTACATCCCTACCCTTTCGCTCAACCTACAAGGTGGCTCTATTTCGAATCGCGACGATTTCGGTTTTAGCAATGCCAATTGGAACGACTACCTGGCACTTACAGTCAATTTAAGCGTACCCATCTTCGACGGCTTCCAACGCAGCGCTAAGAATCAGCAGCTTAAAGCCCAGGCCACAATGGCAGAAAACAACCTGCGGCTAACTGAACAACGCGCCTGGTACGAACTGGAGAATGCCAAGGTCCAGTATGACAACACCAATATCAATCTGGATCAGCAGCGAATGAATGTGGATTTAGCGAGCAAAGTATTTGACGTAAGCCAGTTGGAATACACCGAGGGCATTATCCCCGCCACTACGCTAACGGAGGCCAGAAATGATCTTACGGAAGCGCAAAACCTGTATTTCCAAACCTTACTAGAACTCTTGCAAGCTCGTCTGGAAATGGCGTATGCCCAAGGGCAGGCCGTCCAGTTTCTTGAACAGTAAACAACCTAACGTGAGGTTGCTGATGGGCTACTTAATAAGTTGTAGAACACTAACACCTCACGTTGTAGAAAGAAGAAGGTAGAAAGAAGAAAGATAATTTCAGGTCCTTATACCCTCTACTTTCTACCCTATACCGGGAATTGGGCTTTGACTAACAATACTTTGCAAAATGTTACATGCCCAAACTCACAAAAACCTCATCACTCGCAGAAAAATATCGCCATGAATAGTAAAAATTTCATCCTTTCCTTCAGTGCATTGATTCTCCTCCTAAGCTCCTGTGGTGCTGACCCGGATACCAACAAGTGGGTAACTGCATCCGCCAATCAAGGCTCTTTAGAGATGGTCATCTCTGCTTCGGGCACCCTCCAAGCCACCAATACTGTGGAGGTAGGAACCCAGGTTTCAGGAGTAGTACAGGAAGTATTCGTTGACTTCAATGATGTAGTGAAAGCAGGGCAGGTTATTGCGCGCCTGGATGACCGAATGCTGCACGCCTCACTTCAGCAAGCAGATGCAGCACTAAGACAAGCTGAATTGCAATTAGCTCAACGTAAACGCGCCTACCAGGATGCGTTACGCTTCAATAGTGGAGAACAAGTGGATTTAAGCGTACGAGAAGCAGAGGCTTCACGAGCGCAGGTAAAAGCTCAGCTAGACTTGGCGCAGCGTAATTTCGAACGCTATCAAAACCTATATGAAAACGGAGCCGCTTCTCGTCTCGAGTACGAAAATAAACAGATGGAATACGAGCGCTTGCGAGCCAATTACGCCGCTGCCAATGCGAGTGTAGACCGCAGCAAGGCCAATCTCAGTAATGTAGACGTACAGCGCTCGCAAGAAGACATGCTAGCTGCACAAGCAAACTTAAAGTCTGCCACAGCAGCACTACAACAAGCTCAGGTTAACCTGGAACATACCGAGATTCGTTCGCCGATTGACGGCGTAGTCTTATCCCGAAATATAGAGGATGGACAAACTGTAGCCGCCAGCTTTCAAACCCCCATCTTGTTCACCATTGCCAATGACTTAACGCAAATGGAAATTGAAGCTAGCGTAGACGAATCTGATATTGGATTTATCCAAACTGGCCAAGTCGTTTCCTTTACGGTTGATGCCTTTGGGCAAGAAACTTTCCAAGGAGAGGTGCAAGAAGTAAGGCTACAACCGAAAGTCATCTCGAACGTGGTGATTTATACTGTGATCATCAGTGCGCAAAACGAAAATCAGCGGCTTATGCCAGGCATGACTGCTAATCTGGACGTCGTCACCGAGCAGGTAGAAGACGCCGTACTGGTTCCCATTGCTGCACTTAATTTCCAGCCTAGTAATGTGGGAGATTTCAACTGGCAAGGGCAACTCACTTCGAATACAAATAGCTACGATCGCAGTGGAGTCGTATGGCAACTCGATCAAGGAGAGCTCAAGCCCCTACGAGTAGGCATCCTACTCAACAACGGCCGCTGGGTGGCCATTGACAGCCCTACGGTGAAGTCAGGTATCGAATTAGTCATTGGGGAAGAACAAGCTGAGCGTCGGAAATCAGAAGAAAAAGAAGCCCAGAGTCCGTTCATGCCCAGCTTGCCGGGCAGTAATAAAAATCAAGCTTCCTAAAATCAGTTAGCATGAAAGATTCAGTAATTGTTGCACGCAACATTGTCAAAACCTTCGACTTGGGAGAAGTCAAAGTCAGAGCACTGAGAGGTGTTGACCTTGACATTCACTCTGGTGATCTAGGTGCCATTTTGGGGCACAGTGGCTCAGGAAAATCCACCTTCATGAATATGATTGGCTGCCTGGATGTACCGACGGAAGGGGAAGTCTACATTGACCATAAAGACGTCGCCTCCTTTGACCGTGATCAACTGGCCGATATTCGAAATAAGAAAATTGGATTCGTGTTCCAGTCGTACAATTTACTACCCCGTACTACAGCATTGGAGAATGTGGAACTCCCCTTGATCTACAACCCCGCTATTGGTGCCGAAGAACGCGAACACCTGGCGCGTACCGCGCTGGCGCAGGTAGGCTTGGGCGAGCGTACGCATCACCTCACCAATCAACTGTCTGGCGGGCAGCAGCAGCGGGTGGCTATTGCTCGGGCATTGGTCAATGATCCACTAGTGATCCTGGCGGATGAGCCAACGGGAAATCTCGACACCCGTACCAGCTATGAGATCATGGATATTTTCCAGCGACTAAACGAACAAGGAAAGACCATACTGATCGTCACACACGAGACCGACATAGCTGCTATGTGCAGTAGAAACATTGTCTTCAAAGATGGAAGAATCATCAAGGATTTTGTGGTGGAACAAATGGTTATTGCCGCCAACGAATTAGCACAACTTCCAGTAGAATCAATCGCCTAAGCCATGAATACTTACAACCTCCTCAAGCTATCGATGAAGGCATTGCAAAAGAATGTCTTCCGCACTTTCCTCACCATGCTGGGTATCATCATTGGAGTCGCCTCCGTAATTGCAATGCTAGCCATTGGTGAGGGTTCCAAGCAAAGTATCGAATCAACGATTTCCGACATGGGTTCCAACATGGTCATGGTACTCCCCGGTTCCGTACAAATGGGTGCTATACAGATGGGCGATGGTACCGCCCGGGCGCTGGAAATGGACTACGTAGAGGCCATCACTGAGAGAAGCACCGCGCTACGCCATATTTCACCAGTGGCTTCCGCCAAAGTACAAGCCATATCTGACCAAAGCAACTGGAGCACCTCCGTGGTTGGTTGTTACCCTAATTATCTGGATATACGGTCAACCGAAATCAGTGCAGGGCGCCGCTTTACTGCAGATGAGGTGAGTCGCAATGCCAAAGTTTGCCTGGTAGGTATGACCGTGGTAGAAGAGCTATTCGGCCCTAACGCCAACCCCATTGGCATCTCCATCCGGATCAACAAAGTACCTTTTCAGATTATTGGCATTTTGGAAGAAAAGGGGGGTGGCATGATGGGCAATGATGAAGACGATACCATTCTAGCTCCTTTTGGAACGGTGCAGCGCCGCCTACTTGGGATTACCACGGTACCCCAAATTGCCGGTTCGGCTTACGAAAAAGAGCTCATTCCTGTTGCCACCCAGGAAATTGAGCAAGTACTTTATGAAGAGATGCGAGTGACCGCTGCGGATGAAGCGTTCACCATTCGCACTATGGATGAACTCTCCAACATGCTCACTTCAGTATCCGATATTCTGGTTGTTCTCCTCGCTTTTGTGGCGGGCATCTCACTGGTAGTGGGCGGAATTGGCATTATGAACATCATGTACGTTACAGTAGTGGAGCGCACCCGCGAAATTGGCCTGCGGATGGCAGTAGGCGCCAAGAGTAAACATATCCTGTGGCAGTTTTTGGCGGAAGCCATCGTCATCAGTTTTACTGGTGGAATCATCGGTGTACTGTTTGGCGTACTAGTGGCGGCGGGCGTTAGTGGTCTGATGAATTGGCCCGTGGAGATCACCTCCTCGTCCATATTGATGTCCTTCGGCTTTTCTGCTTTGATTGGTATCTTCTTTGGCTGGTATCCTGCTCGGCAGGCCGCTAACCTAATTCCGATTCAGGCTTTGCGCTACGAATAGTAACGTAACTTTCAACAACAGCTCTAAATTCCATTTACTATACGTTTGATTGTTGCTCAGTTTTTGGGCAACAATTTTTCTTCTTCAAGACTGAATCCATAGCTTAGTCCAATCAAAATAATGCGCTCTAATTGGGAAGACTATGAATTACCCTCTATTGAAATCGCTGTTGACTGCTTCATTTTCGTTATTGTCAATAGTGATCGCTACCGCACAAGAACGGGTCTTGTTTCTAGGCGACTCCTGCTTTGTTTTTGAACAAGGAATGTTTAGCAGAGTGGATGGTAAGTGGGTGGAATTTGACGATAGAAAAGACGTAATGTTAGGCTATATAGCAGATAGCACTGTCCAGATATCAGATCCAGCACTCAAAGATTTCTTCTACAATGAGTTTGAAAATTGTATTAAGAAATATTCCATTAAAGACGGTGAATACGATGGGGTATACGAGGTCTATTTTCCAGACACTATCATACAGGAGTTGGGCAGATACGTTGAAGGGGACCGAGTAGGCACCTGGGAAAGATATAATCGGGAAGGGGAAATCGTCGATATTGAAAGGTATGACCTACGTGCTGGACAAACTGATTGGATAGCATTTGTGGAGGGTACTAACAATAAACAGAAGCATCTCATTTACCTTCAAAGTGGTGGTGGACAAGAAATCGTTTGGATTACTTTCAATGAAGATCAGAGTATTGAAGTAAGTTCCAAGATTAGGGTCAGGGGGCAAGAAAAATGGGCTAGCAAAGTAGACTACTATGATTCCCGAGGTCAACTGCAAGCATCAGGCCCCGACGACAAGAATGACACAAGCCCTAAGACCTGGAGCGAAGGCTATGTAGAGTCGAAATACCCCAATGGCCAACTCAAGGAGCGGAGAATTACGTGGTCTGCTGGCAGTAGAAGGTTAGTAGAGAGGTGGCACGAAAATGGAAATATTGAATCAAGAGGTATCCAACTAAAGGTCAAAGACGAATACCGCCCCGATGGCGACTGGATACATTATCGCGAAGACGGCCTAAAAGAAGTAGAAGCGGAGTATCGTAAAGGGGCAAGACAAGGACTGTGGATATATTACGATGAAAATGGCTTCCTGGACAAATATGAGTCCTATTCAAGAAGTGGCAAATTAAAGCGACTCACAAAGATCTTATTGCCGAGCCGTGATGATGTGGAGTGGTTCACCGAGGTCTATTACGACAAGAATGGAAAGTACAAAGGACGATACGAGATGAAATAAAAGTGGAAGCTGCTACGCCCTACATCGAAATCGTCCTGTTATTGCCAACAATCCTTACATTCGAGTTATGAAACCGGGAAATCAACTACTGACCTCCGTTTTATTCTGGATCATTGCCTTTTGCCTGTTCGGATTTTTCCGTTTCTACGGCTTGGATGAAGCACCGGAAATTCAGTTCAATGTAGACTTAGTCCGATTCCCGTGGCCAATACTGGTCATAATTGGAGCCATAACCGGCTTGCTCTATGAATTGATCGAAAGGCGTTTGCGTACCCGTCGTTTTTTGCAGGAGCGCCCCTATTGGGTAACGCTCGCCTTCAAGCCACTTATTTACGGGCTCCTTGCACTAATCATCACGATACTGTCCGGAATACTTTTGAATCGCGTCCTCTACCAACACGTTAATTGGCAGCAGGTATTAGAGACCGCCACGGGAAAGATGTTCATGGTCATGCTGGTCTTCTTCCTGGTCACCAGCTTTCTCATTTCCTTTTTACAGATCATTCGTCAATATTTTGGCGATCGGGTGCTGCTTAACCTCATTACTGGTAAATATTCGCGCCCCTTTGAAGAATATCGCATTTTCATGTTCCTGGATATGCGTTCTTCCACCACTATTGCCGAGGATTTGGGTACTATCCAGTACAGTCGTTTCGTGCAAGATTGCTTTCGCGATTTTACTGGTGTTATCGAACAACACCGTCCAGAGGTGTATCAATACGTGGGTGATGAGGTTGTACTAACTTGGCTGCCGGAGGTAGGTTTAACCAACTTCAATTGCATTCATACCTGCTATACTTTCAATACAATCTTGCAGTCAAGAAAGGAATATTATTTACAAGAATATGGTGTGGTGCCGGTATTTAAAGCCGGTGCTCACATAGGCCGAGTAAGGGTAGCAGAAATTGGAGTGATCCGGCGGGATATCGCTTACCACGGTGATGTAATGAATACTACGGCCCGGATACAATCGCAGTGTAATAGCTTAGGCTATGATCTTCTGATCTCTGAGGCGCTATGGAAAGAGTTACCTAAACGTACAAAAGGCATAGTCTTCAAACCGGTGGCTGATGTGGCACTAAAAGGGAAGGAGTTTTCGGTTAATTTGGTTGGAGTAGAGGCTCCGACCGAGTCTGCAAATGTAGACTCAAATCTATCGTAAAGCAATGTTGCTCTTCTCTAATTTGTAGCGTATGTCGCTGCGGATATAACAACTCCAGGCGACGCAGTACATTCTTAAGACCAATACCGCCCGGAGCTTCAGATGATCCTTTTTGCGGTAGAACGCTGTTTTGAATCCGTAAATGGAGCAGATGGTCATCCTGAATCGCTAATTCAATTCTGATCCAGCCTTCTTTGAGGTTTTCAATCACGCTATGCTTAAATGCATTTTCTACCAGTGGAATTAAAAGCATTGGTGCGATATGGTAGCCCTGCGTCGAACTTGGATAACGACACTTCACGTTGAATCGTCCAGCATCCTTGAGCTGCTGTAAGCCAATGTAATGTTGGATATAATCAATCTCCGCCGCTAAAGGTACCAGCGGCTTATTGCACTCGTACAAAACATAGCGCAGCATCTCTGAAAGTTGGAGTACAGCTTCTGAGTTATTCCCTCCCGGCCGAATGGATAAGCCGTAGATGTTATTCAAAGCATTGAGCAAAAAATGGGGGTTAATCTGGCTTTTTAAGAAAGCTAATTCAGTGGCGGCACTTTCTGCTTTAACCTTCTCCGCCAAACGCTCGCTTTTCTGCTGCAGATAAATATGCTCAATTAAGCTACTACTGGTCATTGAAAAGAAGAAAAAAAAGCCTTTCAAAAAGAGGGGAGGCACAATGAAAAATTTTCGCATCCGCTCGGGAAACGGTAGCGGTCCAAATTGTTTAAAAGCTGGTGTATATTCCCACAGGTAAAGATCTAGCAATATGCTATTGATCACCATAAACAAACAACTGCTGATTGCCAAAAGGAGATAACGGCCGTAACGCCCCACTATTAAATAGCGCGGAAATAGCACATAAATATTCAGTGTTAGTAAAGTGACTACGCCGAGCAAGATGACCACATTACGCCAAAGCAGCTGACTGGGTAGGCCCACCCACAAAAAAATGCTACTAACCGTACCAAGTAGTAACATCCAAAAAACCACTTGTATAAATAAACGAAAACTGGGGCGAGCAAAGGTGGTCATAAGCTAACTCATGGAGTTTTTCGACTACTTTGTTGAATATAGTTTGGTTGATCTGTTCAGATCAAATATCATTGCCGGAAAATTGATTGTAATTAATGTTTGAACTGTTAGATTACCTTCCATTCCTATCCGGCTTTATCTTACTGTTCATCCTAATCATTTCCAGTTACGTAAAGGACGCGAGTGATCGTTAAAACGTTGGTCTTACCGCTCGTTTAGCTAATACCAGCAAGCATTTCCAAGTGAATATCAGAAAGTTGATATTTGGGCCAGATCATTTGGCCCAAATATCTTTAGCAACACCATATGCGTATCCCTATTGATTTCTTGTGCCGGAGAAAGAGAGGCTTCTCCCACTCAGCGGTCCGGAAAGCATCTCCACAGTACCTTCCATGCTATCTCCCTTCACTTCCGCAGTATTCTTTACATCAATATCTCCTCTTGGGCTATTCACCGTAGCAGACCAAGTGAGAACATTCCCCTCTTGCGTGATCGAAACCTTACCGCGCTCTCCGTACCCCACAAGTCCTCCCTCTTCTGCGACGATCCGTAAAGTACCGTTGCGAGTACCTCTTGGTGTTGTGGTAATGATTTCCCAGGTGCCGGTGACGTCGGTGGCATCAGTTTCAATGGTAGTTGCAGTTTCTTCCCCTTTTTCGGCCTCCGTCTGAGCTACCAATTGGGTACTACTTCCCAATGTGGCTAAGCCAAATGCTAGTGCGAAAGTCCAATACATAGTTTTCATAATTGAGTTTTTTGGTTTAAAATTTACGATTGAAGATCGAGCTTGTTGACTGGACTAGCATGTATTATTCAACCAAACGGGCAAAATTCACAATGAACTTACACCAAAAAACTTGTCTTGGGCAATCCTGATCCTAACCCACTGAATATTTTGTATTTAGCTATCAAAGCCTTTTCTTTGCATGGATTTTTCTGGGAGGGGTCGTATCTTTGCCCTCCGACCGTAAACACGGTGTGTTTAAACAACTGATTACTAGGCTTTTAACAACTTCTTTCGCGAGAGTAAAAGTTGCTAGAAATCTGCAAAATTGACGATAGATGGCACTGATTGGTAAAATCAGAAATAATTCCTGGATATTGATCATAGCAATCGCCCTAGGATTGGGTGGTTTCTTGATCATGGATATGGTAAGTGCAGGACAGGGCCCCGGTGGTGGATTATCACAACTGGTGGTAGGAAAAGTAAATGGTGAGAAGGTTCGCCGGCAGGAATTTGAGAAGGTTTTCGGCCTTCGTTTCAATGGTTCTGCAGCTCCTACTTACCAAAACCGCAACACCCTTTGGGACTGGTACATTGAGAACCAATTGTTGCAGGATGAAGCGGATGCCCTTGGTTTAGGCGTAAGCCGGGATGAGATCAGCGAACTAGAGTTTGGTCAAAATCCAAGTCCAATTATCCGTCGTAACTTCCCTAATCCACAGCAACCAGGAGCTGTAAATCGTCAGCAATTGGACTACTTCAAGGGTCTAATTGAGAATAATACGCTGGCGACCGAGATTCAAGAAGGTCGTATCAGCCCTCAGTTTCCTGACTTCTGGCGCATGCAGCGTGATATGATCGTAAAAGATCGTATTCAGTCTAAGCTGCAGGGACTGATTTCTAAGGCCATGTATACACCTACCTGGATGGCGGAGATGGGTTACGCTGAGCAGAACCAAACGGTAGACTTCCTCTACATCAAGATTCCTTACGCTGAAATTGCGAACGAAAGTGTAACTATCAGTGATGGTGATTTGCAAGCTTACCTGAACGCTAATGCTGTTCAGTACGAGCGCAAACAAGAAGAGCGTGTTTTGGACTATGTAGTATTCGACGTACTGCCTACCTCACAAGATTCTAGTGATATTCGCGATACGCTTTCTGTAAAGATTGCTGAGTTTGAAGCCGCTGTTGACGGTGATTCTACGTTCGTATTGCGGGAAGAGGGTATCATCACTCCTGCTTACAGTAGCAAAGAAGAGCTGAGCACTGGTATTGCCGACACCGTAATGAATATGCCAATTGGTAAGGTTTATGGTCCTTATTCGGAAAGTGGTGAGTACCGCCTGGTAAAGGTGATTGACCGCGCCACCATGGCTGACTCTGCGGATACACGTCACATCCTCTTGAGTGCACAGACACCAGATCAGTTTGCCGAGGCTAATACACGTGCTGATAGTATCATCAATGTCCTAAATGCCGGCACCACTCCTTTCGATTCATTGGTAGTTGCCTTTAGCCAGGATCCTGGTAGCGCGAGCAATGGAGGGGTGTACGAAAACGTGCTACCTAACCAGTTTGTACCGGAATTTAACCGCGTGCTGTTTATCACCGGATCAATCGGTCCATTATACAAGGTTCGTACTTCTTATGGTATACACATCGTAGAAATCCTACGCCGCTCCGAGACGGTTTCTGAACGGGCTAACGTAGCCTTCCTACGCACACCGATTGTACCAAGTAAAGACACGCAAGACAACCTGTTCCAGGATGCCTCTGAGTTCATCGCTAACAACCGTAGTTTAGATGCTGTGCGTGCGGCTGCGCAGGAGAATCCACAACTCCGTGTAGTGAGTACGCCTGCATTTGACAACTCTGCTTACATTATTGGCGACCTAGGATTTAGCAACGATACCAAAGATGCCGTCTGCTGGGCTTTTGCTTCTGATCCAGGTGATGTATCACCAAGTGTGTACACCTTTTCCGATAACCAGCGCTACTACGACAATAAGTACGTAGTGATTGGCCTTAAGGATGTTCTTGAACCAGGTATCCCAAATGTGGATGAAGTACGGGCAGATATTGAGGCCGTAGTACTGGCAGAAAAGAAAACTGCTTCTATTGCTACCCAAGTTCAAGGCAAGGCGCTACAGTCATTGACTGGTCAATTTGCTGCACAGATTGACACCATTACCAACGCAGCCTTTGATCGTCCATCTATGCCTACCCTGGGGAATGAGCCTAAGGTAATTGCTATCGCAGTTGGCTTAGAACAAGGGCAAACCTCAGGTGCTATCCAAGGTGAGAGTGGCGTATTTGTAATCCAGACTATCCGTAAATCAGCAATTGGTCAGGCTACCAACTTACCATTGATTCGCCAGCGGATGAGCCGTACTGCTCAGGGTCACGTAGCCAGCAGCTTTATGGCAACGCTACGCGATGGTGCCGAAGTAGAAGATAACCGTAATACTTACGAGTGTAACTAAAAGGATGGTGCCATAAGCACAAGTCTTTTGTCTACGAAGCCCCGAGAGCATACTCTCGGGGCTTCGTGTTTTTGCAAAATATTCATTGAGCCTTAACACCTCAGAAAGAGATGGGACTCTTGATGTTAATTATCCATTAAAGAGCGTCTTAGAAACAAGCTTATCCAAGAGCAGCTCGTAATTTCAGTAGATTAATAAACATCAAATATTGCGCTCCATGAAACCATTTCAATTTTTCGCAAGCCTCTTTATTCTCCTAATCATTCTACTTAGTGCTTGTGAGCCCCCCGAACAGGAACAACCCACTCAGACTCACTCTAATCTGGCAAAAAACTACCTTAATGAGGTATTGGACATTATGGAAGAAAACTCCATCAACCGCTACAACATAGACTGGAGTGATTTTAGATCAACCGTTTTCTCGGTAACGGATGGGGCAGTTACCATTGAGGATACTTACCCCGGGATTGAGAAAGCACTCGAATTACTAGCTGATAATCACAGCTTCTTTGTTGCGTCAGATGGCACGGGCTTTTCGGCTAGTACAGTACGGTGCGATCTGGAAAACATAACGGAAGTATCTTGGCCTGAAAACATTGGCTACGTAAAAGTAAATGCCTTTTCTGGTGGAGCTACAAGCACAGAAGCCATCAATTTTGCCGAAGAAATTCAACAACAAATAAGAGATCAAGATAATGCAGAGCTAGAAGGTTGGATTGTAGACCTCAGAGGCAACCTCGGAGGCAATATGTGGCCAATGATTGCTGGAATCGGTCCGATACTAGGCGAAGGTACTGCTGGTTACTTCATTGATCCAGATAATAATGAAGCTTCCTGGGGATTCGCTAATGGCGCATCCATTAACAATGAGCTCTATACTGTGACGCATATACCTAATTCTTATACCCTACTAAACCCCGAACCTAAAGTTGCGGTACTATTGAACAATGCCATTGCCTCTTCTGGGGAAGTAATAGCCATTAGTTTTATCGGCCGTGATAACACTAGAAGCTTTGGCGACCCTACCTGTGGGCTTTCTACCAGTAACTCTACTTATCCAATAAGTGATGGAGCCTTTCTATATCTCACTTCTGCTTATTTGGCTGATAGGAACAAGAACACTTACGGCGAAGCAATCACGCCCGACGTACAAATAGAAGGTGGCGATATCGTTCAGGTTGCTGCTGATTGGATTTTAGAATAATAGAGAACTGCTCGAAGCATGAGCAGGAGATAAGCTCAGTAGTGTTTTGATCATAAAACTACTGCAACTCCTGCTCACGCTTCCGCATATAGCGACTCAGCAACGGATAGCTAAGCACCGCCAATAAAATAATGACGACTCCCCAGTAAAAGCCAGGGCTTAATTCCTCCTGTTCGTTTAACAATAGCCAGGCTAATATAATGCCATAGACGGGCTCTAAATTAACCGTCAAATTCGCCGCAAAGGCGGAAATATGCCGCAAAGCTCGTAGGCTGAGTGTGTACGCCAGATTTGTGCACAGGAAAGCGAGAATGAGCAAGTAAACCCAATCCATTAGACTTGTTGGCCATAACTCTCCTACATTTTGTCCACTGATCAACATAACTGCCAATACCACTGATAGGAAAGCCCAGGCACTCCCGAGCTCTAAGAAGGTAATACGGGTAGGGTTCTGGTTACCAATGTATTTCTTGTTAAAGGTGGCAAAGGTAGCCGCCAGAAAAGCGGAGGCAAGCCCAGCTACTACTCCCCAGATCATTTCCACTTGGATATTGCGCACGACCAGAGCCATGCCTGGAACAATAAGCAAACCCAAGAACAACTCATACCAGCGAAAAGGTCGTTTGACAATGAGTGGCTCCAAAAAAGCGGTAAAGAAGGAAGTGGTGGCCATACAAACCAAGCAGATCGAGGCATTGGACAACTTGATGGCACCATAGAAAGTAACCCAATGTAATGCGACCAGGACACCAATACCGGCAAAACGCCAGAATAAACCACGGCCCAAGTCATCTATTAACTGCCGAGGTTTCACGAAAGGAACCAAACTCCCACTGGTCAGAAACACCCGCCACCAAACCAGTACCAAGGCCGTAAGTTGAATAAGGTCTCCGAGGATGGCGGTGAGGCCATACAGCAAGACAGCCAAATGCAGCTCTAAATAGGCCCGGCGTTCTTCTGCTAGCATAGTGGAAAAGCGTATCTTTGTAGACTAAAATGAATCAAGGCGTACAAAGGTGCACAATCCGCAACAAAAGTAGGTACTTGTTCATTTAGAGTAGTAAAATCAAATATCCATGTCAGTAAAAGTTGGTGACAAAGCTCCCGTATTCACACTCACATCCAGTGAGCTCAAGCCAGTATCTCTAGGTGATTATTCAGGCAAAAATGTAGTGTTGCTATTCTTCCCGATGGCTTTCACAAGTGTCTGTACCGCAGAGTTGTGTAGCATGCGGGATGATATTGCTACTTATAATGGTTTGGATACAGACATCCTAGCCGTATCTGTAGACTCTCCATTCACCCTAGACCGTTTTAAGAAAGACCAGTCGCTGAACTTCCCAGTTCTTTCTGATTTCAACAAGGACGTTTCGCGCAACTACGGTAGCTTGTACGAAGAATTCGTCTTCGGAATGCGCGGTGTATCTAAGCGTTCTGCTTTTGTGATCGACAAAGAAGGAACTGTACGCTACGCCGAGGTGTTGGAGAACGCAGGTGATGTACCCAACTTCGCCTCTATCCGAGAGACCCTCGAGAATTTATAATCTAACTTGCAATACACCATGCTGTTCGCGACGGAAGTAGAAGAACTGGAAGAAGTCTTAGTAGAAGACGAGGTGGATGATACCGGAACGGGAGAGCCTGCCCAGCTCATTGTGTACAACGATGACCATAATACCTTTGACTGGGTGATTAAGTGCTTTATCGAAGTGCTGGGGCACGCCCAATCACAGTCTGAACAGCTAGCGCTAATTATCCACACCAAGGGGAAAGCCTCCGTGAAAAACGGTCCTAAAAAGGTGCTTAAGCCTAAAAAGGACGCCCTAACGGAACGGGGGCTTTCCGCTATTATTGAAGGAGGAAAGTAAATCCTCCTCCCCCTATCCTATTAATGCAATCCTTTCATGCCGGTATATTGGCTGCGCGAAAATGAGCTCAACTTTCCTCACCCTCAGCAAGCTTCTAGCGATGGTCTACTGGCAGTAGGCGGTGATCTTAGCGTAAAACGCTTACTCTTAGCATACAGCTGGGGCATTTTTCCCTGGTACACCCACGGTGATCCTATCTTGTGGTGGCATCCAGATCCTCGTTTCGTTCTTTTCCCCGACCAATTGCGAGTAAGTAAGAGCATGCGCCCCTACTTCAATCAAAAGAGATACCAGGCTACCTACAATCAGGCCTTTGCCGAGGTCATCCGAGCCTGCAGTGCCGTTGATCGCCGTGGGCAGGAAAGTACGTGGATCACCGAAGAGATGATTGACGCCTACATCGCGTTACACGCTGCCGGCTTTGCTCATTCTGTGGAAGTTTGGCAAGGAGAGGAACTCGTCGGCGGCCTCTATGGAATTGCCATTGGTCGGGTTTTTTTTGGAGAATCCATGTTTGCCAGAGCCAGCAATGCTTCCAAGTTTGGCTTCATCACCTTAGTTCAGGATTTAAAGAAATGGGGTTTTGAACTGGTTGATTGCCAACAAGAAACTCGACATCTCGCCAGCTTAGGGGCAAAAGCCATCCCGCGCAGGGAATTTTTAGATGTTCTGACGAAAAACCAGGAAGAGGCCTCCGCCAAACGGTACTGGCAGGCAGAATAAACCAGTCTCCTTTACTTTAATATTCTGGTAGACTTAGCGGCAACGCAAAAGCTATATCTTTGCCGCGATAAAATTATCCCCAATGCAGCCTGATTTTTTAAAATTATCGGAAGAGGTTGGCCAAATTGCCCGTGATGCTGGAGCGGCTATCCTCAATATTTACGAAAACGCCACCGATTTTGGTGTCGAACATAAAGCAGACGATAGCCCACTGACCTTAGCCGATCAAGCCTCCAATCAAGTCATTGTAGATGGCTTAGAGCAGTTAGCTTTCCAAGCGCCCATTATCTCGGAAGAGAACAAGTTGGTCACTTACGAAGAACGCAAGGACTACGCGTACTTCTGGCTCGTTGATCCGCTGGATGGTACGAAAGAATTCATCAAGCGCAATGGCGAGTTTACCGTTAACATCGCATTGGTCAAGGGCAACGAAGTTGTCTTTGGGGTAGTCTACGTTCCAGTATCAGATGAGTTATTTTGGGCGGGCCGTGATCAGGGGGCTTTTCGCCAGGAAGCAACCGGCAATATCAAGCTTGAGGCGGCCTCCTTCTCTATGCAGGATACGGGCCTTAAAGTAGTAGCTAGCCGTAGTCACCTCAATCCGGAAACACAGGCTTTTGTAGATCAACTCAATGCACCAGAGCTGGTGAGCAAAGGTTCTTCTTTGAAGTTATTACTAGTTGCTGCCGGTGACGCACATCTTTACCCGCGTTTGGCGCCTACTATGGAATGGGATACTGCCGCTGCACAGATTGTGGTAGAAGAAGCCGGAGGCAAGGTAGTACAAGCCGCAAGTGGTGAAAAAGTGATTTACAACAAGGAGAATTTACTCAATCCACATTTCATCGTATCTGGTCAGCAGAATTAAGGTGCGATGGGGCAGCAGCTATCCGTAATCATTACCACTTTCAACGAAGCAGAGAACATTGCTCGTTGCCTGGACAGCGTTACTACTATCGCCACGGATATCTTAATCGTAGATTCGTTCAGTACGGATCAAACGGTTGAGATTGCTCGCTCTTACGCCAACGTTCGTATTGAGCAGAGGGCCTATGAAGGGCCTGCCGACCAAAAAAATTGGGCCATCCCACAAGCCGAACAAGAGTGGATACTACTACTGGATGCAGACGAGGTGGCTACGCCTGCATTACAGGAAGAAGTCATGCAACTACTGTTAGGAGAAGGCCCCAGCGCTGATGCCTACTGGATAGGCCGTGACAACTTCTTTATGGGCCAGCAGATCCGCTACAGTGGCTGGCAAGGTGACCGAGTAATCCGCTTTTTTCACCGTGATCGGGCGCGTTATGATGCCGTACAGGTACACGAGGAAATTGTAACGGATGGACTAAAAGTAGCTACCCTCAAAGCTCGTCTGGAGCATTATACCTTTAGGGACCTAGAACATTATCTAGATAAGACACGGCGCTACGCCCGCTGGTCTGCGCAAGATCACGCGGCAAAAACGACAAAGGTTACCTACTTTCACTTGTTGCTCAAGCCGCTCTTCCGTTTTTGGAAGCACTTCATTATCCAACAAGGCTTCCGTGATGGTAAGGTAGGCTTTATCGTCAGCGCCATTATGGCCTGGGGCGTTTTCCTACGTTACGCTTATCTACGTGAAAACGGTTAAATCAACGCTTGCAGTTTCGCACTCAGCCAATCCCGTTCCGCTAAGCGTGAAATCTGCACCACCTTTTCCTTCAGTCTATTGATTCGCTTTTTATTACCTAAAGTAGATGGGTGAATAACCTGCCGTAACAGATCAATAAAGTTGTTATTGAGTGCTTTTCGTTTTTCCGGTATTTGCTTTTGCGATAAGCGAAAGACATACACCTTGAAGGCCTCCAGTTTGGGTTCTAATAGCACTGACTTTTGCTCGTAATAGATCATGATTTCCAGTCGCCGAGCGGCCAAGCGGTAATAGAGATTTTCGTAATGATCGGACAAGCAATCCAATGCCTGCTCCGTATTGCCTCGGTAAAACGCTAGCAGGGCGTAATTCAAACCCAGAACTTGTGTTGTGTAATCTTCTTCCCAGATCATTTCCCCGTGATCTACCAACAGTTGCTCCACCCAAGAAAAAGCAGTGCTTCGGAGTCCAAGTACAACCATATTGAGCAGCGTTTGCGAGTGAATCTTGCCGTTAAAATACAAATCACCCGCCTCTAAGTCCGACTGGTAGCGACTAAAGGCGAGCTGGAGATAAGTGGCGTTGCCTTGATTATATTGAGCCGTCGCGAAAATGCGTAGAAGCGTTTGCAAAGCTTTGCGTTTCGCAGGATCAATCAACGCCCCCCTGCGCTTCAAGGAAGACTCTAGGTCTTTGAAGGACTCCAGTTCAGCATCAGGATAATGCTTCAAAAAACGCCATGCGCTACGGTATAGGGCGTGCACCGGATACTGCTCCGCATCCAGCGTTTGAATACACTTTTCCAATGACGCTACCGGAAGAAGAGCAGCATGTTTCGGAGTTTTTGCCTGGATACTCTGTGCCCGCTGCCAAACTGCCTGTTCCAACTTAGCAAGCAGGTACCAAGCATCTAGATGCTGCTCTTGCTGCTGCAAATAAGTGGCCACCAAGGTGGGCGTTGGCGCCGCCTGTACTTGCACCCAGGTCTCGGCTAGAATCCTACCATCGTGAAAGTACTCCAAACCGCGATCTGTCCGATCAGAAAACTGGCGTTGTGCTTTCTCCAGGCACTGGCTTGCCCATTTGTATTCTGAGCGGTCGTTCCAAGCTTCAGCTCGCAGGCACAACTCTTGCTGGGTATCCAGACCAGATTTGTTTTGCACAAGGTAACGCTCAACAGCCTTGACCATTTTGCTAAACAACTTCGCTAGTTGTCCCTCCCCTACCACTTTGCCACTGAAAACTGCCTCCACCAAGGTAGCCTCCGTAAGTTGCTCATAGCGTGGGTGTTTTTGTCGCAAGACTGCAAGCAGTGCGAGTAATCGTTCTTGATCCGTTTTCCCAAAGAACCACGGCGACCCAATAAACTTTTCCAAGGCTTTCCAATCCCCTGTACTAAAGGTTTTTAGTATCCGAATCAACTTTATATTAGCTTGCATTCCGGGTATTTTGTGGAAAAAGGATTCAAATGTGTAATAGGTAGTGGAGATAAACCGAGGGATATTTCTGTGTCTGATTCCTAGCTATAGTCCTCCAAGGCGGGATTTGTGAAAAATTGACAGCGCTATTTTTTCGACTCGCAAGGCGAAACCACGAAGTAGCTGCGAAGCAAAACGTAGGCATAACCTAAGTTACGGCGAGGCTTTTCAACGAAGCGAGACGGGAAAAGAGCAAGTCAAGATTCATAAATTTCGCCTTAGAGGACTATGAATAGACTTTGAAGCTCAAAATAAGTCTATTCCGGCGATAGCAACAGGCCAACACTAAACGAACTAATATGGATAAGCTCAACACCAACTACTTACGCTGCTGGATTATGGCAGCTCTATTTTGCGGTATCACCACCTTGCAGGCTCAACCTATTTCACACGTCAACAGTGGTAATTCGGGGCAATTCCTAGCGGAAATGGATGCTTACTTCGGGCAGATTATGACCGTTTCTACCACGCAAATTAATCAACTCCTCCAGCCGTTTCTCAATGTCCAAAACTTTGCCAACTGCACTGATCCTAGCCCAACTGTTATCAGTCAGGATAGCGACCAGATCACTTTCCGCTGGTCTGGGGCAATCGGTAGCGAATATCGAGTTGCCTATCTTAACCTCCTCACTGGAGCGCACGGTACCACTAGCATCGATGAAATCGAACACTCTTTTAACGTGGAAGACGGTCTTTACCTATTTGTTTTTCAGCAGATCTGCGGTGTTCGCAGCAGCAATGCGGTGATCATCATTCTAGATAAGGTCGTAGCGCTGGAAGTAGCACCCGATATGGGTTGTACTTGCCAACATGCCTATGAGTACTCGGGCCCCGAGGCGGAGGCCTTGGAGTTGGGTGACTATGTCGAAGTTAGCGTTTCGATCAGGAATGAAGAAAACTTTGAGGACATACCTTTTGAAATGCATATACAACGGACTTGCCTCAGCTGCACAAGTTATTTCGTCAATCCGTACTGTGCTGACCACACCTCCGTGGATTTTGCCTACAATGTCGGCTACGTAGAGATTGATGAATCGGTCGACAATGTAATTACCTTCAGCGGAGAGGAGTTGGGGATAGCGGCAGATCTTCCAGTGGGATACGAACTGGCAATAGCTATTTGCAAAAAGAGCTCCGGCACCCCTAACAGTCTCTTCCTGGGGCTCCAAATTAAACCCGTAGAACTTGGCAGTTCCTATGAGCTTAGCGCTCCACAAAACGCTGGTGTTGTTCGCAGTGCCCGCTTAGTAAATCAGGCTGGTCAAGTATTGAAGGTCTTTGATCTCGTACCCGAACAGTATCCATTGCGGCAGTTTATCGACTTAACAAATTACCCCGCAGGTATGTACTTTTTACAGATTGAGGGCAATGAAGGGCTTGAAGTCAAGAAGCTCTTGCGCTTTTAAGTGGAGAAAACCGCCCTAATAATGTAATTGTACGAGGTGCAAGAGCTGAGAATCTTTGTAGCAGTTCTTAACAAAAAATTCTTGCACTATGTATCTGATTACAAAACATTGGACTACGCTTTGCTTCCTAGCTTTAGCACTAGCATTTGTTGCCTGCGAAAAAGAGGCTGTTTCTACCGAACAATTGTACTCTACAGAGGCTCAGCAATTGTTCGAAGTACTACAAACGGCAGAAGCCGAAGCGGAAGTATCCTTTGGGCTATCTATCGCAGATATTGAAGCCATCCTAAGCAAGCAAAAAGAAGATCTTGCCAAGGATGCTCCTGTTTGTTGTTACACCGCCAGCGACCTGGCATTTTTCTCCAGTTGTTGGGGAGCAACCAGTGGATCTTGCCTTGATGACTGGGACTTTAACGGAGACGACATTATTAACACTGCCGACCTTCTAGTGCTGCTGGCCAACTACGGCTGCCCAGAAGTGGAGGCGCAGCTGATCGTACCGGTTTCCATCTTCATTTCTGATCAGTTTGACGGTATGATCCGCAACGAGACCTTAATTGATGGTCAACCCTGGTACGTTAACTACGGTACCGAGATTTTTGATAATGTGCGCTGGTACTATGATGGCGTACCCGTAGCTACTACTCCCACTCACCTGCAGCTAGAGTACCCAGGGGCCGTTGAGTTTGACGCACCTATTGATTGCAATAGCGGGAACCATCTTATTGAATTGTACGTCATGGTAGACTGTGAAATCTACAGCACCTCCGCTTGTGTGAAGCTGGGTATGGATGAGCCACTCCCACTTTGTGAATCTAACTATTGTTCGTTATAGTGTAAGTCTGGTACAATTACCGGATTGGAGCGTAGCCTTGAGCAAGGCTGCGCTTTTTTTAGCCTGGATCAGCACGTCTATAGATTCTTATCCACCTCTTCGATTTCTTCCACTTTCGAGGCACCAAACCATAAGTAAAGCTTAGCACGAGCTTTCGTACGTACGTCCTGATTGATATAAGCAGCAATGGTTACCAAACCCAGTGTCAGTACGGCCATATCATCGGTGTAGCCGATAAGGGGTGTGAGATCGGGAATTAAATCTATTGGCGCAAGTAGGTAACCTAAGGCTCCTAGTACAATACTGCGAGCCCAATGCGGCGTTTCATTGCGTTTATAGGCATAGAACAGCAGTAGTGCTGTATATACCAGCTTTACTCCTACTGACTTGGCAATCTTTCGTAGTTTGGTCCAAAAGCCACCCTCGGAAAATTCAGGACGGTACTTTTCTAAATCTGGCTTCATACAATTCGTACAATGAATAATACGCTAAGATAATGCCTGGGAGGCAATTATAGTTGTATTAAAAAACGACTCCCGAATCCAGCACATTACTAGATCCGGGAGGAACGCCAAAGTCTTGTATATAAGCGAGTGACTAAAAATCGTCTTCAAAGCCCCCAATCCGGAAAGTCAAAATTCCGATAGGGCTACTAAAATCATCATTTTCTAACTCCTGCAGGCGCGTTACACCATTGACCCAACGGTAGCCCGCAGTGAAACTCATCTTCAACCATTCCGTCAGGTTTAGTTCCAAGCCTAGTTCTGGGGTTAGTACGAATACGCGGTCGGTAAAGATGTTGTCTTTGTTTTGGCGCAAACGGGCTTTACCCCAACCAATTTTAGTACTACCGTAGAAGTGGATCAACTTATCCGAGTTGGGCGCAATTCCAAGCCAAAGGCCACCGTGCCCAAACTTGATATCGTACTCGCCAGCGTCATTCCCCTGGGTGATGGTATGAGTAGGATATTTTGTTCCCATTCCATATCCCCCAATGAAGACCGGCGACATTACCAAGGCACCGCCACCGCCAACATCAGCACCAATTTCACCATTGATAGAACCGGTTTCGATAATTACGCTACCAAAGGCACCAGTAACATCAAGGTTGTTAAATAATGTTTCCTGTGCACCAAGCTGTAAAGTCAAAAGTGCACCAATCAGTACGGGTAGAATTCTTCGCATTGCTGTTTTGTTTTCGTCTAATATGAATATGATATTAACAAGATGCGGATCATTCAACTCACCCCCTATCTGATACCAGAATTTCCCAGTTAATTTTCAACACCGACACTGCTACAGATATCCAGGAGTTGCTCCATCGTCAATCCGTTTTCTACTTTTAACTCGGTACGATTGTAATAAAAGCGATTTCCTTTGAGATGATAGATGATAAGTAGATCATGCTCAGCTTGTGGCTGAGGCTTGTATCGAATGCGAAACTTACTGTTGTAAGCTTCAACCATCCCATGTGAGAGGCGGCGGGTTTTCATAGAGGCGTGGGTTTTGGGTTGCTTTCAGTGAAAGCTGTTTAAGTATATCCATTTTTCTAACACAGATGCCAGACAGAAAATTCCCGGCGAGAAATGTAGACTTAAGATTTTCGATTTTTTTTGTAACGACTACTGTTGACCTTTTATAAATTGAGCGCACTAACAGATATATCATCTCAAAAATTCACATTATGTACTTCATTAAAATATTCGTTCTCACGCTTAGCTGTGTATTCTTGTCTGGCACCTTACAAGCTCAGGAACGCATTAAGAATCGGGCAGAAAACCGAGCTAACCAACGCGTAGATCAAAAAGTAGACCGTGCAGTAGACAAAGCAGCTGGCGCTATTGAAGGCCTATTTCGCCGAAAAAAGAAGAATCAAGAAGAAACACCAACAGGAGAACCCGGGGAAAGCACTTCCGATGAGCAGATGGAAACAGACGAGAGCGCCGCTAGCGACTTTTTGTCTCGTATCCAAATGGGAGGCGAGGAGTTTGAACCTTACCAAAATCCAATCTTGATGAACCTCTCTCTTGATATGACCACAGTAGACAAGAAAGGAAAGGAAAATAAAGTCAGTGTACATTACACTTTTGATACTTGGGCTACTGGAATGGTAATGGTATCAGAAGACAATACTGCCCGCATAATATTAGATAACGAGGAGGGCTACATGACCATTATTTCTGAAGATGATGGCGAGACGCAAGGAATGCGAATGCGTCAACCCGTTGTCGATTATGACGAGCTCGTTCCTAATGCCGATAGCTACACCATTACCGATCTAGGCAACACCCGAGTAATCAATGGCTATAATTGTCGAGAATACCTCATCGAACACGAAGAGGGGACTTCCAACATCTGGGTTACCAACGATTTGGACGTAGACCCCGTCGTTATCATGAAAGCAATGGCCAGCCAAATGGGGCAACGGAAGAACAGCAATTCTTCACAAGCATTTTATGATATGCCGGGCTTTCCCATTGAAAGTACAACTGTATCGAGTAATGGTAAAGAGACCGTAACTGCGCGCTACTACGATATCAAAATTGGGAATGATATTGACAAGGGCGTATTCGACACTACGGGCATCAACATCATGAGCATGGGATTCTAAATTCCTACCAGGATTGATGGAAGTCGACCGGATACTGTGCCCCATAACAGTATCCGGTTTTTTCTTTAGGCAAGTGGTCTTACAAAGCTTATATTGCAACAAACATTCATTTCTAAATGTCCACAGATAACAATATCACCGTCCGCTCTCGGCACCTGCAAGGAGCGGAGGTCGCCTGGTTTGCTCCCCTATGTAATGGTGACGATGCCTTTCTGAGTCAGCATGATTTTCGCTATAAAAGCGACTGGAATAATACGTCCAATGTTCTACTTACTGCCGATCGTTTAGGCTACCGCAATATTCTCTGCCCCTCTTCCTATCAAGTAGGACAAGATACACTCACCTTTGCAGCTGCCGTTGCACCTTTGACGCAACAGATTAATCTGCTAACCGCCATTCGCTGCGGAGAGGTCTACCCTCCTATGTTGGCGCGGACAATAGCTACGCTAGATCATATCCTAAAAGGGCGCCTCACCATAAACATCATTTCCTCTAATATGCCTGGCGAAGATCTGGATTCAGCCTCGCGTTATCAACGCTCCAGGGAAGTCATTGAAATCCTCAAACAGTGCTGGACACAAGATCATATTGATTTCAAAGGCGAGTTTTACCAAATTCAGCTCTCCACTACCGAACCGGTAAAGCCATACCAGCAGAATGGTGGTCCGCTGCTCTATTTCGGTGGCTATTCACCTCCTGGTGTAGAATTATGTGCGGAGCACTGTGATGTATATCTCATGTGGCCGGAACGAGAAGAGAAAATCCAAGAGTTAATGACCAATATGAGTACCAAAGCTGCCAGCTTTAACAGAACGGTAGACTTTGGCCTCCGAGTACATGTGATTGTACGGGAAACCGAATCAGAAGCTCGTGCTGCCGCTAAGGACCTAATGTCATTTGTAGATGATGAAAGAGGAGAAGAGATTCGCCTTCGCGCTCAGGATGGAAAGTCCTACGGCGTCAGTCGTCAAAATGCACAGCGAGCACTTGCTGATGCGGATGGCTTTGTTGAAGATCATCTGTGGACAGGTATTGGCCGGGCACGCTCTGGTTGTGGTGCAGCTATTGTTGGCAATCCTGATCAAGTTCTAGCGAAGCTGCAGCGGTACGTGGATATGGGTATTCGCGCGTTCATTCTATCTGGTTATCCGCACTTAGATGAATGTAAGCTTTTTGCTAAATATGTTTTACCACGAATTCCAACCATCTCCCTTCCTGTTGCTCAAGGCAGAATACCTGCTTTCGATCCCAACACCCCATTAGCAGCAGGGATCAGGCGGTAATTAAACTTTAGCTCAGTAATCGATTAGGAGAAAGTTAATCCACCATTTATACCTACGGATACCGCAAAGGTGGCGCGATTAACTCTCGTCTTCTCACACCACCGGACGTACAGTTCTCGTATCACGGCGGTTCACTAGTGTTAAGTGTTGTTAAACACCGCGTCTTTGTCTGCTGATGTACGCTTGTACTGATGCCCTTCCAAATTGTCTCAGCATGCCGTGCCTACCTCCTTCGGACAGGCCTCTTAAGAAAACAGATCAACTGCTTTAAACATACAAGATGCAATACAGTAGTCTTCAACTGACTCACTAATGTTTGGCCCTTCAGGCTTGGCCTCTCCTACTCTCTAAAAAAACCTTCCCTGCCTTTACAGGGGGCGGTGGTGGGGTTTGCTGCCCTACCATGGCCGCTGCTGACTTCTTGGCCTATAGGAATACCAAACCTAAACCAGGACCTCCCCGGGTAAGAGCGATAACCTCCTTTACATGTCCCCGCCGCATCTACTGATATAGATTTCGAGTAGCTGTCGGGCTTCGTTTTGTTTTGCAAACTCACCCATCTACACCGGGCTTAATATGCGATTCCTCTCCGTCGGGGCAGAAATTTGCTACGGGCTTCCTTCAGACCCAGCCTCACGGCTATGCCCTTGCCCTCCGCTAACACTCCTCGCTACTAAGCGTGTAGTGGACTTGAACTACCTAGTTATCACCCATGCCGGGCACACAAAAAGGAAGAGCTAAGGGCGACTCAACCGTCTTAGCTCTTCCTACTGCACATCATCAATAAAATAAGGATGTATGCTTACGTCAACCCAGTGCTAGTTTTTCACAATCTTACGCACCCAGTAGCTACTAGCGGGATCGTTGTTTCTACTTTGAAATGAAACATGATAGATTCCGGCAGGCCACATCGAAGTATCAACTTCTATGGAGGGTACTCCGTCTACAGCAATATTTTTGATCTTCTGCCCAAAAGCATTGGTAATCGTAATATCACCATTAAGCGGAGATGCCATTGTGAGCGTGAACTTATCGGTCAAAGGGTTCGGACTAATAGTGACATCGGTATGGTCTTGTGGAATGGAATCTTCCTCATGCCTAGGGCTCTGCATACCGTCGCTATCAGAAGGAGGTGTTTCCGTCCCCGTTAATTTAATAGTGGTTCTTACATCACAATCAGGGTCAATTATTTCACCGGTTGATTGGATAGTCTTTGTGTAAGCTTTTAGTAAACCGGTAAATGTATTGGTATTATCAACAAAGAAAACTCTTTCACTTGGTGCTATTTCTATTGCTCCCGTTTGATTACCGGTGCTGTTTTCTTCATCATCCAACCAAGCGTGATACCAATGACCATCATAAAGGCTATATTTTTGTACTCCATCAGCACCTCGATAATAAACTTGTGTTCCAGCTTCGTTGACATCAATATCTCCTGTTATTAGCTGGAAAGTATAGAGGTCATATGGCAATGTTTCATGAACCCAATCATTCGCCATTGCTCCTGGGTAGCTTTGAGGGGTAAAATCTGGATCAAAGAATACACGATGCATTTTGTCATCTCGTCCCCTGTAGAAAACAACTCCTTCTCCTCCCACACCATTCTCAACTACAGCAATTGCTCCACATTGATCACTTACCTCATTCTCAGGAATACCTGACCAATCAACTGTGGCATGCGTCCATTGGCCCTCGCCATTGCGATAATATTGTTGAAGTTTACCGTTAGCTCCGCGATAATAAATATGGCCATCATTTGATATTTCAACATCACCACCAACTTCCCAATCCGGGTTGTTACCACCCGCTACAATATCATCAAGAACCTCATGAACCCAACCATTGCCTGGTGCTCCTGCTTGCCAAAAGAAATGGTGTATTTTGTCATCTGTGCCCCGGTAAAAAATTCCGTCGCTGGCATTACCTGTTAAGGCTCCACATTCGGCACTAATCGGATTATATTTATTTCCTTTTCCTTGCCCCCAGTCAATGGATGCATGGTTCCATTGATTGTTAGCGTACCAATAGGTCTTTA
>JBCBWU010000200.1:0-13654 GCA_039816955.1 Bacteroidota bacterium
CTCGTTGTGCACGCGGGCCTGCAAGCACAGGACGAAGCTATTTTTATGCACTACACGGTGAGCCCTATCCTGATCAACCCAGGAGCAGCGGGGTTCAACGAGAACTATAATTTGCAGTTCAATGCCCGCATGCAATGGAGCGGTTTTGAAGATGCACCGCGCACCATCGCTGCCCGCTACAATGGTCCTCTGGGCCGTACCTTTGGTTTGGGTATTGGTGTATGGTCGGAAAGAGCGGCTCAACTCAGCCGTAGCAAATTGCAGCTGGATTATGCCTTTCGCTACCCCATTAATGATGACTGGAAGTTGTCTTTTGGCTTCTTCACAGAATTTCAACAGCTCACAGTAGATGGCGATATCACCAGTAGCCCATTCTATGATCCGGCGGATGATGTGTTGGAGGCACTATTGAATGGTGACGGTCAGTTTGATGCTGCACTTGGAATCTATGGTACCTTCCGTGAGAATACCTACGGTGGTCTTACCTTCAATAATCTAGTGAGTAGCCGACTATCCACAATCGCCGGTACTGGTACCAGTGAGTCCTTTTTCAGTTTCTACACTTTCCTGATAGGTCATCGCTTTGAGCTGACTGATCAGAAGGTATCGTTAGAGCCATCTCTGATGATGCGCCAGATTCGTAACGCGCCTTATCAGATGGACTTAAACCTGAAAGCGGGTTTCTTGGATGACCAGTTAGTGGCAGGGCTGTCCTACCGCGCTGGTTTGGGAGCAATGGGTATCCTTTTGGGTACACGCCTGACCAACTTCAATTTGTATTATTCCTACGATGTGTCTTTCCAGCGTTTCCAGAAGTACAATACGGGATCGCACGAGATTACAGTAGCGCTACAGTTTAAGAAGCGCGATAAAAAGAAAACAGACTAATAGCGTCTGCTTAAGAACCAACTTCAGTAATTCCACGTATTGGTTCATTATCTCAAAAACTGAGAATCAACAACTGTGAGTCGTTATCATCTGCCGATGATGACGACTTTTTTTTGGCACGGTCTTTGGCTATCTACTATCGTAAGTGAACACGTATCGGTGTACTTGGAGTAAACGTACTCTTGCCGTGACGCTATCTAACAAAGTGCCTCGATCTTCTGACAGAGGATTAATGATCTGGCCTTTACGGCCCAAGAGATAGTGATATAGTGTTCAATTATCAGTCTTTCCCGATGTGATAAAGACTGTACTTCGGGCAGCGTCTATGGGGGGTGAGGCCCACTCTAGGCTGGCTGTCCGAAGTTTTTAAAAGAAAATTAGAAAAAAATTGATATATCCGTAACTTTCATGTGTTGCCCGCGTAAAAGACAAACGATAAGGCGATTGGATTGTATGTGATTCACAAGAACCGTTTTCAAGTGTATTCTTAAATCGGTTTTTGGGATGGCCTCTTCCCTTGAGGGAGGGGCTTTTTTTATTGCCCCAACCCGGATTCCTATGCGTCTCCAGACGCGCAGAAGTAAAGATGCATAGACGAAGTCTAACTACTTCTCCACTACTCTTCCTCCTACACTTTCCAACTGAATGGATAAAGTGTCAATCGCCAGCTTCGAATTTACTGATCACCTCGATCTCACCAATAATATTTTTATTCATCTCGGGTAAATCCTCCGCGGGAATCCATAACTCGACATGATTCTCTGCTCCCACGGTTTGAACATCGTATTGCTTAAGAAAGTCATCTTCTACTTCAAATTTTACTACGTAGCCGCAGCCATAAGCTGGGACATTCCATGCTCTCGTAATTTGCTCTGCATATTCTTCATTTAGAACTGGATAGAAAATTGGCTGTTCTGGCAGTCTTGCAGGAAATTCCCGCCAATTGCTATTGACGATTAAATCTAACTCAGCCTGATTTACTGGTCTATACAGCATCATAACTCCAAGTAGTTTAACCCTATCAACTACTCCATTCTATCTATAGTTCCCTAATTCCAGTTATGGCCCCGGGATGATGATATCGTAGGTGTCCCATGAAAAAACGATGGAAGAGAGCTCCTGATAGTAATGGAAAGTTCTCGGAGAACTAACTCAGAGTTCTCCGAGAACTAATCAATTTATTCCTACTGATGGACAATCAGCTTCTTAGTGACTTGGCGCTCCCTATTGCTCAGTTGAATGAGGTAAAGCCCACCCGCCAGGTTTCTGGTGCTTAATAATAGCTGTTGTTCAGCACTGGCGACCTTATATTGCTCAATGACCTGGCCAGTGGCGTTAAAAACCTTGATTTGCAAAGTACTGGCACCAGGTAGTTCTGGCCAGGAAATTAAAGCCTGATCCGTAGCTGGGTTGGGTTGCAGACTAAAACGAAGTTGATCCACCCTTGCTTCGAATGTATTGTCAATGATCTCACAAGTAGCGCAGAGGTCGAAACATACTGCTTCTAGTGTACTGGGTTCTTCTGCTACCGTTACTCCGCGGAAGCGCTCTTCCATAATCACAACAGTACAAGTATCAGCTACGCCATCCGCAAAGGTTTCCAGTACACCATCCATTGGAGCTCCTAAACCAAAGCGGTAGGAATAAGTACCAGGTAGTAAATCCACCGTTACGGACCACTCACCAGTACCCATTGTGGATTCTGTTAATGGGAAATCTGTTTCCGGTAGGTCGAAAGCACCATTTAAAAATACGGCCTGCGCCTCAGCAGTGGGGTCGTAGAACGCAAAGGTGACTGCAACAGGCTGTGGTGGGATAGTGCAATTCAGGTCAGGGATGCACTCTGCAAAACAGGTATTAATTACTGTATCCTGGCTCAGCGGAGGAATCCAGCGATTATTGCCTGGATTACTAGGCCCACACATTTGTCCGCTTAGATCTTCGTCGCAGCTGAGGTCAGGACAGTTACCATTAGCAAAACTGTAGTGGCTACTAAAACCCTCTGGTTGACGAATGGTAATGGTATAGATATCATCCCCTTCCGGGTCAGTCAGTTCGTAGGTGTCTGGGCTGCCAAAAATGCCATCTACGAGAAATACGCCGTCGCTAGCCGTTTCAACCGCCGCCATGTTGACATTGATTTCGATGTTGAAGGAATCAATGGGTGCCACGCAGTTCTCTGTATCGCAACTGCCAAAGCAGAGGTTTACGGTAGAGTCACTAAAAATAGGCTCCAATAAGCGGTAGTTGAGTTCAAAGGGCTCGGCACAATTCTGCCCACTGATGTCTTCGCGACAGCTTAGGTCGGCGCAGAGGCCGTTTGCTACGCTAAAATAAGTGGTGTAGCCTTCCGGTTGCCGGATAGTTATACTGTAGGTATTGTCCCCATCCGGATCCGTCATGGGGTAGGTACCGGGCGGTGCAAAGTCGTTGAATAGCCAATACACGCCATCAGCGGAGACTTCACCTACTGGATCCATATTGACGTTAAAAGTGATATCGATAGAATCGGGTGCTGGTAGGCAATCTGCTAGGTTGCAACTGCCAAAGCAGAAATTGAGTGTGGTATCAGCAGTGAGCGTAGGAAAGGTCCGATAATTATTTTGCGCGAGATCTGCGCAGTCTTGGCCGCTGAGATTTTCGGTGCAGTCTCCACCGGGGCAATTACTGATCCCGTTGGAAAATATGAAGTTGTTGACTGCATTTTCCGGAATCTGCAGGATGTTGGTGTAGATCAGATCGCCATCACCATCAAACATGGGCGTAGCTCCCGGTGGGCCAAAGAAATCTCCAACGATGTAAACACCGGTAGGGTTAAATTCCTCATTGCTCAGATTGACATTGATGACCACCCTAAAAGTATCAATAGGAGCGAAGCAGCTATCCGAATTACAGACGCCAAAACAATCATTAAGGCTCGTATCCTGGTTAACCAGCGGCAGGAAACGGAAGTAGTCATTGACCTCGTCCGTACACCCTTGCCCACTCAAGTCTTCTGCACAAGTCAGATCGGGGCAGAGGTTATTGGTGTAGGTATAATACAGTGGTAGGCGATCTTCCGGTAGGGTAACGCTTAAGTCAAAGCGACCATCACCATCGGGATCTTGCATTTCCAATGGATGCTCATCGGCACTAACTCCCACCAGGTAAACGGTGCCTAGGTCTTCGTCTAGTGTAATGGCATTAACACTAAAGTCTACTTGGAAAGTGTCAACTGTTGTTTGGCAGGGTATTCCTGGGCAAATGCCAAAACAAGCGTTGATAATGGTGTCATTGGTGATCGGGCTGAGGATGCGGGCGAAGTCCATCGTAGGATCACCACAACCTTCATTGCTTAAGTCTTCAGCGCATTCGTAGGCCACACAAGGACCATTGAGAAAGCGATAATGCCCACTAAAACCTGGTGGTCGATTGAGGAATAAACTATACTGGTCATCCTGAAAGGGGGAATACATCAAATGGCGCGTAGTCAAACCATTTGCGTCATTTATTTCTACAAAAACGCCCTCGTTGCTGCTCTCTTGAAAACTCATATCCAAACGGAACTCAATCCGTAAGAGGGGAGCACTTGCCTCCGTAAGAATATGACGCTGATTAACGGCCACCCCCGGAAAAATTTCTTCCTGCCCATTAGGCCAACGCACCACAATGCTATCGATACTGCTGTGATCCGCCAGGCCAAAGTGGGCTACGCTACTGTGTTGGGAGGCGTGACTTCCACCACCTGTAATTTGCCGTAGTAAGATCGGACCATCAGTTACATGAAGTGCAATCGATGAACCAATGGCATCTCGATTGGATACAGTCCCTTCCAACTTGAGCTGCACCCAGTTATGCTCGCTCACTAAGTCGTTTCGATAAAAGCGAACGTTGGCACTGATAGTAGGTTCTTCCAAGATATTGACAAAAATGTCTAAGTCTCCATCTTGGTCAAAGTCCGCATAAGCTAAGCCACGGCCACGTTCAGTGGAGTTAAATCCTGCCGTGTCGGAGATGTCAGAAAAAGTACCATCTCCATTGTTGAGGTAGAGTTTATCCGGATCAATACGATCCGTAAGAATGAACTCAGCGGCGGGGATGTAACCATTGGAGACCAGCAAGTCCTCGTACAAGTCGTTGTTAACATCTGCGAAAGCGTTGCCCCAACTGGTAACGCGAAGATCATTTACCGTACGGTCATTTTGTACGCCCACGGCAGTTGCTACATCCGTGAAAAACAGGTTTCCGTCATTATTGAGTAGCGCATTATCGTCGATGTTGCTGACGTAATAATCATAATCCAGGTCTAAGTCATAATCTCCCCAAGCAATGCCCATGCCGTATAGGCCGATGTGGATATCGTTGATAGTGTCCGTTTCGGGCCGATCAAAGGTGCCCGTACTGCTATTGTTGAGGAGCATCTGATTGGGGACAATAAACTGCCCAAAATCATTAATGGCGTAGAGATCTGTATCGCCATCACCTTCAAAATCAAGATTGGTGACGGCCAGGCCACAACCGTTACCGGCTACATTTAATTCGACGGCCGCTGGGGTGAAGGTGAGATTACCATTGTTGTGATAAAAGAAGTTCTCGTAGCAGTCGTGATCAAAGCCGTTTACTTCCCCATCCTCATCCGTAGTAACACGCGTTTCTTCCACGTAGTTGACCACATAGATATCCAGAAAACCGTCCTGATCGTGATCCAAAAAGGTAGCACTTACTGAACGTGCAGCGGAGGAAATATTGGCCAGTGCTCCAATCTCGGTGAACGTTCCATCGCCATTATTCCTAAAGAGCAGATCGCGCCGGATAGAGCCGAAATCATTGTTAAAGCCATAAGTGGTGACGTAAATTTCGCGATAGCCATCATTGTCAATATCGCCAGTAGTAACGCCGGCAGTGTAATAAGTGCCGGTGACCTCCAGTCCAATTCCTTCTGATACATTGGTAAAGCTGCCGTCCCCATCATTACGGTACAGTTGATCAGGGTTTTTACCGCCGGTGAAATAGAAGTCTTCATCTCCGTCATTATCATAATCGAAGAAGGCTACTCCACCACCGATGTAATTCCAATCATCGTAGGAGTAGGTTATGCCAAGGTCTGCGCTAATTTCGGTGAAAGTCTGAGCGGGGAGTTTAAGCGTGCAAAATGCTAGCGCAAGACTAACAAGTAAGGGCGTAGTTATTCTCATGGGACCGTATGTTGTCATAAAACACTAGGGAAGATAGCAAGTCTTGACCTGATAGACGGCAACATCTACTCATAATCCCACTATTGCCGGAGTCGATCAAAAGTTGTGTGAGGAGGGACTGGAGTATCGGAGCCAGCAAAGTGATGGTCAGTTCTCGAAGAACTCAATGTTCTCCGAGAACTTGCCCAAAATATTTAACTCATTCTAGCGTACCATCAACTTCTTCGTTGCTTGCCGTTCGCCATTACTCAGTTGAATGAGGTAAAGGCCGCCCGCTAGGTTTCTAGTATCGAGCATTAGCTGTTGTTCAAGGCTGGCCACATTATACTGCTCAATGACTTGACCGGTAGCATTAAAGACCTTAATCTGCAAGGTGCTGGCACCGGGTGTTTCTGGCCAGGAAATTAAAGTCTGCTCCGTAGCTGGGTTGGGTTGTAGACTAAAGCGTAGCTGATCTCCGACTGCTTCGAAGGTGTTGTCGATAATTTCACAAGTAGCACACAGATCAAAACAGACGGCTTCCAGTGCGATAGGATCTTCCGCTACCGTTATTTCGCGGAAGCGTTCTTCCATGATCACCACGGTACAAGTATCGGCTACCCCGTCAGCAAAGGTTTCCAGTATTCCGTCCATTGGCGCTCCTAAACCAAAGCGGTAGTTGTAGGTACCAGGTAGTAAGTCTACGGTAACGGACCACTCACCAGTACCCATAGTAGATTCGGTCAGTGGGAAATCGGTTTCCGGTAGGTTGAAGGTACCATTTAAGAATACGGCTTCTGCCTCGGCAGCAGGATCATAAAATGCAAAGGTAACGGCCACCGGCTGTGGAGGAATGGTACAGTTTAGATCGGGAATACATTCCGCAAAACAGGTATTGATAACTGTATCCTGACTGACTGGAGGAATCCAACGGTTATTGCCAGGATTGGTAGGTCCACAAGCCTGTCCACTCAGGTCTTCATCACAGCTAAGGTCTGGGCAGTTGCCATTGGCGAAGCTGTAATGACTGCTGAAGCCTTCTGGCTGGCGGATGGTAATAGTATAGATATCATCCCCTTCTGGGTCAGTGAGCTCAAAGGTGTCGGGTGTGCCAAAAATGCCATCTACCAGGAATACACCATCAGCAGCTGTTTCCACCGCCGCCATGTTGACATTGATTTCGATATCGAAAGAATCAATAGGGGCTACACAATTATCTGTATCGCAGCTGCCAAAGCACAAGTTAACGGTCGTATCACTGAATACTGGATCTAATAAACGGTAATTGAGCTCGAATGGATCTGCACAGTCTTGCCCACTAATGTCTTCGCGGCAGCTGAGGTCCAAGCAGAGTCCGTTGGCAACACTAAAGTAGGTGGTGTAGCCCTCTGGTTGACGGATAGTTATACTGTAGGTGTTGTCTCCATCTGGGTCAGCCATGGGATAGTCGCCAGGCGGTTCAAAATCATTGATGAGCCAGTACACACCATCAGCGGATACCTCCTCTACCGCATCCATATTTACGTTGAAGGTGATATCAATTGAATCCTGTGCTGGCAGACAATCTCCGGTATTACAATTACCGTAGCAAAAATTCAGAACAGTATCAGTGCTGATGGTCGGGAAGGTCCGGTAGTTATTTTGGTCTGGATCTGCACAACTTAGCCCAGCCAAATCTTCCGTACAATCACCACCGGGGCAGTTGCTAAGTCCGTTGGAGAAGATGAAATTGCCCACAAAATCCTCCGGTATTTGGAAGAAATTGGTGTAAATCTGATCTCCGTTTCCGTCAAACATTGGAGTATTACCCACAGCGCCGAAGAAATCGCCAGCTATATAGATACCCGTAGGATTAAGATCTTCCTGGGTCATATTGAGGTTAATCTGGACCGTGAAAGTGTCAATAGGAGCAAAGCAACTATCCGTATTGCAGACCCCAAAGCAAGCGTTTACACTGGTATCTTGGCTAAGTGCAGGTAGGAAGCGGAAGTAGTCATTCGCCTCGTCCGTACAATCCTGTCCGCTTAAATCTTCGGCACAGCTTAGGTCCGGGCAGATACCATTAGTATAGGTGTAGTACAGCGGATTTTCTTCTGGTAGGGTAACGGTTAGGTCAAAGCGTCCGTCACCGTCGGGATCCTCCATTTCTAGTGGGTTTCCGTCCGGGCTTACACCTACCAGATAAATGGTGCCCAGGTCTTCGTCTAGCGTTATGGCGTTTACACTAAAATCGACCAAAAAGCTATCGACCGTTGATTGGCAAGGAAGGCCAGGGCAAATGCCGAAGCAAGCGTTGATAATTGTATCGTTGGTAATCGGCGCTAGGATACGTGCGAAGTCCATGTCGGGGTCACCGCAGCCTTCTTCGCTGAGGTCTTCGGCACATTCGTAATCGAGGCAGGGCCCGTTTAGAAACCGGTAATGCCCACTGAACCCAGGCGGGCGATTAACGAATACACTATACTGATCATCCTGAAAAGGAGAGTACATCAAATGGCGCGTGGTGGAGCCATCCGTTTCGTTGATTTCCACAAAAACACCCTCACCATCAGCTTCTTGAAAGCTCATATCGAGGCGGAATTCAATCCGTACTTCGGGGGCACTCGCTTCCGTTAGGGTGTGCCGTTCATTGATGGCTACCCCAGGGAAGGTTTCTTCTTCTCCATTTGGCCAGCGCACTACGATACTATCAATGGCGGTGAGATCGGACAGGCCAAAATGCGCTACGCTACTGTGTTGGGAAGCATGGCTGCCACCACCCGAGATTTGTCGCATGAGCGTGGGGCCATCCGTTGGGTACAGTTTAATAGAAGCACCAATAGCATCGCGGTTGGATACGGTACCCTCCAGTTTCAGTTGCACCCAATTATTACTGCTTACTAAATCGTTGCGGTAGAAATGGACATTGCCGCCGTTGATCGTGTCTTCCAGGGAATTGACAAAAACGTCTAAATCTCCATCCATATCATAATCAACGTAGGCCAAGCCACGGGAGCGCTCAGGCGAGTTGAAGCCTGCTGCATCGGAAATATCGTCGAAAGTGCCATCCCCGTTATTGAGGTAAATTTTATCCGGGTCGATGGAGTCTGTTTGAATGAATGCTGCGGCTGGGATATAGCCATTCGCTACAAAAAGGTCCTCGTACAGGTCGTTGTTGATATCCGCAAAAGCATTTCCCCAACTGGTTACGCGAAGGCTACGTTCGGTTACATCATTTTCCACTCCTGCGGCATTCGCTACGTCTGTGAAAAATTGACTACCATTATTGTTGAGCAAGGCATTATCATCAATATTGCTTACGTAATAGTCGTAGTCACCGTCCAAATCATAGTCGCTCCAGGCAATTCCCATACCGTATAGCCCAATGTGGATATCATCGTTGGATGGAGGATCGAGGCGATCAAAAGTGCCCGTGCTTTTATTATTAATGTACATCTGATTTGGCACCACAAATTGGCCAAAGTCATTAATGGTGTAGATGTCGGAGTCGCCGTCGCCTTCGAAATCCAGGTTGGTTACTGCTAAGCCACAGCCATTGTCCAGGAGGTTCATCTCCATGGCAACCGGCGTAAATGTCATGTTACCATTGTTGTGGTAAAAAACATTTTCGAAGCAATCATGGTCAAATCCGTCAACCTGTCCGTCACCACCGAAGGTGAAACGAACCCGCTCCACGTAGTTCACCACGTAGATATCCAGAAAACCATCTTGATCATGATCCAGGAAGGTGGCACTCACACCACGGGAAGCCTGAGAGATATTGGCCAACGCACCAATCTCTGTAAAGGTACCGTCGCCATTGTTTTGGAAGAGTAAATCGCGCCGGAACGCTGCGGCATTGGTAGAGAAACCAAAGGTAGTTACAAAGATTTCTCGGTAGCCATCATTATTTAAATCACCGGTAGTAACACCAACTGTAAAGTAGGTTCCAGTAGCATCTAATCCGATACCTTCTGAAACATTCGTAAAGGTGCCATCTCCGTTGTTACGGTAGAGTTGGTCTGCGTTTATACCGCCGGTGAAATAACAATCTTCATCTCCATCATTATCGTAGTCGAAGAAGGCAACGCCGCCGCCAATGAAGTTCCAATCGTCAAAGGAATAAGTCATGCCAAGATCCGAGCTGATGTCGGTAAAAGGCTGAGCAAATAATCCCCCGGGGGTAAAGAGCATTACTAGACTGCTGAGTAGCAGATAAGTGGTTGTTCTCATGGGATTGTATGTTGTAAAAAGATCAGGAAAGATAGGAAGTCTTAGTGAGTTCTTACCATTCCCCATTGTAAAATATCGGACAGTAAGCTGTGCGTTCTATTCTTCCAAAACGAAAGCTTCTTCCGGGGTATAGTATTCCGCAGAAAAGCGATAGCGTAGATTAGCTACTTCGCTTTCTACTTCGATCTGCTTTACCAGATAGAGTCGGTATTCTCCGGGCTCGAAAAGGGCTACGGCGTCCGCTGGAATAAATAGTTTTTCGCGACTTAAAGGTCCGGGACGAAGAATAGTTCGGGCCTCCTGGTTGGGGTCAGTAAATAGCAGTAGCAGATTTTCCCCTTCCCCTAGCGTAGCTTCCATGTCGATCACTAAGCCTTCGGTTTTGCTAGCTGTTTCGACCTCAAAGCCCGTAATGCCACTTAATCCGTGCTTCACTTCTAATTCTTCTTCGCTTTTAGGCAGCTGAAAATTGAAACGTAAGTCACCGGTGTAGGCCACCGGAAGGGTCGCCTCGTAGCGGATGATGTCTCCTGGTAACTGTCGTTCCTGGGTTCCACTACCCATGAAGGCTACTCCATTGGGTAGCTGTAGAGCTGTACTATCAGCATTGAAAAAACTGGCCTGTCCCTTGAGTTCATTGGTCTCAACTAGGTAGCGGACGTAGAAGTCCGCCGTCAGGTATTCGGGCTCTACCGCCGTGTTACTTTCGGAGGTACAGGAAAAGAAATGGGCAAGAAAACCCAGGGCACTTATCAGAAAGAGATGTCTACTGGTGAACATAGCTGCGATTTTACGAGCAAAGTAAGCGATTCCCTGTGATTCTTTTTACCTTTGTCCGCTTGTTTTTCAGAGGGTTGAATCTCAGCTTGGTACACATTTTGCTCCTCTTTGCGAGAAACTACTACGAGGACTAAGTCCAGAGTCATGATTACATACGTCAAAGGTATTATCACCTTCAAGAATCCGACCTTTATTGTGGTGGAAGCTGGTGGCATTGGTTATCACATCAATATCAGTTTGCATACCTATGCTCAGATCGAAAAGGCTGAGCAGGTTCGTATCCTAACGCACCAGCACATTAAGGAGGATGCCCATACCCTTTATGGTTTTGCCGAGGAGTCGGAGCGTACTTTCTTTCGCCTGCTCATTTCTGTGAGTGGGGTAGGGCCAGCTACTGCTCAGATTGCCCTGTCGAGCCTTACGCCGGATGAATTGCGTTCGGCAATTATCGGTGAAGATGTGAGCACTTTTAAGCGAGTAAAAGGGATTGGACCAAAGACAGCCAAGCGTATCATTCTGGACTTGAAGGACAAAGTTTTGAAAGATAGCGGAGAAACTCCAATTCTTACTACTCCTCAGGACAATACCCTTCGTGCAGAGGCGTTATCTGCTTTGTTAGCCCTGGGTTTTGCCCGTCCTCAAGTTCAGCGGAGCTTGAATCGCATTCTGCGCGAGCAAGGCCAGGTCGATAGCGCAGAACAATTAATTAAACTGGCACTGCGGGATTTGTCGGCATAAGCAATAGTCAAATTGAGCTTTGACGAGTACTGTACGAACATGCATTTTCCCCTTGATCCTATTTGCTGTGTTAAATTTTGGGCAGTCTATCCAAGAGAACGGTACTGCTCGTTTAAGGAATGAATCATCGGTGAGGAGGTTGAATAGCGGCAACCATCCGACTGCACTGGAACCGAATTTGTGAGAAACATGATTAAACAACTTCTACTCTCAAGCATTTTCCTGGCCCTACTGATTGCTGGAAGCACTCGTGCTTGGGGCGGAAATCAAGGATTAGACGACCCCTATCAAAGCAATTACGTACTGGCCGTTGCGCAAGATACGATACCACCTATCCAGGATCGCTACGGGGACTATATCAACAATCCGTCCACCAATCCATTTGATCTAAGCGATCCGGAGGCCGTGGAACAGAACATCGAGTATGATCCCATCACCGGGCAGTACATCGTTTCCGAGCGTATTGGGGAAATGCTCTTCCGTCCTCCTACCTACATTTCTTTCGAAGAATACATGGAGTTGACCCGGCAACGGGATCAAAAACGTTACTTCGACCAATTAGCGGGTTTCGAACGGGGCAATAGTTTAGCTCTGGATGACCCCCTAGCCGGCGTGGATGTCCAATCCAGTTTGATTGATCGCCTTTTCGGTGGTAATGAGATCAACATCCAGCCACAAGGTAGTATCGACCTGACCTTTGGGTTCGATTACCAGTACGTAGAGAATCCAATTCTGACTGAGCGCCAAAAGCGGAATGGTGGCTTCGACTTCGATATGGCCATCCAGATGAACGTAACGGGTCAGATTGGTGAAAAACTAAAACTATCGACGAATTATAACACTCAGGCTACGTTCAACTTTGATAATCAAATCAAGCTGGACTATAACAGTGATGCTTTTGGGGAGGATGATATCCTGAAAAAGATCGAAGCCGGTAATGTCAGCTTACCTTTACGAGGGCAGCTGATCCAGGGCGCGCAGAGCCTCTTTGGATTGAAAACTGAGCTGCAATTTGGTCACTTACGCCTGACGGCGATTGCTTCCCAGCAACAGTCGGAGAACGAAAATATTACCATTCAGGGCGGAAGTCAGGTCACGGAGTTCGAGGTGAAGTCAGATTCCTACGACGAAAACCGACACTTCTTCCTCTCGCACTACAATCGGGCAGCTTACGAACCCGCCCTGCAGAACTTACCGCAGATCAATACGCTCTTCCACCTGGAGAACCTGGAAGTTTGGGTAACGAACGACCGAAACGAGGTAGAAGATACCCGCGATATCGTAGCTTTTGCTGACTTGTCGGAACCGGAGCGCCTTACCAATCCGAACGCCGTGCAAACCATTCCAGATCCTCGTTATCAGGAAATCTGTGATGGTCGACCGCTACCGGAAAACGGCTCCAATGATCTATATCGCCGAATTGTTGCTAACGAAGACCTACGTGATATCGATCGCTCTGTAGCCATTCTTCAGTCTAGTCAATTTGGTTTACGCCAGTCTATTGATTTCGAAAAAGTACGAGCGCGTAAGCTGAGCACTCGAGAATATACCGTACACCCAGAACTGGGTTTTATCTCTTTGAATATTCCGCTACAGGCCGATCAGGTACTGGCTGTTTCTTATCGCTATAAGTACAACGGTGAAGTATTCCGCGTAGGTGAAATGTCGGTAAATACCGATGATGTAGCTACGGATACTACCCAGACATCACAGGTACTCTTTACCAAGCTTTTAAAGAGTACAACTCAACAGGTGAACGTACCGGCTTGGGACCTGATGATGAAAAACGTATACTCCATTGGTGCCTACCAGGTAAACAACGAAGACTTCCGTCTGGACATGTTCTACGAAGATCCAGGTCAGGGTGTGAAGCGCTTCTTGCC
>JBCBWU010000201.1:0-13393 GCA_039816955.1 Bacteroidota bacterium
GAGGCTTTCCGAGTGCATACCTGCCTGCCCGCCGTACAAGACTTTGGCAGGCGGGGAAGGTATCCCGCAGCAAGTGCAGGAAGGAAAACGTTGAAGCCAGGTGCTGTAAAGGATTGATGCGCAATACGTTAGAAAAGTTTAAATCAGTTCAGAATGAAGAGCGTGCTAACACTAGCTAGTCGGATGCTTTACTGATAGGAATATTTTTTATGCGTTTCATTAGTTCTTATCAAAATCAAAAATTACAGATTATATCCTCATTCATATAACTATTAGGCGCTAAAGTTTTAAGTCTCGACCATCTAGTAATCGAGGATATAGTTCTAATATAAAATTAAGTATCGCCTCTGGTCCCTTGAGGTAGGTCTGAATATCTGGGATGGCCTGATAATGCGGGATCACGCCCCTACCAAACGGTAGTCCTTCTACATCCATTACGAATTGTAGGGCTGGTAAGTCAACCGTAATGCCGGAATGAGGTAATTCTAATTCGAAACCGTAGCCACTGGTATTACCATAGAAGCCACCACCCGTTTCTTCTCCAATAAAGATCGCTTCGGTTTGCGTGTAAACCATATTGGAGAACTCACTACCGCCAGAGTAGGTGATCGGGCTAATGATGACAAATAGCTCTCCTTCGAACTTATGCTTAGGTTCACGCTTGTAAGCCATCAGACCATGACCCGCATTGGGCTTTCGTTCGTAGCTCCCGTCTGGCATGCGCTGGTTGAAGAACCATTTTTCCAAGAAGGAAAAAGTGCGGGCACGCTGCGGCGGATCGATCCCATTATCCAGCGTTACGTCTTGGGCTTTCGCCCGTACTTTGATGTACTTCTGGTAATTCTCGCCCAGGTAAGAGTAGAGCAGATTCTCATTACCCTCGTTTCCTCCGGTATTGTCACTTACATCCACTATGAGTCTTTGGATTCCGCTCTCTACTACGGTGGCAAAGCTACTGGCCAGAAACTTTCGGTAGCTAGGGTAGCGCTTATCTTGACGTAAATCCCCGCTGTCAAACGTGCGAACGGCTAGATACGCCGTGCTATCATTGAGAACGCTGAAATCCATGGGCGGTAATTCCTCATTAGCTCGTTCTGCTTCGCTATAGCGCTCCTGAATTTTTTCGCGCATGGCCGGTAGTGTTCGGGCGTTTATCACAATGGTGTCCAGCTTGACATTTTCATTCTGGTAAACCAGCTCGAAGCTTGGTACCTCGCCAAATTCCAGATAGTGATGATAAGCAAAACTAAAACCAGAAAGGTCACTATACTTCACCCGCTCAATAAACCCGTCGGAACTAAAGTGCTGACCTAGAAGTAAGACCAGATCTTTGGGTGATCGGCCGTTGATACCAAGAATTTCCAAGCTACGCAGGTCCTTCCCACTATTGCTACCATCCAACTCCACATACATCTTTCGATCCAGAAATACGACGCGAAAGGGGAAAAGGAGAGCGGAATTAAATATTGCCCGGCGAATATCCGTCGGTAGGAAAATATTGCAGTGGTCTTCTCGCGTCAGGGCTACTAGTGGAGCTACCAGCCGGTGGAAACCAAGGGTGGTGAGACTATCTTTCAGCTGTTCGCGTACTTGGTCAAAGGCTGCTTTGATCGAATCCCGGGGGGTATACCAATAGGCGCCAGAATGATATTGATCAATGCCTTGCCACAAGAGTTCTAGGTCTCGCGAAAGTTCATCGGGAGATATTTTATTGAGTTGGAGCTGGCTGAAATCCTGCGCTGATCCAGCAGACAAGCTCAGAGTGATTAGGACGAGGAGAATGGTGTTTTTCATCTTCAATAGCTTGATTAACGTGAGATTGGGCTTATACAATTATCTAAAGGGTTGTTAGTCAATTCCCATCCTCCCGGTAGAGAGTAGAAGGTATAGGGCGCTCAAAACGTCTTTCTACTATCTACCCTCTTCCCTCTACAACGTGAGGTGTTCATGCTCAATTACTTAGCGGATACCCTTGTCACAACCTTACGTTACCGCTGATCGCTGCCACCATTTGTGATGAGTTGTACGGCGAAGCGCAATTTGGCATTATCGTTATTCATGTAATCGTCCCAGCTTTGCGGAACGGTATAGTCTGGCATAATTCCTCTGGCCCTAATTTCGGGGTCAACATTCATTTGAAAATGTACCGTTGGAATATCAACTGTAATATTCGTGCAAGGAAGCTTCACTGTCTCGGAGTACCCGCTCACATTACCTTCGTAAGTACCACCCGTCTCTTCCCCAATGAATATGCTTCGATCACTCATCCGTAGGAGGCTGGCAAACTCCGCACCGCCGGAAAAGGTTTGACCACTGATGAGTGTATAAAGCTTTCCTTTGTACACGAGATCAGCAGCTGGCGCTTCGTATTCTAAGTCAGAGAAGTAGTTGCTACTCAAGGTGAACTCACTGCGATAGGCCATGCTATCTTCCAGTCTCCACTGATCTGCAATGTAGTCCGCATCAGTTTGGTTCTTGAGGTAGGGCTTAGACAGCATATTCACCGCCCGGTATTTTTGTAGCACGGTATCCACCAAGTAGGAGAAGAGTAGGTTTTCATTTCCTTCTGTCCCTCCGCCGTTAGCTTGAATATCAAGAATGAGGTGGTTGATTCCAAAGGCCTTAATCTGTTTAAATTGATTTGCGTAATAGGCCTCAAAATCGGTGGCTCCGCTGGAAAAGGATGGGATAGAAAGATAGGCAACGGAGTCATTGATGACCTCAAAGTGAAACGCATCAAAGTCAAAGGATTTCGGAGGGAACTTCGCTCGTTTGCTCTTGAATCCAGTAAATCGGATCGCGGGAATGCGGGCACTTTGTATCTGATGATCGGAATGGTTTTCGAACTCAACATCATAAAACCGGGTCTGGCCGTAGACGAGCGTGTAGAGCAAGGAGAAATTAATACCGCCCACCCATTCGTATTTAGAAGTTTGGTTAAATCCGTCGGTGGGAATGAGCGGTGAAATATCGCGGAGAATATCCTCCACTTTTCGCCCATTGACCGATAGCAACCTACTTCCTTTCTGTAGGTTCTCCATATACTCCCCAAAGTTTTGGGTAATAATCAAGGCTCGGTCACAGGATCTGACAGCGAGGGGGAGAAAGCGCTTGGCTAATCCCACTTTTGCCATCGCCATCGTTGGCAGATTTGCTTGCGTGTGTCCTTCATTAGTTAGGCCTATAACGTACCTGACGACTTGGTAGAATTCCAGTCGGTCCATAGCGTCTAATGATTGCCTAGTGCTATCCAAAGTTTGGTCAACCTCTTCTTGTGGGGTGTACTGATACAAGCCCTGGTGTTGCAAGCGCAATTCCTGAATCAATACATCAAAGTCTTCCAGTATTTTCTCTTTGGAATAGGTCTTCTGTCCGTAGACACCACTGCTCACTAGTAAAATGATTGTGGTCCAAGTGATGATTAGCTTCATAGTTTCAGAGATACTTGGTTAGCAATAATTAGCAAGCATAAAACTAGCCCTCGGGATCAGCACGGGCTTGTACGATCTTGGTAAATGATGAAATTAAGGCAGGCGAGTAGGTAGGAGATTTCTTAGACTACGCAGGGAGTCCATTCTTATAAGTATTGGGAGGTACCCCAATGAATCGTTTGAATGTTCTGGAGAAATGTGCCAGGTCACTAAAGTTATAGGTATAAGCGAGGCTGGTTAGGTCTGTTTCGGCGGTAATATCTGCTTTGGCCGAGAAGACCTTTTTCATCAAGACAAAATTGATAGGCGATAGACCAAAACGCTTTCTGAATGCTTTCGCAAACTGGTACTTATCCATGTGCATGAGGCGAGCGAGTAAGGCCAAGTCAATCTTCTCTTTGATCTGAGTTTCAATAAATGCAATGAGTTGTTCCCATTTCAGAGAAGGAGTTGTCTCAGTAGGATCACTAGGCTTGGTTTGAGCAATAGGGGAGAGGGTGCGGAGCAGGCGTTTAACGGAGTCTTCTATTTGAGCTGGTTCGGGGCTGTGAAAGAAGATTTTGGTAAGTTGGTCAAAAGCTGCTATTGCGGTAGCATTAGAATAAGCCACGTGCTGAAACGAGACACCCTCGCGCCCCGTGAAATGATCTACCATATCCTGCGAGAGATACAGCGTGTCGAAAGTCAGATTCTTTGCGGGGAGTAGTGGGTTGGCATGAATCTCCTGGGGGTTCGTTATGGAAAAATGGCCAGCTGGGGCGTACCAGGTATGTTCGCGAAATTTGATCGCTTCTGTGCCTTCACGAATCAACGAAATGCAAAAGGTGTCATGATAATGTTCGGGAAAGCCCTGCTGTAAGTTTTGCACCGACAAGAGTTCCATGTGATCATGGGACTTTAGTCGAGCGGACTGTTTTGAAAAGCGAGAGGGCATCGATCAGAACGTTATTATTAGTACGGGAGTTAGCTGTATCCTGCAAGCCTTACAGCGTGTTGGGATTTTAAGTTTGAGGCCAACGCCGCCAACGCTGAGCAGCGCAAAATTCGGCAAGAGTAGGCCAAATACTAAAGTCCCAACAGGCTCTTAATCGTTAAGATACAGGATGACTTGGAAACAGAAAGTCCAATTTTGATATCTTGTTTAAATCAGTTCACTATTACTGTGTATTCATTGTTGGGGATAGCTCGAGCTTGAGTGTAGTTAATTGCAAGATGATTTTAGAATAAAAGCGACTCTAGACTTAACCAAGTGTATATGTAATAATTAGGTCCATTGGGGCCTGTTCGGAATAATATATGGTGAAAATCGTGACAAAGGATATCATACTCTGGTCGCTGGTGTTTTTACCTGTTTGTCCCCTAAAGCATAGGATAAGGTCTTAATAAAGTCCCAAAAGGTGGGGAATACCATCATTTTTAAAAAATATACAGTTTTTTTCTATGCAAAAATTGTCACAAAAAAGAGAATGTTGCTAGAAGCGAGGTTTGCTTAAGTGTTAGTATTCATAAAGCCAGTTATATCAAATTTTTCTATGCTTATCTCTAGTTTAGCTTGATATATCTGCTCGCCAACGTGCCAGTTGTGAAGAAATATCTGGCGGTGAACGTGAAGAAAAAGTTTAGTTATGAATGTCACAAATGGAGTAAAAACTGTAATGGGTATTTTATTAATATGAAATTTCCGATTACCTTTGTTGTGTGACAAAAAAGAAAGAGTCCTTCGCGTCACAATTCCCCCCTTATAGTTTGTTTCAAAATTAGAGCATTAGGTATGACTACGAGTAGTCAGTCTAGTCTACGTACACAAACACTTTGAACAACACATCTTTCTTCTCTTTAAGTCCTACTGTTCAGTAGTGCTTTTTCCAGTTTAAGCAAGATGTGTAGACAAGGGCTGCCCAAAGGGCGGCCAAACGTATTTCGTAAGCTCAGTTAGCTATCAAGGAACTTTAGTGGTTCTTGGATAGCCTGTTTGCATATTGGTCCTACTGAAAAGTTCGGCCGAAAAAAGAAAAGACACAACAACACAAAGCTAAACCATGGTAAATCATTACACCTTGCCAGTTGCTAAGAACCTATGGTGCGTACTTGCACTTTTGATTGCTCCGGCAATCGGGTTCGCGCAAAATGTCACCACGGCAGTTGAGGAGCGCTTAGCACCAACTGCGATCTGTGGGGATCTCGTGATCGAGAACATTTCCTGGGCCAACGAGACTGTCTGCGATGCCGCTGACGGTCAGTTGTATTTTACTGTTAGTGACCAAGCGGGCACCAGCGGTGAAACCTACAGCCTAGAGATGGATTTCGGAACAAAAGTTAAGACAGTTAGCGGCCTGACGGTTGACAACGGACAGCTTATCTTGTCCGGTTTGTACCCCTCGCGCTATGCTAATTTTGTCCTGACGCGGGAGTCCGATGATTGTTCATCCGCAATGTTCGAACGGGACTACCTGGTTGAGCATGCTTGCGACTTTTCCATTGGCCGTACCGGCTGTGGATCTGGATCGCAGCATCACGAAAATTGCGATGGTGAAACGATCACGATCTACAATGACAACATTTCGGCTAACACCTACATCTACACTGATAATGACTACCTAGGCTGTATTGCCTTGGTGGATCATGATTGTGATGTGCAGATGTCGCAGCGTGTAATGTGCTTGGATGCCAATCTCTCGGCTCCTACACCTAACAATGGTTATGACTACGGTGATGTTACTTTCACCAGAGTTGTTGGTGCCTCCAACGCCGGCTATTCTGATTTAGTGGCCGAGCGCATCAACTGGATCATTTGTAATGGTGAATCCAATGGTTATTCGCGCCAAACGGTTAACACCGCAATTTGGGTAATTACCGGTACGTCTTCCAACTCTAACCAGTTGTCGGATGATGCGATTGCCGCTATCAACAGCGGTAACCTTTCTGGTGTAGCGGATGACATGGTGTTCTTCCTGCCTAGCTTAAGCAACATTCAGCCATTTGTTGACTACATGTGTTTGTCTACTATGCCTGACCCACCAACCGACTTTACCTTCACTTGTGACGATTACATCGAAGTAGAAGTGGACGGTTCGGGTACGGACTGTAGTGCATCACCTGATGCGCAGGTTAATATCTCCAACCCTAGTACAGTTTACCAAGTTGTTGTTGAAGTTGTTTATAAAAACTCATATCCTGGTAGCCAAGTAGAAATATTCACTAATGATGGTACAGAATACATCCTTGATGAAGTTGATATTTCCGGCGCCAGTAGTAATGTATATGTCTATCGGGGCTTAATCGTAGACAACCCCAACTGGGTCGCACACAATTCCGAAACCGGAAACTGCGCCAGTAACAATGGGTTCCAGTCTTTAGTGATTTACCCCTTCCGTAACGTTACGGTTAAAAGATCCTCTAGTGGCACCTTCACGGCCGTTAGCGGATATTGTAATTTAGAGACCTTCACCATCGACATCCCAACGGATGATATTTCTCGTACGGTGAACCTTTCTCTTCCTATTTCAGAAATGACAACCGATGGCCGCTTCCTAACGGTACGCGCCGAAGCTGGTGGTGTAACAGCAGAAACGACCATCTTTGGTCCAGATAACGGTTGTTGTCTAAATATCGTCGAACTGGTACTGAATGATGTACCTGGAACGGCAGACCAAGTTGAAATCGAAGTTGATACTCGTTCTTCTCAAAACCCAGGTGGTGGCGGTTGTGGCCAGTCTTGGGTTATTGCTGGTTTAGTCCACGCAGATGTTGAGTGTCCAAACCTCGGTGTTGACTACGGTGATGCGCCAGACTCTTACGGCGATATTTGCTATACCATTAATACGGATGGCAACCAATTCTCACCAACTCGTTTCGGCGACACCGTTGATAACGACGCCGGCAGCCAAAGTTCTGCTAACGCCGATGGTGATGATAATGACGCCGAAGGTGATGATGAAGACGGTATCGTTTTCGTTGGTGGAAACACCTTCACCGCTGGTGAAACAAAACAAATAACAGTTACTTGGAGCTCCAACGATTTCGAAGGCCACATCTACGGTTGGGCCGACTGGAACGGTAACGGAGTCTTCGATGATCCTTCCGAGCGCATCATCGATAACTTCGTAGTAGGTTCTGGTAACAACCGCTCTACCGGTACTCATACGTTCAATGTCCACGTGCCATCTGATATTGTATGTGGTACATCCTTCACTCGCTTCACCATTCAGAGTGATGTGGATGAAGGTGGTCCTACCGGAAACTTCTGTGCTACGCTTAGCGATGGCGAAGATGGTGAGGTAGAAGACTACCAGATAGAGCTTTCTGGCGGAATCAACGTTTCCACTGGTCCTGATGTATCCATTTGCCACGGAAGTAGCGTAACCATTATGGCCTCTGCTTCTAATGGTACTGCTCCTTATACTTTCGAGTGGAGCAACGGCCTAGGATCAGGTGCGAGCCAAACGGTTTCTCCAAGCAGCACTACAACTTATTCTGTAACGGCTACTGATGCCAACGGCTGTACTGGCGTTGATCACATCACCGTTACGGTTAATCCTAATCCAGATGTCCACATTTCAAAAACCGATACAACTTGTGGGGAGGACAATGGTTCGGCTACAGCTAGCGCTAGTGGCGGTACTTCTCCTTACACCTTTATATGGGGCAATGGCTTAGGAATGGGGGCAACCCAAAACAACTTGGCACCAGGTACTTACGGTGTAACCGTCCTGGATGCCAATGGTTGTTTTGATACGGGCTCTGTAACCATCAATGGCTCAAGTGGTGTCACAGTCAACGCTGGCGATGACCAAACCATTTGCGAAGGCGAAAGCGCACACCTTGTCGCGGTCGCTTCCGGTGGTGAGGCGCCTTACCACTTCCAGTGGAGCGAAGGCCTGGGCAGCGGTGCCTCTAAAACGGTTAGTCCCCTGGTTACCACTACATATGTTGTAACTGTAACCGATGATAACGGTTGTACAGCTACCGATGAGGTAACCGTCTTTGTGAGTGCTAATCCGTTGGTAAATATCATCTGTACGGATGACCCCATCAACACCCGCACCATTTTAAATAGTAACTCAACTTGTAACTCCAATGTCTATGGGTTCTTCACCGGTAGTCTGGTGACCAACTATACCAGCAACAAGCGCTGGGATATTGTTGGAGGTACATTGAATGAGTATGCTAACGGAACTGCGGTTGGTGACTTACAAATTGTTAACCAAGGTGACAACAGCCTGGTATTTAATATGAAGGTGGTCTTCCGCGGCCGCACCTTCGATGCTCCTGATGGTAGCCCAAGAGAAAATACCCAGTGTATTGGCAACGTCAACAACGACGATTGGTACTACTATCCAGAGATCGATGGCTTCATGTACGGTACTGGCCCATTGGCTGGTGCGATCGTAAAGATTGTTCGCCGTGGTGAGTCCTTCCAGATAGGAACCGGTGCTAACCTGAACAATGCCAGTGAATTTGGCGGTTCTGGTTGGAACGACCTCGAAGTATTGGCCCAGCCAACTTCTGGCCCTGAGCTGGTAACTAGTGCTGGTGGCGACTACAATGTAAAGTTGTCTGGTTCTTCTCTTAGTAATGATCCTCCTCCGTGCTTGAGCATCTGTGTAGGTGAGTCTGCGCTATTGACCGCCAATGTAATCGATGGCGAAGGCGTATCCTTCTTATGGAGTACCGGCGAGACGACTGCCTCTATCACTGTTTCTCCTACCAGTACGACCACTTACGGTGTAACGATTACTGCCGGTGACGGTTGTACCGATACCGATGAAGCTACCGTAGAGGTGAACGAAGCCCGCTGGGATCATGTCAACCTTGGCAGTAATGTGAGCAACTGTGATGGCGACTGTGATGGTAGTATTATTGTAGATGCCAACTTCAATACCACCGGTGAATTCCGCATCGAGTATACCTTCAATGGTAGCTTGGTTCAGGTGCCAGGTACTTTTGAAGAAGCTGGGGACATTACCCTGGATGGCCTTTGTGCCGGCGAGTACACTGATATCACCATTATTGGAGTGCACACCGGCTGTGAGGCGATCTGGCCTGAAGATATCACCATCACCGAGCCAGAACCACCAACAGTGACCGCTACCGGTGGTGACGCTATCTGTGAAGGGGAGCATGTAGATCTTTCTGCAACGGCTTCTAGTGGTACTCCTCCTTATACTTTTACTTGGAATAACGGCTTAGGTAACGGTGCTAACCAAACGGTAAGCCCAGCTGTAACCACAACTTACGTGGTAACTGTAACCGACCATAATGGTTGTACAGATACCGACGAGGTCGTAGTTACGGTAAGCCCGAACCCACTTGTGAATATCTCGTGCCCAGATGATCCAATTTCACTGCGCACCATTTCTAATAGTGCTCAAACTTGTAATTCCGCACGAGTCTACGGTTTCTGGACTGGAAACTTGGCAACTAATTATACTTCTGAAAAAGCTTGGGATGTTATCGGTGGCTCGTTTGAAGAGTTCTCCAACGGTACTGCAGTTGCTTCTATGCAGCTCATTAACCAGGATGATAGCGACCTTATCTTTAACATGAAGGTTGTCTTCCGTGGTCGCACTTTTGATCCTCCTGCGGGTAGTCCAAGAGAAAATACACAATGTATTGGTGATATCGATAATAGCGACTGGTACTATTACCCAGAGATCGATGGCTTCATGACTGGTGCTGGTGATTTGACTGGTGCAGTAGTGAAGATTGTTCGTCGTGGTGAGTCCTTCCAAATAGGAACCGGCGCTAACTTGAACGACGCAGCTGCCTTTGGTGCTTCTGGTTGGAACGACCTCGAAGTACTAAGTCAACCAAATAGCGGACCACACCTGAATGACGGTGCTGGTGGTGATTACAACGTCAACCTGTCTGGTGCGACCCTACAAAATACCAACGCTGACTGTCTGACCCTTTGTGAAGGTGAGTCTACTACGCTTACTGCTAATATAGTAGAAGGTGCTGGCGTATCCTTCGAGTGGTCAACTGGTGAGACTACCTCTTCTATTACTGTTATGCCTAACACTACAACCACTTACTCAGTGACGATCACTGCGGGTAGCGGTTGTACGGACGAGGATGAAGTAACCGTAACGGTTAATCCTAATCCGGAAGTAGAGGTAACTGGAACCGATGCGCTCTGTGATGAGGACAACGGTACCGCTACCGCAAATGCTTCCGGTGGAACTGCTCCTTATACTTACGAGTGGAACAACGGTGGTACTACCGAAACCATCACAGACCTTGGTCCTGGTACGTACTCCGTAACGGTTACCGATGCCAACGGTTGTACTGCTGAAGGCAGCGTAACCATCGAAAACATTGGCGGACCAGAAGCTAATGCCGGTGTCGATCAATCGATCTGTGAAGGTGAAGTAGCAATGCTAATGGCTACTGCTTCTGGTGGTACGCCTCCGTACAGCTTCCAGTGGAACCAGGGCTTAGGCTCAGGCCCTAACCAGGAAGTAATGCCTAGCGTAACCACCAACTACCGCGTAACAGTTACCGATGCCAACGGCTGTACGGATACAGATGAGGTGCGGGTGGTTGTTCGCCCGAATACCCCTACTGCTGAGGTAGTGGATGGCGAAGTATGTAGCGAAGACTCTTCTAACACCCCAGCTGTTGATAATGTACTAGACCTAAACGACCTGATCGTTAGTGGCAACACTGGTGGCACATGGGCAGATACTGATAATAGCGGTGGCCTTAATGGTTCTCTGTTTACGGCAACTCCGGCTCTAGTAGGACAGTCTTATACCTTTACCTATACTATTGCAGGAGTCGATGGCCCTGGTGATGGTCTGTGTAATGATCAAGTTTACACCGTAGAGGTGACCGTCATTGACTGCTTCGCAGCCTTGGGTGATTTCGTATTCTTCGATGAAGACGAAGATGGAGTACAGGATCCTGGAGAAGCCGGTGTGAGTGGCGTAACTGTTCAACTTTATCAGGGTGGAATCCTGATTAATAGCACTACTACAAACGGAGCTGGTTTTTATAGCTTCACTGATTTAGTACCCGGTACATATCAAGTGCGTTTCGTGGTAACTCCTGGGCAAATTTTGACGCTTGCCAACGTAGGAAATGATGATTTGGATAGCGATGCTGATCGCACCTCTGGATTTACAACAACTTATGTACTAAATGCCGGAGAGACCAATAACAGTATTGATGCAGGTATAGTCGCGCCTTGTCCAATTGAGGAGTTAATAGTAGCGAACTTTGATCAGACTACTGATGTACTAGATGAGTTTGACTACTTCCTCTACGCTGCTGAGGCCCGAATTGGGAATGCTTCAGCAAACGGCGGTACCTTCGAACAAGACATCCACCGTGTCGATCCATTTTCTGTCTTCAATACCGCTCAGCAAAACTGGACAAACGGCCAAAGTAAGGCCTTCGCCATTACTTTTGACCCAAATGCTGTTGGCGACAACAAGTTTGTCTTCACGCTGGACGGTATTACATTAAAGCTTGATCCAGATAACCCCCCCTCTGGAAGTCCATTTTTACCAGTCTTTGATGGTCTGTGGATATTTGCCCGTGGTGGGGTAGCTTCAGCTCCAGCAACTGTCGTTGTGGATGATCTGGTGCTTGATGGACAAGCCGTTCCTAATACGATTGATATAGATTTGACGGAAGAGGTTGAAAACATCATCATTACGGATGCGAACTTGTTTTCTGGATTCACGCTTACCGGTAATATTACAGCAAGTTGGCCTGGTGCGCGTCCAGCCAACTCAGGGATTAATGTTAATGTAAAATTGGGTAAGCTGAAAGATTGCGAAATTCTCGATTGTAACATTGATCCGGGGATGATTGCTGAGAATCAAAGTGATTGTGGTCCATTTGATCCAAATCCTATCACTGGAACAACTGTAGTGGGCTCACCTGGTACTGTCATTACTTATCAATGGCAATCTAGAGCAGTGGGAACTACTAGTTGGACGGATATCCCTGGTGCCACCGGAGTTGATTTTGACCCTAGTCTTACGACTATCTCTACCGAATTCCGCAGGGTAGTAAGCGCAGGAGCATCCTGCGAAGAAGAGTTCTTCTCAAACACAGTCACTGTTACTGTTTTTGATGAACCTGAGGTGAACGTTGGTCCTGACCTAGAGAAGTGTCCTGAAGATGCCCTGCCAATTGATGCAATGGTAAGCGGCGGTACACCTCCATATACTTTTGCGTGGACAGCAACTGGCGGTAGCTTCGTAGATGCTACTGTTGAAGATCCTGTTTACAACATGATGATGCCTGGTACGTACACCCTAACGCTGACGGTAACGGATGCGAACGGATGTGAGGCTAGCGACCAACTGGACGTAACGGTTAATCCTAGCCCAAGCGTAACAGTTGAAGATATTGAAATCTGCGCTGGTGATGATGGTACCCTGACTGCCGTTGGCAGCGGAGGAACACCTGGTTACACCTTCGAGTGGTCAACGGGTGCTACTTCTGCTTCTATTACGGTAAGCCCAGGTGCTACCACGAGCTACTCAGTTACTGTAACCGATTCTAAAGGTTGTACGGCTAGTACTTCTGCTACGGTGACGGTTAATCCTAATCCAATCGTATCTGCAGAAGGCGAAGACGCTACTTGTGGTGACGACAACGGTTCAGCTACTGCTTCTGCTACTGGTGGTATGGCACCTTATACCTTTGCTTGGAGCAACGGTGACGCAGGTGCGACTATCACCGGTCTTGCTCCTGGTACTTACACGGTAACTGCTACGGACAGCAAAGGCTGTTCTGGTACCGCAAGTGTAACAATTGATAACATTGGCGGACCAACTGTAGAAGCTGGTCCTGACCTGGAGAAGTGTCCTGAAGATGCCTTGCCAATTGATGCAACGGTAAGCGGTGGTACACCTCCATATACTTTTGCGTGGACAGCAACTGGCGGTAGCTTCAGGACACTTCTCCAGGTCAGGACCAGCTTCAACAGTTGGTCCGCCAATGTT
>JBCBWU010000202.1:0-13293 GCA_039816955.1 Bacteroidota bacterium
GAATAGAATTCGATGTCAGAATCCTGATATTCCACCTTAGTGGAATCGTCAGGGCCCGCCGCAGGCCATCTGCCCCCAATACACACCTCCCCATTAAACATCCCTCTCCAACGAAAATAAGCATTAATTCCCAGCCTGATCTGCCTATCTTTGCTGCACCTAATCAGAACCGCAGCTACGCATGATGTCCACCACTTCTTTTACTTCGAAGCTACCCCAAACGCAGACTAGTATTTTCTCTGTGATGTCCGCATTGGCACGTGAGCACCAGGCAATTAATCTTTCACAAGGGTTTCCCAATTATGACCCACCGCAAGCTTTACGGAAGTTGGTAGCCCAACACATGGAGCAGGGACATAATCAGTATGCGCCCATGCCCGGTTTGCCTCAATTGCGCCAAGTACTTGCGGAAAAGCACAGTAGCAGCAGTGGGCGCACTATTGATCCAGACCAGGAAATTACCATTACTTCCGGGGCGACGGAGGCCTTGTATGTTGCGCTTACTACGGTGGTGCGTCCTGGGGATGAGGTGATTTTGCTAGAACCCGCTTATGATAGCTACCGCCCGGTAGTGGAGTTGTGTGGAGGTACTGTGGTGCCTTACCAGCTGGCTTATCCTGATTATCAGGTAAACTGGGCGGAGTTTGCCAGCTTGATCAGCGATAAGACTCGCCTCATTGTACTCAACAATCCACATAATCCAACGGGTACTATTTGGTCGAAAACGGATTGGGAACAGCTCGACCGATTAGTAGCTGAGCATGACCTTTTTCTTCTTAGTGATGAAGTGTACGAACAGCTTGTTTTCGACGGTCAGCGTCATTATAGTTTATTGGATTTTCCTCGTCTATACGAGCGCGGTTTTGCGACTTATTCTTTCGGGAAGACATTCCACTCCACCGGCTGGAAAGTAGGCTATTGTATTGCACCTTCGGTATTGACCAAGGAATTTCGGAAGATCCACCAGTTTACGGTTTTTTCGGTGAACACACCGGTACAGTTTGCTTTAGCTGACTATCTACAAGACGCAGCTACGTATCAAGAGTTGAGTCCCTTTTACCAGGAAAAGCGCGATTTGCTAGTGGAGCAGTTCAAGGGCACTGCCTTGCGGCCACTCCAATGCGCGGGCACCTACTTTCAGTTATTTGACTATAGCGCCATTTCGGACGATAATGATCTGGATTTTGCCCGCTGGTTAACCACAGCGATAGGAGTAGCAGTCATTCCGGTATCTGCTTTCCGCTCAGTTCCTAGTGAAGAGCGAGTAGTGCGAGTTTGCTTTGCGAAAACGGAAGAGGTGCTATCCGCCGCAGGAAAAGTACTCCGGGAAAAGCTACCTGCCTAGAGGGCATTAGTCTTCGTTTTTGATGTTGAGGTCAAAATCGTCATAGAGTCCAACTTGCTGGTCTTTGTGCAGCTTGGTCAAATAGGCTATCTGACCTGTGTGATAGGACAAGTGCTCTACTGCGTGCAGGACCACGCCAATACCAGAAAAAGAAAAGCCTTGTACCTGACGAACTCTAAGTAGTTCGGCTTCATCGGTATTTTGTACTACTCTACTGGCCTGATCGATAATGTCACTTATCAGTTGTAGGAGTTGCTCTTTGCTGTGGCTATTCTTCGTGCTGAATTCAAGATCGCGCTGCCGCTGATCCGGCTGGCGGCCCAGGGAGGAAATGACGTACTGACCAATATTTCCACAGAGGTGGAGGATAATCGTGCCAATACTATTGCTGGATGCATTCGGTTGCCACCACATATCCTGCTCTGCTAGCTGGGCAAAGCACGTGCTAATATGAGTTTTCTTTTCCTGTAAACGGAATACTGCTTGATCCTTAAACTCTTGCGTAATAGTCACCTATCTTGTGCTTTTAGTAAGCGAAGAAAAGTAAAATGCGTTGTATACCAATTATTTGGAAGCAACTCCAATAGCCCGGAAAGCAATCAAGATTGCAATTTAACCCTCTCATTATTAGGGGTAATCTTGCAATTTTGATTGCCATTTATATTTTGATTTTCTACGTATTCACCAAAGGGTGCTTATTCCCCTTGATTTGATTAACCATTCCTCCGTAAATCATTTTTTGTGCACCGGGACGAGTTACAAAATCGTGCGGAAAGCCCAGGTCAATATGGCTCACCTCATTCAGTTGTTGTACTTGCTCCATGCTAAGGGTTACATTAAGTGAGCCGAGGTTGTCTTTTAGTTGGTCTAGGGTACGGGCACCAATAATTGGGATGTGTCCTTGCGCACTAATCCAGGCCAGTGCTACTTGTGGCGCACTAGCTCCAACTTCCTCGGCGATTTGCATCACCTTTTCCGCAATTTGGTAGTTGCGCTCATTTAGGCGATAAGAAGTTGTTCCTTCCATGCGGCCACCACTGCCCTTGCCGTGTTCTTTGTTGTATTTACCCGTCAGAATACCAGCAGCTAAGGGGCTCCAGGCTACCACTCCCAGCCCTAATTCCTTGCTCATAGGTAGTAGCTCTCGTTCTGGTGTACGTTCCGTGAGGTTGTATTCTAATTGGTTGCCAATAAAGCGTGACCATCCCCTAAACTCCGCAATGGTGTTGGCTCTAGCAATAACCCACGCGGGGGCATCGCTAATACCAATGTATAGTACCTTGCCTTGTGCGATGAGGTCATCCAAGGCCCGCATCATTTCTTCAATGGGGGTGAGGTAGTCGTAGGCGTGCACCCAGAGGAGATCGATATAATCGGTATTAAGTCTGCGCAGACTTTTTTCTACTGATTGTACCAGGTTTTTGCGGTGGTTGCCGCTATTGTTTGGGTTATGTGTAGTGTTAGAAAGCGTGTACTTCGTAGCCAAAACGACGTGGTCACGATCTGCCGAGATGAGGTCAGCTAAGATGCGCTCACTACTTCCTTCGGTATAGACATCGGCCGTGTCAATGAAATTACCGCCGGCTTCTAGAAAGGTGTCATAAATTTCTTTTGCGGTAGCGGCGTCAGAACCCCAACCCCAGTCTTTTCCAAAGGTCATTGTTCCCAAGCAGAGTGGAGAAACACGTAGGCCAGAGCGGCCAAATAGTTGGTATTGCATGAATGGATGTATTAGGTCAATAAGATGTGTGCTTTTAAATACATCAGAGCCTGAGCAAATGTTTGCCTCCGGCTTATTCTTCAGCAAATACTATTTGTTGGGCTGGTAAGCTTGAGCAACCATGCGCTTGACAATCAAACGGTGAAATGGCGCAACGATGGCCATGTAGACTCTACCCAAACGATTATTAAAATGCACTAAGGTGGTCACTTTTACATTGTTTTCAATTGCTTCGGTTTTATGAACACTTAATCGAAAGTTGAGGTGAGAATCATCCGCTCCCAGAATTATTTCGTTAGGAAGTAATTCATAGATACGGAAAAAGCCTACATAGCCACCGGGTGCAAAGCGTTCATTGTGATCATCGGGCAGCACTGTTTGTAGTCCAAAGAACTTCGCTAACCAGTTTCGCAACTGAAACAGATAAATGATCCAACGCTGTTGAGTTGTCAGGATATTGCGTACAATCAGTTCAAGGCTATCTTCGTGGTTGGTAGTTGAGAAGGTATCCTTGAAGTCAGCCGAAGATATATGCCCAGCTGCGGCTTTGGTAATATGAACTTCTTGGTCCTGTTGGCTAATGATTGATGTTTTCATGTAGGTGGCTTTAAGGAGTCTGTATAGCTTTATTCCGAAATACTACAGTTCCCAAAACGAACGGGGCCTACGTAGTACAATCCGGTAGTCATGAAGAGTGTGCCAGCCATAGACCAATGCACAGGCACTGAGCAGGAAAATTCCGTAATGATGAATAATAGCTATCACCAATAGAATAGGAGCGATCCACAAATAGGGTTTCCGGCTACGATGCTGGTAGTCGAGCCAGAGCTCTAGCGCACTACCTGTTTGCCACAGCCAAAGCAACCAAATACAGACCAGAGTGAACACATATCCACCCAATATCCAGGCTATGGCACCAGTAAGGCCAAGTAGTAATTGTACCCAACCATCAACTCGCATTCGAAGTATACTGATCATATGTATCGTCCACGATTTTTAGCTTCCAAGCAAAGTAGTGTATAATATACGGCTCCCCCGATGGGAAGGAAGACGTAGAAAATACCTACCAATATCATTTCCTGGTCGCCCTGCAGTCCAAAGTCGATTGCAGTTGTGCCAGTGAATAATAACAGCAGATAGGCAATAGCTCCTGCCAGATAGTAGCCCTTTTTATGATTACCTCGTATTGCTCCTATGAAGGCACTCAATAGTTGGTATCCACCCAGGACTAAATTCCACATCATCATGATGAAGAAGCTAGAGCTGCTATCTACCAGCGCACTAGCACCGGCAAGTCCAGAAATGACCAGTAGAAAAACATTTACACTGTAGTCAAGACTACTTGCGGCGGTGTAGTCAGGTTGTAAATTGTTGCCTGTATCGGTAGTAACAGGGGCGTCCAGGATGTTTCTTGATTCATTCATGTTCAGTAGGGTTCTGTTTACAATGATAAACCAGCAACTTGGCGTATTCGTTTGTCAATCTGTTTTAGGTATTTATTGCCTTCGTCTTCGTGCTCTGGCAATTCAAAAGTAAGGGTAAATAATCAAACTTTCAATATTTACTGAAAATTATGACACTTTTTATTTTCCTACTTTATCAAAGTGATCGCAAAGTTGTTCCTGGAGCCCTATTTGCAGTAATTGCCAAAATAAATGCACCTTTTTTACCCGACCTTGTTTTACCTTTACGACAAACCTAATCCAGATATGAGTCAACTCCCATCTGCGGAAGCCGTTCGCGCGCTGCTACAACAACGTAAGTCTACTTTCCCTGCACTGTACACAGATGCCCCAATCGGTACTGCGGTAATTGAAGATATGTTGGAGAATGCCAACTGGGCTCCCAATCATAAAAAAACGGAACCCTGGCGCTTCAAGGTTTATCAAGGAGAAGGCCGCCAAGCCCTAGGAGAAGCACTTTCTACTGTTTATAAGCAGGTGGTCCCAGAAGACTCTTTTTCGGAGCGGAAATTCAATAAGCTATTGAATAACCCTCAGCGTTCGGGGGCCGTCATCGTCATTTGCATGCAACGAGACCCCAATGAGTCTTTGCCAGAGTGGGAGGAAGTAGCAGCGGTATCTATGGCCGTGCAAAATCTTTGGCTCACCGCTACAGCACATGGCTTGGCAGGTTACTGGTCTTCACCCGGGATTATTAAACACTTGGGAGACTTCCTTGGTCTTGCTGAAGGCGAGCGTTGCTTGGGGCTATTTTATCTGGCTCACCCGGTAGCAGATGCCCCAGATGTACCCCGTGAACGGAAATCAATCGCGGATAAAGTGGAATGGATAGGTTAGGATGCTAACTTCGTAGCACTACAGCGGACGTAAAAGACACCAAGATCAACTGAGGTGAATTGGAATTAGGATGAGAATAGGTCTTTTACTAACCCAACCAACACAACTAAATTCACCAACACAACTACATTTTCCCTACTTAAACTCCTTAATATTTGTAGAGATCGAGAGCTGATTGACTCCACCGCCCAAGTGGAAGGTCGTACGCCCGTAGTCTAAGCGAAAGCGGTTGATCTTTAGCCCTACTCCAAAGGTAAAGCCAGCTAAACTCCGGTATTCATCCAAACTCAGTTCGCGGCGTAGTAGATGGCTGTAGCCAAAACGCAGGCGGAAGTTCTCGTATTTTCCAATGAACAGCTCACCGTTGAAAACGAAGTGGCGGGCAAAGTTGTCTAGCCAGATTTCGGTATCACTGCGCTCGGTATCCACATCGCCGAAGATCAGGGTGTTTTCGGTGGTGTTAGGATCATCGTAGAGGATATTCCAACGATCAAGATAACGGTAGACGAGAGAGAATTGAAAAGGGAGGTATTTCAAGCGTTTGCTGAGTCCCGCTTGCAACTCAAATGGTAGCGGTTCTACATTGCCTTCACGAAAGGTCGTCAATTGGCGACCGGCATTTTTTGCTACGAGTGTCAAAACAAAGTTCTTGGCAGTATCCTGGTAAAGCAGGCTCAGGTCAGCCACTAAACCCAGTGAGTTGTAGCTCTCTAATTGGGAAGTGATGAAACGTAGGTTAACCCCACCACGCAGGCGTTCGGCCAATTCCCGACCTGCTCCGATATTGATAGCGTATTCTGCTGCTTTGAAGTCGCCTTCTACCTGCCCTAGTGTATTGGTGAGGTCAAAATCGCCATAGTTAACGTAGCGGATGCCACCGTGAAAGGTTGTATTCCAGGCTTCGTGGTGGTAGCCACCGCTTGCGTAGCCGTAGCCAATCCCCGCAGGGTGGAAGGCATGACTAAAGCTGAGCTGCTGGTGCATGAGCGCGTTCAGTGTCGCGGGGTTAGCATTAGCGATATTCACATCGTCGTCCACGACTGCAATATGGGTGCCACCAAGGGCTGAAACCCGGGCAGAAGGCGCAAAGTTGAGGAATTCATAAGTGAATAGCCCACCTACTTGCGTGTGAGCAACACCGATGCAAAGACAAAAAACTGAGAGTAGTAGTATCCGCATATTATTCTTCCTTTTCTTCAGCCTTCCACGTGGTGGAGCAGCGTCCCCGATCGCACATCATAGTACGTTGGAGGTCACCATTTTCATTGTATATCTTGAGCTCACCGTGCTCGTAGTCGCCATCGATATAAGCACCTTCTGCGGCTAAATTACCGTTGCGGTGATATTCGATAAAGGGGCCGTTTTCCATATTTTTAGCAAAACGTACGCGCTCTTTTAGCTGGCCATTGTCGTAGAAGGTTTCCCAATTGCCCATCATCTCGTTATCTAAATAAGTACCACGTTGCTTAAGTTGGCCATTCTCGTGATACAGGCGGTATTCACCTACAAAACGCCCCATTTCGTATTGCTCTACAATGTTGGTGTCACCGTTTTCTGTGAAGATGATCCGCTGGCCATTGAGCGTGTCAGAGTGGTACTGGGCGGCCTCTACCAGAATACCTTCTGGATTATTGGTGTACGACCAGCCCTCGCGGGCAAAATCAGTTTTTCGCCGTTCGAAGCGAATTGTATTTCCGAATTCGTCTTGTTCTATCACCTCTTCTAAGCCGTTATCGCAGCTTACGATAAACAAGAAACTGAGGCAAAGCAAAAGTGGGCTGGTGAAAAGTCTCAAGGCTGAATGGTATTTTTTAACCAAACCAAAATACAACACCGACAGAAGTAATTCCTTCTATTCTTGGTAGGCCTAAAAATAAGCGCTACTACTGCATAACGACAAGCCCTTGCGCAGATTGTTTGCGTTAAGAAGCGATACGGGTGCTGAAATGTCTGCTAGCCAGCTTTTGGGGTAGATCACCGGGCAATACTACTGAACAATGCTACGGCCAATGCTTTGGTAGTGGAAACCTTTTTCCATCATTAGCTCCAAGTCGTATAAGTTACGGCCGTCAAAAATGAGTGGTGCTTTTAGTAATTCTTTCATTACACTAAAGCTTGGTGCGCGGAACACACTCCATTCTGTAGCAATAGCCAGTGCATCTGCACCGATTAAGGCATCGTACTGGTCTTCTGCAAAGTGAATTTGATCACCGAATAACCCTCTGACATTATCCATCGCCTCAGGGTCAAAAACCCGCAGCTGAGCGCCGGCGTCTAGCAGCGCTTTGATCGTATATATAGCGGGAGCTTCGCGAATATCATCGGTGTTTGGCTTAAAGGCCAAGCCCCATAGTGCGATGGTTTTACCGCTAAGGTCATTACCAAAGTGATCCTTGATTTTATCCACTAGGCGCATGCGTTGCTGGTGATTTACCGACATCACAGACTTGAGAATCCGGAAGTCGTATTCGTACTCTTCAGAAGTTTTGGCCAGTGCCTGCACATCTTTAGGAAAACAACTACCTCCGTAGCCTACGCCAGGAAACAGAAACCGCTTACCAATTCGTGAATCACTACCCATGCCACGGCGCACCATGTCTACATTGGCCCCTACTTTTTCGCAAAGGTTGGCAATCTCATTCATGAAGGTGATCCGGGTAGCCAGATAAGAGTTAGCGGCGTATTTGGTCATCTCCGCCGAACGTTCGTCCATAAAGATGATCGGATTGCCCTGGCGTACAAAAGGCTCGTACAACTGGTACATTTTCTTCTGAGCCTTTTCAGAAGTAGTACCTATAACTACCCGATCAGGCTTGAGAAAGTCATCCACGGCTACCCCTTCGCGCAAGAATTCTGGATTAGAAACTACGTCAAACAAATCTGTAGATAGGTTCTCGGCTAGTGTTTTGTACACTTCTTCGGCCGTGCCAACGGGTACGGTGCTTTTATCTACAATAGTTTTATAGCTGGTAATCATAGTACTCAGATGCTTGGCTACGCCAAGAATATAAGACAGGTCCGCCGAGCCATCCTCACCGGGAGGGGTAGGTAAGGCAAGGAAAATGATTTCGGCGGGTTCAATAGCAGCGGCAAGGTCGGTGGTGAACGTCAATCGCCCTTGGCGGGTATTGCGTTCGAACAATAGTTCTAAACCGGGTTCGTAGATAGGAACTTCACCCGCTTGCATACGGGCTACCTTAGCTTTGTCAATGTCAACACAAACGACTTGATTTCCTGTTTCCGCAAAGCAAGTTCCCGATACCAATCCAACGTATCCGGTGCCAACAACTGCAATGTTCATATAGTCTTGTTTTTTGGGTATCTTCCGTTCGTTAGTACTAACGCGAGAGGGAAGATAAATTGATGCCGATTGAAAGCCGCAAAGGTAGTGAAATGCATCGGTATCTTCACGAGCTAGATTCTAGCCAAAAGCTGATGCTAAAAAGACAATTTCAATGGTCTCAAAGCGGTTCAAAAATCAAATAACAAGATTGAGACGTTAGAATTACAAAGGAGATACCTTCAGCACCTATGCGCCGATTTTTTCGACAACTTTATTACTCGTTTCCAGTCCAGTTGCTGTTGCTTCATTTGCGGAGTAACATGATGCTGCTGTCTTTATGGATCGTACTCTTGTTGATGATGTCGGGAAGTCTGGGCCGCCGCTTGGGGCTACAGTATCTGTTTTTAGATCCCGAATACCTGGGAGAGGTCAACTTCCTGAGTTTTTACATCGTGGGTATGGCATTGGGGGGCTTCTTCATGAGCTGGAACTTAACGACCTATCTTCTTACCGCTCAGCATTTTCCTTTCCTGGCTAGTTTAAAGCGGCCGTTTACCAAGTTCAGCATCAATAATTTGCTATTGCCACTGGCCTTTGGACTTTTCTACCTGCTGTTGATTGGTTTTTTTCAGGATCACTATCAGGGGCTACCACTAATCCGCAATCTCTTACACTTATTAGCGCTGGTGTTGGGAGGCCTCACTTTAGCTTTGGGGTATTCCATGTACTTCCGCCTGACCAATCGGGATATTTCCTACTATTACCGAATTAGTGCACCGCCTAATTTGGTGCATCTCCATATTCCGCCAGGAACGCGTAAAGCAGATTTGGATTATATCAAATTAGACCAGAACCGTCTGAAGGTTTTGACCTACTTGGGGGAAGACCTCAAGCCCCGTATTGTAAGATCGGTAGCGCACTATGAGTCGCGCTTGCTGTTGAATATTTTTAGACAGAACCACCTCAATGCTCTGGCGCTACAGTTGCTCAGTATGATGTCATTACTGATTTTGGGCTATCTGGTGGATTGGGAAATTTTTCGTATTCCAGCTGCGGCGAGTATTCTTATCCTATTCAGCTTGCTAGTGGCCTTCATTGGGGCTTTGACGTACTGGTTTGCCGAATGGCGTGCCTTCGTTATCGTATGCTTGTTGATTGTCATCAATTACCTGACTTCCTTTGGTGTGTTCAATAATCCAAACTATGCCTACGGACTGGAATACGGTCCGGATCGAGCGGTCTATGCTTATGATAGCTTGCAGTATGTATGTGGTACGGATCAGGTAAAGGACGATTTAGCGGCTACGGAGCAAATCTTGGATAGGCGAATAGCAAAAATGAGTAAAGGTGGCCAAAAGCCTAAAATTGTATTTCTCTGTGCCAGCGGAGGAGGACTCAAAGCGGCAGCCTGGACCACCCACGTTCTACAAACCGCAGACAGCCTAAGCCAAGGACGGGTAATGGATCAAGCCGTCCTAATGACTGGGGCTTCAGGAGGAATGTTAGGTATGTCGTACCTCCGTGAGTTGTACTGGCGGGAGCAAAAGAACAATGGCCTACCGCTGTACCGAACGGAGTATCTCGATCATATTACCCTGGATTTACTCAATTCGATCGCTTTTACTATCGTTTCGAATGACCTGTTCTTGCCCTGGCGACGCTTTGAATATGCCGGCGAACGCTATTTCTTTGATCGGGGCTACGTGTTTGAGGAGCAATTCAGTGAAAATACCCAGGGGTATCTTGATAAACCCTTAATGGCTTACCAAGCACCGGAAGCAGCTGGAAATATTCCATTACTTTACCTCAGTCCCGCCATTGTGAATGATGGTAGGCAAATGATTATCTCCCCTCAGGGCGTTTCCTTTATGATGATCTCGCCAGTTGGGTTGTTACAGCAAGACGTATACGAAATAGATGCTGTAGATTTCCGCTGGCTATTAAAAGATCAGGGAGCCGACAGCCTACGCTTTCTTACTGCCCTGCGCATGAACGCTACCTACCCCTACGTATTACCAACTGTGCACCTTCCTACCGAACCACAAATTACCTTAGTGGACGCAGGTTTCCGTGATAATTATGGCATTCAGACTGCAACCCGCTTCATTCAAGTTTACCAGGATTGGATTCGAGAAAACACCAGTGGGGTGATTATGATGCAAATGACCAGCTCTGAGAAAATCGAGCAAATTCCGTCTAGTGGCACCAAAGGAATTGTGGAGTCATTGTTCAATCCGCTTGGTATCGCCGGTAAGGTATTGGATGTGCAAGAATTGCAGTACGATAACACGCTGAGTTTTGTCCATGATCTATTGGGTGAAGATCAATTCGAATTGATCCGTTTCATCTACCGTCCTTCCAACGATAAAAAACTGGAAGCTTCCGTTTCGTTTCACCTCACACAGCAGGAGAAAGAGGATGTACTTCAAGCCCTCGAGTTAGAGGCTAACCAACTCAGTATGCAGCGCTTATTGGAAGCCTTAGAGGTAGAGTAGGTAATGTTACCTTTAATGCAGATCCGCAATGAATCAGAAAGCCTTGGATATGCATGTTCTCAACTATTGTCAAGTCACTTTGCTATTCGTACTCTGTTCCACTGCTTTGACCGCTCAAATAGGGAAGGACTTCCGGAATGTTCGGGTTAAGGGGCCGATTGTGCAAATGCAAGCGACCCAAACCATGATTGTTAAGGAAGAGGACGGAGGCACAAAGGAACGAGTCATGGATCAGGCCCATGCATACATTGATGCGGGGAGGATCATCAAAATTGACCATACTAGTGGAATGCGGTCGGCTAATGTTAAAGGCTTTACAGAATTTGATTGGGAAGAAGACCGGTTAAGACGCGTGAGAACATATAGCCAATTTGGTACCTCGCGGCGTAGCCTTGATCGACAGTATGTGACCAGAATTGGCACTGATGGCAAGATTTCTTCAGAGAATATATTCTTTGGTAAAGATGATTTGCGCGCTACGTTATCTTATGAATACCGGGAAAGTGCCGAAGGGAATGAGATTTTAGAAATGACGATGTACAAGCCCAGCGAATTAGACCCCCAGGGACACTACTACATCGAATCTGATCAGTGGGGTGAGGTATTACATATTGAGTCGGTAGGAAAAGATACCGGTCTATACATTCAGCGTTTGGAAAATGTAGGTGATTCGCTCTTTACTGGAATCAAGATTATGACTTCAAGCCGCGAGCGAGGGAAAAAAGACACCATTTGGACCACTACCCTTCAGCGTTACGATGCTCATGGTAATATTACCTACAGCGAGGCGGTCAATAAAAGGAGGAACCCAATGGGGGAAGGCCTGTTAGAAATGCGGATGATCATGGAGATGAATTACTTCTACGAAGGTGATGACGTTCCCGAAATACAACCTACTGCAGCTGATCTATTCGCTAGATGGAGTAGCTCGACCTACAACTTTACACTAACCATTGGAAACAGTAGACCAAGCGACTTGCAGGGTATCTACACCAGAGGAACGATTCGCGATAATGATCCCGAGATAGTAGAGGAGGGCTCCGACTGGATATTCCGTTTGCGTGATAGCTTTACCGGTAACTGGGAATATGACCCAGCTACTGAGATAATAACCTTTAGGCAAAATGAGCATGTGGTGGCAAAAGCGAAGGTTGATCTGAGATTCTTTGAGCTACGTTTGATACCTACCGAAGTCCATACGGCCAGCGTTATTTTTAAGAAAGGGTAGGGTAATAGCTTTAGATTGATAGCCTAGTTAGGATGCCAATAGGAGAATAATACTTAAGGCAATGAATATAGGGTAGCCCCAAATGGATATTTGATACTGGTAGTCTTTTTTCTCTTGATTGCGATAGCTCAGAAATGTAAAAATTGTTCCAGCGATTACACTAAGGAAGGATAGTATTGAAAGGATGGTTGTGTTTCTTACAAAAACCGCTTGGTCGTGAATGACAGGTATAAAAGAGGCAACTAGATATGCTACAGCCAAGTTGATAATAATGACGTAGACAAACAGCCGAAAAGCCCATTTCTTGTAGTTGGTGTCAGGTCCCTGGTCCGTTTCAACATCGTCCAGTACGTCTTCCATTCTCTATTTACCTTGAAGTCGGTTAAAAAAATACTACTCCACTGCTAGTGCTTTTGAAAAACACTAGCAATGGAGTATAAGATTAGTATCATTATTTGGTTAGGCTTGACTACCCTTCTCTATAGGCTTTTGATGCGGCCGCATAAATCCAGTAACAGATACCTAGAATAACTGCTGAACCCGCAATGGTGCCTAAGTTTAAGCCCAGAGCCAATATATTGGAACTGCCGTAAATGGCTACTGGAATAGCCAGTAGAATACCAATCAAAGCCTCACCCGTAATCAAACCTGATGCGATAAGTAAGCCCGTACGCTCACTGGCTTTTTCTGCACCGGCATGACTTTCACCTTTGCTCGCTTGGTTTTGTTTTTGGTAACGGCTCACCAACCAAGCCACAATACCCCCTAGCATAATGGCACTATCTAATTCGAACGGCAGATATAGCCCTACAGCAACCGCTAAAACCGGAATACGAAAATCTGATCCGCGACTCTTCTGGTATTGATCCAGAAGAATAATGGCTACGCCAATAGCCATGCCAATGTATACCATGGTCCAAGG
>JBCBWU010000203.1:0-13191 GCA_039816955.1 Bacteroidota bacterium
TTATTATCCACGCTGATGGAACGATAGAAAAAGACATTCGTGAGCAGACTAAAGCGGTACTGGAGAATAACTCCAGCGTGGGAATTATCAGGTCGACGACTACTGGTACCAGAAACGTAGATGAAGTCACCTACACGCTTTACGTGCGGGTAATTACCCAGTGGTTGGGCCTTATCGCCTAAGACTTTATTGCTCATCGCTTATAGTGTGTTTACTTTTTCAACTACTTGTGCCAAGTCTAGCTCATCGACATCCTTACGATTTACCAGATCCAGTAAATACTCATCCTGGCGACGACCGCGGATCATGGCATCATTATAGGAAAGCTCTGGCTTGAAGGTCACCAGAGAATATTTGGAATAGTACTCCGGAAACTGCTGTTCCAGCTTCATCTCTAGCTTCCGCTTTTTGATAAAGTCTACATCATCCACCTTATCCTGCATCTCGTAGAAATTATCCACTGCCAGGTCAGCGATAGCATTGGAATCAGTTGGACGGGCTTCCGAGAAAGCAGGTAGAATAGCGGACCAATCGCCGTCGTGCTGCTCTACTAGTTCATCAAATTTGCGGACATCTTCAAAGGCAGCGTTCATGCCCTGACCGTAGAAAGGCACAATGGCGTGGGCAGCATCCCCCATCAACAAGGTCTTTTTATACGCTTCCCAGGGATAACACTTGATGGTACCTAGCGCGGCGCTCGGATTGGTGAAGTACTCTTGATCCAAGTCTGGTAGATGCTCTAGCGTGTCTGGATAATGTTCATTAAAAAACGCCTTTACCTTCTCTGGTGTGTTCAAAGTATTGAAGCCTGCAGGGCCGTCAAAGGGGTGGAACATCGTTACGGTAAAACTCCGGTCTAAGTTCGGAAGTGCAATCATCATGAACTTCCCTCGGGGCCAGATATGGAGCGCATTGGATTCAATGCGGAAATCACCGCTGGCGCTAGCCGGTATGCTTAGTTCTTTGTATCCGCTGCGCAGGAAGTTTTGGGAGAAATTAAACAGTAAGTCCGTAGAACGAGCCATCATAGCCCGACGCACTACTGATCCAGCACCGTCAGTACCCACCAGAATATCGCCTTGTATTACATGGGCCTCACCCGACTTATCTGTGAAATGCCCGGTCGCAGTTTCCAGATTCACACCGGTGCATTTGTACCCGAAGTAGATCGTCAGGTTTTCGTAGGAGTCTGCCTTTTCTAGCAACAAAGCATTTAAACCCGGGCGAGAAATAGAGTTAATGTATTCATCGGTACGGCCGCTGTAGGGTGACAGCCACTTCTCACCACTGGGAGCGTGAATCATACGTCCGCGCATGGGAATACATAAATCCCTCACTACTTCACCTAGTCCAGCAGTGGCCAAGGCCATCAGGCCACGATGGGATAAGGCTAGGTTGATAGATCGGCCTGCATCTTGCTCTATTAACCTCAAGTCCGGACGACGCTCAAATAAGCTTACGCGATAGCCTCGCTGCGCCAGTCGAATTCCTAAGAGTGTGCCGCAAAGGCCAGCACCTACAATGACAATATGTTGCTTCTTAATCATGAAATAGCAGCTATTTGTTTCTCTAGTACTTGGGTAAAGTGATAAGCATCCGAAAAAGTGTTGTACAGCGGCACGGGTGCTACCCGAATTACGTCTGGCTCTCGCCAATCAGCGATAACACCAGCGGCAGTAATCGCTTCGAACAAGCGCTTGTCGGCATCCTTTACTTGAATACTCAACTGACAACCACGTTCCGCCGGATTTGTTGGCGTAATGATATTAATCTTTTCACCGGGTATCTGATGTAGCAAGTACTCCAGGTAGCCAGTTAGTCGAATGGCTTTGGCGCGTAAGGCTTCCATTCCTGCCTCGGCAAAGATCTCCAGCGACGCTTTAATGGCCGCCAAAGATAGAATCGGCGGATTACTCAACTGCCAAGCCTCAACGGTAGGAATAGGGTCAAAGCCATCACGCATGCCAAAGCGCGTTGATTTATTGTGGCCCCACCAGCCCTCAAAACGAGGCATATCTGCCGACTTAGAGTGGCGTTCGTGGACAAAGCAGCCCGCCATACTGCCGGGCCCCGAATTCAGGTATTTATAGCTGCACCATACGGCAAAATCGGCACCACTATCGTGTAAGTTCAGCGGCACGTTTCCCGCTCCGTGCGCACAATCAAAACCCACCATGCAGCCTTTCGCGTGCGCCAGTTTGGTGATGAGTGGCATATTGAAGAACTGCCCAGTGTAGTAATTGGTATTGCCAAGCATCACCAGGGCAATTGACTCTCCCTCCTTTTCGATGACCTCTGTAATATCTTCGATGCGCAAGCACGCCTCCCCTACTCTAGCCTTGAGGTCGATGAGATGCTCAGCTGGATCACAACCGTGAAACCTTAGTTGGCTCGCTACAGCATAGCGATCAGAAGGAAAAGCATCTGCTTCGATCAGGATTTTGGTTCGTTTCCCTTGTGGTCGATAGAAAGAGACCATCATCAAGTGTAAATTCACCGTAAGGGTGTTCATCACCACTACTTCTGAGGGCTTTGCCCCTACCACAGCAGCCATGTGCTCCGTCAGAAACTCGTGGTAAGGCAACCAGGGATTTCGCGCGTGAAAATGACCTTCAACCCCAAACTTTGCCCAATCTTCCAATTCCTGCTGCACGTGCTCACTTGTTGTTTTTGGCTGTAGCCCCAAGGAATTACCACAGAAATAGAGATAGGGCTCACCAGAAGGGCGCAATGGCAAGTGGAAACGCTCACGGAAATGCTTTAAGGGGTCCGCTTGATCCTCTTGTTGCGCATAAGCCAAGCTGGCCTCGTATTGGATAGGTTGATTTGTCGAAATCATAAGCACATTTCTTAAAGGCAATACAATTCTATGCTAAGGAAGGCTGCTCGCCACGGATACGAGTCAACAGATCTAGATTGGTATCAGCACCGAGCCAGCGTAAGACATTATCCTCCCAGAGTTCTCCACACTGCTTACTGGAGATGATACCTTCCTCTACGGCCAGGTCCAGTAATTTACCAGGATACGAAGACTGAGGTGCACTTTCCATTTCGCCAAGTGGATAAGGATCATCCAGGCCTACCATGATCTGATCGGTGCCGCCATTACGCTTTATCATTAGTTCCAATGACAGCGTGTCGTGCACCAATGTATCGTAGAAAATATTGGGGTGGCCAACTGCCGTCCGTGGGTGTTTCTTGCCCTCAAACAGATCTGGGCGGCCATCAAAACCCTGTATCCGACGGCCCAGGTTAATCTGCGCCAACTGTCCGCCGTGGGCAAAGCAGGTGCGCATATTTGGGAAGCGGTCATGATAACCATTCAAAGTAAAGAAGTGGTAGGCATCCGCACATTGCGCCAGCATCCAGATCAGGTGAAAACGCCAGGCGGTGTTCTCTAGTTGAATAAACTTCTCACCATCGTACGGATGAATCTCCACGGCCAGACCATAGTCGTTAGCCATTTCAAAAATGGGTTCCGTTTCGGGATCAAAGATCGTCCGCCAAGTGCCCACACTATCCATGTAATGTGTCGGTAGGCATAACACTCTTAGATTGAGTTGGGTGACACAACGTTCAATTTCCCATAATGCGGACCGAACGAAGCCTGCGTGAATCACAAATCCGCAGGTGAAGCGGTTGGGATGATCAGCTTGCACCTTGGCGTTGAAGTCGTTTTGCCAGCGTAACACCCGTTTCATTTCCTCCACTCGCAGGCCATTACCATACAACTGTGATAAGTTAAGTACTACGGCATGGTCGAGGCGGTGCTCGTCCATCCACTCTAATTTTTCGTGCAGAAAGAAACTAGAGTCGGTCACTGGCCGCTTCCAGTTCTTCTGTAACATGAATTTTCGATCCACATCCACCCAGAAGATTTCTTTTTCCTTCATAAAAGGAGGAATCTGTTCCGGGTACGGTAGAACATGGGAATGGCCGTTAATACGCATGACTTAGCATTTTAGACAGTAAGAAGTTGATCCTCTTTAATCCTAGTAGTAGTCCAACAGCTGCTTTAGCTGACTTCTTTAGGAGCCGGTGGCTCCATTACAGTGCCGCAATTATTACAGGTACGCAACACTAGATTGGAGTAGAAACGGTTAAAAATCACCGGCATATCGGTTTCGATATTATCCAATACAAAGGGCTCCCGGTAAAGCTCATGCCCACAGTTCTCACAGAACCAGGCCAGGCCGTCATTTACGCCCACCGGGCGTTGCTGCTCAATCACTAAGCCTACTGTATTTGGGCCGCGCTGGGGCGAATGCGGAATATTAGAGGGCAGCAAGTAAATCTCACCTTCCCTGATATGAATATCCTTTGGCTCACCTTCGTCAATCACCTTTAAAGTGATATCCCCTTCAACCTGATAGAAGAATTCAGGAGTCTCGTTGAGGTGATAGTCCTTACGAGCATTTGGTCCACCAACGACCATTACAATGTACTCTCCATTGCTCCAAATCGCCTTATTTCCTACTGGAGGTTTGAGCAGATGACGATGCTCTTCAATCCATTCCTTAAAGTTGAACTTTGGCAGTAATTTCGACATGATCACCCATGTTTTATGAAAGGTTAATTATAGTTCTACACAAATATTCTTAGGCTCAGTAAAGAAGCGCAGCGCCTCCCAGCCTCCCTCGCGGCCAACGCCAGAGTTTTTCACCCCACCAAAAGGGGTGCGTAAGTCACGGCGCAGCCAGGTGTTTATCCAAACGATACCAGCTTCCAAGTTCCTGGCCATCCGATGAGCCCGGTCTAAATGCTGTGTCCACAGCGTAGCGGAAAGTCCATATTCTGTGCTGTTGGCGTAAGTCAGTACTTCTTGCTCATCCTTGAAGGGCATGATGGTGACTACTGGTCCGAATATCTCTTCCTGATTCGTCCGGCAATCGTGGGGTAATCCCTCAATCACGGTAGGTTCTACGTACCAACCTTTGGCGTATTCACCTGCTAGTTGTTTAGCCTGGCTACCACATAAGATTGTCCCTCCTTCCTCCTGCGCCAGCTGGATATACGACATGATTTTTTGAAAATGCGGCTCAGAAACCACTGCCCCTACTTTGGTATCAGCAGCCTCTGGTGGCCCCACCTTTAGTTCCTTTACCTTGGCTACAAAGTCAGCTTTGAACTGCTCATAAATGGATGCTTCAATGAAGACCCGAGAGCCGCACAAGCAAATCTGGCCTTGATTAGCGAAAGAAGATCGTACCGTGGTATTTAAGGCCTTTTCATACTCACAATCAGCGAAGATGATATTTGGGTTCTTTCCTCCTAACTCCAGGGAAAGTTTTTTGAATTTAGGGGCTACCTCCCGGGCTATAGTTGCCCCAGTACGCGTACTACCGGTGAAGGAGATCGCCTTCACACCAGGATGTGATGTCAGCGCATTGCCTAGGCGATGGCCGTAGCCGTGCAATATATTGAGGACTCCGGCTGGAAGGCCAGCTTCCTGGCAAATTTCACCGAGCAAGTAGGCGGTCATTGGAGTTACCTCCGAAGGCTTGGCAATCACGGTATTGCCTGCGGCAATTGCTGGGGCAATTTTCCAACTAAAAAGATAAAGTGGCAGATTCCAAGGCGAGATACAAGCGACTACCCCCAGGGGTTGCCGCAAGGTGTAATTAAAGCCACTCGCTCCCATATCGTGAGTAGCACTGGCAAATTGGGTGATCGCCTGCGCAAAAAAGCGAAAATTGGTAGCTGCTCTCGGAATGTCCACCTTACGGGCCAGCCACAGTGGCTTACCATTATCTAAGGACTCTGCCGCTGCCAAATCATCCAGACGATCAGTGATGAGTTCGGCAATCCGATTCATAATCATGAAGCGCTCGTCTACCGAAGTGGCAGACCAAGCGGGGAAGGCTTCCTTAGCTGCCGCGTAGGCCTTCGCTACATCTGCCTCATCCGAATCCGGTGCTTCTGCGTATACCCGGCCTCGGGATGGGTCATAAACCGGCAGGTATAAACCGTTATGCGGCTCGCAGTAAGCACCGTTTATATAGTTTGCTATACGCTTCATACTTAATCCTCTTTGACCGTGTAATAGAAACCGAGTTCACGCACCAGACGCGCTGGCAATGCGGGTAATTCTGAACGCGGTATCAGTAAGGTAGAGATGTTGTGTAAGTCAGTAAAGATGTGATGCTTAATGGCTGTCTCTCGTAAATACTTGTGGCCCGATGAACCACCGGTTCCCGTCTTCCGCCCCAGCATACGTAGTACCATCTGCGCGTGGCGATAGCGCCAGGTAGTAAGCAACTCATCAATATCAATCAAGCAAAGTAAAAAACGATAAGGGAGTTGCAGTAGCGGTTCTTCGTTGTATAGATTGATCATTAAGGCTGCCAGCATGGCATCGTAGCTCAGGCGGAAAGTTCCTTTGCCTTTCTCCTCACTGTGAACGTGCGGGTCTAAAATCGAGCGGAAGTAAGGATCAGTGTTCGCCATCATACGCAACCTTCCTTCCTTTTCTTTTTCCGATAGGTAATCCGAAGCCCGTATCGCATCTGCTTCTTTTTCTACCATGCGCTCGACCGAAGCCTTGTAATGCTCTAAAAACTGAAAATTGCCAAAGCGCAAAAATGGGGTCCGCTCCAACCAGTCTTCTACGGCGGCAAACAGATTGCGACCTTTAGTGATGGCAGCTAACTCCTCACGCTGCTCATCCGTAAAGAAAGCGGCGTAATGGTAATTATTATAGGTCATGCGCTCATCTTCCGGCAGGCCTAGCATATTCTCCACCTTGCGAAACTGGAAGCTTTGAAAACCGGAAGCAGGGAACAGGTATTTGCGGAAGTCCAGGAAGTCAATCGGCGTCATGGTTTCCATGATGCGGATATGCTCAATCAGTAATTTAAAAATCTCAATTACCCGATTCAAGCGGGCAATGGAGGTACCAATGTTCCGCTCATCCACCTTATTGGTTTGGAAGACCTCGATAACCGACTCTAATTCGTGCAGGATCTGTTTGAACCACAGCTCATAACTCTGGTGCACGATAATAAAGAGCATTTCATCGTGTGCCGGCTCTGGCTCTAGTTCTGCACTACGTGGACGCTGTGAGCCCAACAGTTCGTCGAGGCCCAAATATTGATGGTAATGTACCGTGCTGTATTTCTTTGGTTCTTCACTCATAGGTGGTTGATGATTGCCCTTACATAATGGTTTTTAGACTAAAGCTCCCAATCCGGGATTGGATGGCACTTGCCCCTTGCTGCAGTATACCCACGTATTCGCCCAGTGCGTTTTCGCGAAAGCGATTGGCTGGACCAGCAGCACTAAGCGCTGCGATCAATTCTCTTTGTTGGTTAAATACCGGCACTGCCACACAAATTAGTCCTAATTCAAGCTCTTCCCGGTCCAGGGCGTAGGATTGCGTTCGAACTTCATTTAATTGGGCTTGCAAAAGACGCTTACGGGTAATCGTATTAGCGGTGTAGGAGCGTAAATCCAGATCGGAAATAAGTTGTCTACGCCGGTCCTGTGGTTGAAAAGCAAGCAGTATTTTCCCCAAACTCGTACAATGCACCGGGCTGTAGGAACCGACGGTAGAACTAAGTTTCAACCCCATGGGACTTTCCACCTTATCCACCATAAAAACTTTTGCGGATCGGAGCACGCCCAGGTGCACGGTTTCCGAAATATTAGCCGCAACCCGCTGTAATACTGGGTGGGTCTGGTGTACAAGCGATTGCTGTAGCTGCACCCGATGACCAAGTTCGAACAACTTCAAGCCTAGGGTATAACGATCGGTTTGTATCTCCTTGCGTAATACCCCTAAAGACTCCAAAGTGGCTAAAAGCCGATAGATGGTGCTTTTGTTTTGACCAGTATGCTGTGCCAACTCTCGCACTCCCCAAGTAGGATGGTGCTGGGTAAAGTGATCCAGCAGATCAAAGGCTTTTATGACTGAATGATTTAATGTTCTCACCGAAACAAGTGTTTCATTATTTGAAACGTCGTTTTGCTATATGACCAAATTACGAAGTTTCCGCTAGAATGACCAAATCTAACTGCCAGATTAGTCCAGAATAAAGATGATTAGTTTAAAGGCCAACTTGATTTTAGCTATTTTGCAATGTATCTTTATTGAATTACAAACACACAATCGTTCCTTATCGTGAGAAAGCTTTTAACCTTATCGCTCTTTTTGAGTCTACTAAATTTCTCGTTTGCACAAAGTGCAGATCAGGAGGTAGGTATCACTGTCGGTGCAATCACCTACCAAGGAGAATTGACCGAAGAACCATTTAATGCTGGACAAATAAATGTAGCCTTTGGCGCCCAATACCGTTATTTCTTCTCGCCCCAGTTTGTGCTCCGAGGAGGTATCCTGATTGGCCAAATTACAGGTGATGACTTGGACTACAATGATCGTAGAAGAGCCTTTAGCATGGAGAATCAACTATTCGAAATTGCGGTGCAGGCGGAATGGCATCCCCTTGGACGTAAAGCCTTTGAAGAGTCCGGCAGTTTTACTCGCAATTTCTCGCCCTATCTTGGACTAGGTGCAGGCTTGGTCTTCTCCAGTGAGGAAGTAACTGCTTCCGGCACCTTGGAATTTAAGCCAGAGCAAGAGGCAGGATCCGTTTTCATCATTCCAATCGATATTGGGGTGCGTTTTGCGGTGACACCAAATATCTCCGCTACCTTATTTGGGGGCGCACGTCTAACTAGTTCAGACTTATTGGATGGTATCAGTGAAAATGGTGACCCTGACACCAATGACCACTACCTTACGGGAGGCATTGGGGTGTCCTATACTTGGTAGTTTTTATCCTTCGCATTGCAGAAGAATTAGTACTACTTATCCGTGATCAAAGGATTGATCGGGTTAACTGGGACGATGGCGAAAGTGCTATCGTCCCAGTTCGTTTTTAGGTACTGAACCTAGGTTTAAGACATAAACGGACCTCGATTAGACGTGGGTGCCAGGTCGTCACTACTGACTTTCATCCTAATCCACTGATAGATACCGTAGCAAAACAGTAAGTGGCCCAAGCCACCAATACCGCTATTAATACTAATAACCACAATAAACTGTTCGATAGGTAAATAGGAAGCAAAAAAATAATTGGTCCCAAAGCCTGCTATATAAGCTAGCACTGCGAAGAGAGCTCCCAGACCAATCATTCGGAAATGACTTCCGACTTTATGGAACCAAAAATGATGTCCGACCAAGGCCATAAAAATAGTGGCAATCAGTCCTGGCAGGGCGCCCATAAAGGAGATCATTGCCCGGGGATCATTCAAGAATCCTTCGAGTATCATTCTAATCATGAGAAAAGATTTTGGTGTTTAAGAGCGTGTGAATCGGTTTGCTAAAATACGCTACCGCAACAAGGTGACATCTCCACTTAACTGTAGCGTCTCTCCCTCCGCATAGCGCAATTCTAAGAAGTACACATAGACGCCTTGCGGCAATGGCTCTCCGGCCCGGCGGCCATCCCAGCGAAACCGCACATCTCCGATCGGACCAGTGCCTTGCTCAAATAGCGCTCCGCCCCAGCGATCAAATATCTGAAAACGGACAATTTCAATTCCGGCATCCGCAGCAGCCTGCGGGAAGAAAAAATCGTTCACTCCATCACGGTTGGGGCTAAATACATTGGGTACATAAACGGGGCAATTGGCGGCAGCAATCACCGTGCTCAGCGTATCTGAACACCCTAATTCATCCAGCGCTTGTACCAGATAGGCTCCCGGTGCGAGACCCGTAATATCTTCAGGTTTGGCAACAAGGGCACCGTTTAAAGTTACCCGTACCAGTCCTGTACCTCCCGTAGTAGAAACGCTGAGGAGGCCATTATCTTCCTGACAATCCGCCGCCTGCTGGCTCACTAAGCTCAACTCTACCGGCGGACTATCAAGTATGGTAGTCATCGTAGTATCCGAGCATCCAAATCGGTTAAAAACGAATACCTCGTATTCATCAGCGGCCAATTCACTGATCGTTGGGCTGAATTCAAGTGAAGAAATAGCAACGCCGAATAAAAATGGCTCACCATCTCCGTTAGCCTCTACACTCAGTCCACCGTTGTTTTGCCCACAACTGGCATCTTGCACGCTAACTGCTTCAATAGCGACACCGGTACTGGAGAGAATCTCAAAAGTCTCCGCATCTGAACAACCCGCAAAGTCTACAATATCGAGGGTATAGGTACCAGGTGCTAAATTTGAAAAATCAGGCGTATTCTGACTGGGGCCACCATTCAACGAATAGGAAATAGGAGTCAAACCTCCACTTAATTCCACTTCAATACTGCCATTATCCGCACCACAAGTAGTGCTAGTTAACCCCAAGTCAACAATGGTGGGTGGAGAAATACCTCCCAGATTAGCTTGGGTGGTCGCACTACAACCAGCAGCATCGATAATCTCTAGCTGATAGTTACCGTCTGAGAGATTCATTACAGATAGCCCAGTTGTAGAGAGCACACCGTTGAGGTAAAACTCATAGGGCTCAACGCCACCACTCACTACCACTTCGATTTGACCGTTAGATTCCCCACAAAGCGTATTGGTGATGCGTAGTTCATCAAACATTGGGACATTGGCCACAGCCATCACGGTATCGGTTCTTACACAACCTACTTCATCTGCAACATACACAATGTACTCCTGTACTCCTAAACCCGTGAAGACCCTGCTGGCCTGGTAATTGATTCCATCCAGGGAATAACTCAAGGCTCCTACCCCACCACTAGCGGTTACGCTGATAGAACCATCGGCAGCACCACAGTTGAAACCGTCAACCACTATATCGTCGACGAAAACAGGGTTGGAACCCAGAAACTCAAAAGTACTGGCACCACCGCTGACCTGGAGGGGGATGGAGCAAAATAGATCTAAAGAGTTATCGTCGAAGTTTACTTCGTAGACACTGGCAGCATTATTGGTCAGCGCGTAAACGGATACCTCTTCACAGCTTGCGGCGTAAGACACTACCCCGAAGATCCGCCCCGGCACGTTTCCATCAATAGCGATGCTACTGTTTCCTGGATTGTCAATGTCGACCAGTACGATATTGTCATCCTCAGCGGCCATGTATAGTTCACCGTTGAAAAAAGTGAGATCGCCTTCTGCTCCCCAACCTACGTTGCCCAGGAAGTTTCCGGTATCACTAGTTAGATCATAATTGTATAAATCTCCAGCTAGACCACAAGCGTAGAAAATACCAGCCGCGGATATGGTAAGTGAGGTATAAAGCTGACTAGAGCTAGACTGAAAGGAATGAATGAGAATTGCATTATCGTTCGCCAGGTCAATTTCGTAAAGCATACCATTGCCGGTAATGCCGTACAGATTTCCATTGGGGTGAAAACTGATATCGGTCGTACCGATGGGCATATCAGCGACGAGTTCGTAGCTGCAATCGTTCAAATTGAGGCGATACAAACGATTGTCAAGGGTACTGAGAAAGATCTCTGCCTGACCGAACAAGCTGAAAACACTTCCGGTCAACAGGAAGAGCAAGAGCACATATCTACGCATAGCGTTTCAGAGCTAATTTTTGCAAAAGTACTAGAATTAACGGGAGCATAGGATCACAACTCACTAAAGGTGAATCATTGTCGTCTCAATGCCGGATTCCATTGAGTGTACGTGGTGTAAGACTACTGTTCAGAATAAGATCGGTACTTGGATGGCCACAATAAATATCCCGAACCCTCCAACCAAGGAAGATTCGGGATCAATGATCTTGCAGTCAAAAGGACTCAACCTAAGGATGCAAGATTGCTATGAAATAAATTCGAGTTACTGCTTAATAAGCTGTTGTGTACTAATGCCACTTTCTGTCCGTACCGAAATCAGGTATACACCCGCCGGCAACTGACTTACATTCACGTTTTCGCGTACTTGCAATTCGTTGGTCAGGGTAAGTTGAGTAACTACCTGTCCCAATTGGTTGCGTACTTCTAACTGCACAAACTCAGGGCGCTCCTCAAATTCTACTCGGACTTGGAGCATATCCTGCACTGGGTTAGGCCAGATGTTGACACTTACGTCAGCTGGATTGGCCTCTTCGGTAGCGTCAACAATTTCACGATTAACGGTAATGCTGTTGGACAAGTCAAAACAACCCTCCAAGTCAGCAGCGTTCGCACCTTGTTCCAGTCCTACCAGACCGTCAGCAAAGCTGATGTGCCAAATTAGGCATACGCCTGGATCAACTCCATCAAAGTCAACTGCACTTGGCATTGGTGGCAAGCCCAGGATATTGCCCTGATCATCAGTTACAATCCAAGCACTATTCGCTCCACTATTACCCGAAAGGGTGATATCTCCAGTAGCAATGGTATCCGCTACTCCATCACCAACAATGAAAGTAAATGGACCACCTTCTAGCGTACCACCTTCAGGCTGGTTGCGGGTAACGCTGATGCTATTGGACAGATCGAAACAACCAACCAGATCACTCGCATTTGCACCTACTTCCAGTCCTTGTAGACCTTCCTCGTAGCTGATATGCCATACCAGACACAGGCCAGGACCAGCATCGTCAAAATCGACTACACTTGGCATTGGTGGCAAACCCAGGATATTGCCCTGATCATCAGTTACAATCCAGGCGCTAATTGATCCACTGTTTCCGCTGAGGGTAATGCTACCTTCGGGAATCATATCTGCTTCACCGTCACCAACACAGAATTCGAATGGGCCACCTTCCAGGGTACCTCCTTCTACTTCACAGGCAATACGGTTAACGTCCACTGGGTTGGACAAGCCGAAACAACCTTCGATATCATCGATATTCAAGCCTGCTTCCAGGCCAGTAATTTCACCATCGTAACGCAAGTACCATACTTGGCACACGCCCAAACCGGCACCATCAAAATCTACTGCGGAGAAGGTTGGTGGTAAGCCCAAGATGCTACCCTGATCATCCGTTACAATCCACTGGAAGTTCTCACCTTGGCTGTTCGCTACCGTGATGGCACCCTCAGGAATCATATCGGCTAAGCCATCGCCTACGATAAATTCAAATGGTCCGCCGAATAGCTCTCCGCCATTCGCTTGGCAATCGCCTTCTACCGTACGGATTACTTGTACGGCATTCGATAGACCGAAGCAGCCTTCTAGATCGTTGGCGTTCAAGCCAGCTTCCAAGCCGATAATTTCACCATCGTAACGCAGGTACCACACTAGGCAAGTACCAGGACCAGCGCCGTCAAAGTTTACCGCAGAGAA
>JBCBWU010000204.1:0-13087 GCA_039816955.1 Bacteroidota bacterium
GTAGATCAACTGAAGGAGTTGGTGGACTATCTACAGAAGCAAACGAAAGAGGAGCCACTGGCCTTGAAGCAAGGTAGTAAGATTAGTCTGGTACAGATGGATGATATCCGCTATATCGAAGCTTCGGGTTATTATATAGAGGTCTACACCAGTGAGAGTAAGCGCCTTTTGCTGCGGGAATCCATGACCAATATGCTGGAGCAGCTACACAAGCCTAACTTCATTCGCATTCACCGTTCAACCATCATTAATACAGACTTTCTTTCCGAAATTCAGCACACTGGAGCGGGGGATGTCGTCACAAAGATGAAGGACGGAAAGACGTTCCGGGTGAGTAAGTCCTATAAAGAGTCGCTCTTCAAGCGCTTAAATCTTTAGCTCCAGCTACTGAGCAAATAGATCACCTTGAATAATCTGCGGTTTTTTCTTCTGGTCTGTTGTGAAACGAACCTCAATTAGTTTTCCCAGCAAGGGGAAGTGTACCCAGTACGCAGAAACGTTCGCCTGGGCGCTGGCACGCCATGCTTCGCCCGCAGCTAATAGGTCTGCACCTACTTGAACTGCCTGGCGTTTAGGGTCACTACCGCTGTAAGAGCTATTTTGAATAAAGACGGTTTGCTCTCCATCCTGCAGTACCCAGTCTACTGTAGTTGCAAAGTACCGCTGGCCTTTTGGCCAGTAGAAGGGGACCAGTGTTTGTCCTTTGGCATTAGGCAATTCTTTTTGCAGCCACTTGCGCCAGGCTTGTCCCTGGGAAATCAGCAGATCGTTTAGTGCTTTCTCAGGTACAGCGTAGCGTACACACATTGCGGTAGCCATAGCTCGACCATGATCTTCTGGTGAACTGTGGAATAAAGCCCTCAGAAAATCAATCTCTACCCGGTAGAGCTTCTCACTGTCGATCTCCTCTGGTATTTGATAATTATAGTACTGGACGGATTTTCCTTTTTCCAGTGTTTTTCCTTGTAGTATTTCTGGCCCGCTCAGCTTTGCATCCGGATGCTGCCCTGTTCCGCTGACCTTAGCCAAAAATGGCGTACTACTATGTTGGGCTTCCGCAACTGTAAACTGTCTTGGGTAGGTATACGTTCGAGTGTGCTTGTTCAAGAAATGCCCGTTCCATTCCCAGGGGCTATCAGAGGTGTTGGCGTCTAGGGTAGGAATACTCTCATCACCTTGGCTCCAGCAGCGATTTAGCCACTTGGTTGGCCGCCCTTCTTGGGTAGGAAAGATGAGGTAGTCGCGGGCCCGGGTAAGACCTACGTACAATAGGCGGGCTTCTTCGGCCAGGGCATGCGCTGTTTTTCGCTGTTGAGCAGGGCTAGTGGCCATTTGCTCAGCCAGTGGTGTTTTGCCCCCTTGATCAGCGTATGGATTGACCCAATAGCGTAGCCAGCGCCCTTTAAGTACCTCGTTTAGATCAACTTCTTCTCTTTCGGGTACCAGATCAATACCCCAGAGATCCGCACGTAGCTTTTGTTCGAGGTTGTGGCATATAACGACTGGCCATTCCAAACCCTTGCTTCGGTGATAGGTGAGTACGTTTACGGCTTGTGGATCCTCCGCTGCGCCTTGCATATCCTGCTCCGATGCTGCCAGCTGGCTAAGCCACAACAGAAATCCACTGAGGCTGGCGGCACTCTGCGTGTTATTGCAATTAGCTTCGTACTCTAACGCCAGTCGGCGGAGTTGATCAATGTTAGAAAGCCGCTGTTCGCTTTTTCCCCAAGCCACAATACACCGCCGTAAATCCAGTTCTTCCAAAACCTGGTTGAGCGTTTCCGCACCAGATGTTTCATCAAGGGTTGGTCGTAAACGATCAAGATCATTCACAAAGTCGTGTTCAATTGCCCAGGCGGGGCGCTTGTATGCTGGGGTGTCATCATACTCTTCCAGGTAGCCTAAGCGATCTTCAATGACCTCTTCCACGGAGAGACGCGCTGCTAAAACTAGAATTTCAGCTGCTGATAGTGAATCCTCTTGATTGAGGATGTATTTCAGGCAGGCTAATACTAGTCGTATCTCGGCGGTAGCTAACAATCCGGCGGTTGCAATAGCTGCTTTTAGACCAGCACGCTGAAGGGATTGGGCCATGGTGGCACAGTCTCGATTGCTGCGGCACAGAATCGCTACATCACCAGGTCTTGCAGGCCTAGCCGTTGTCTCACCCTTAGGCATGATGTAGACCTTAGCAGCCAACCATTCTTTCAGGCTGTGGGCAATTGACTCCTCCATCCAGGGCTTGGCGGGAGCACGGCGACCTTCATCAGGCTGAAAATGCCAGTGGATAATCCCTTCTTCCATCGTTTCGGGCTCAGCTGCGCTGAATTTGTTACCCTCCGGTATGCGTACGGGGTCCAAGGCAACCTGCTCCTGGGGCAATTCCGGAAAGGCACGGCAAAACAGTGCGTTCACCATGTAGACCAAATCGGCTCGCGAGCGCCAGGATTGGATTTGAATGTTATCCGCTTTGATCCCACCACCAGCTTTGATAATGGCCTGCATCAGGCGAGGCTCAGCACCACGGAACCCGTAGATAGACTGTTTGGGATCACCCACCCAAACGGAGTGTTTGGCTAATTGCGATAGCTTAAGGAAGATGGCTAATTGGATCGGGTTAGTATCCTGAAACTCATCTACCATCAGGAGGTCAAGCTCATCTTGCAGTACTGTTTTTACGGCTGGATTGTCCAAGAGCTTGCTCACCAAGACCTCCATGTCGGTGTAGTCAATGAGGCCACGGCGTTTTTTGTAGTCATCATACTCTTTTAGGGCGGCTATGGCCGTGTGGAAGAGGTTTTGGATAAAGGTTCTGATGTCCGATCGGAATTCGGGCAGGGCTTGGTGCTGCCAGGCAAACTCTTTGAGTGGGGCAATGATGTCGCGGCTCTTGGCCCCGGTATCCAGTTTGCCGACGGTAGCCCACTGGTGCCAGTAGAGGTACCCTCGCAGTTGCATCTCCCGGCGGAAAGCACGCAATCGGTCGATGACGGTACTGGTTTTCTTGGTCTGGTCTTCACCAGCCTCTAATTCCTTAATCGTTGTGGAAATATTCGTTTTTAAATCCTGATGTAGTTGTTCGGACGTAATGGTTTTCTCATCAGGGAGAAAAGCGGCAAAACTTTCCCACGATTGCTGGCTGCTGTTGTGCAGGTCGTCTAGTGAGAAATCATTTGCGCGGGCGATATCCACTAAACGTCGTACCTCCTGGCGCCAATCAAAAAAACTGCTGCGTTTCGTGAGGCCAAGCCGATCGGACAGCTCGTCCATTTCCTCAATTATCTCCAGCTTTAAGGTGGCAGCTAAGGCCTGGTTGAACATTTGCTGTTGTTCACCTTCGGGAAGAATATCAGCTTGTGGTGAAACGCCAGCTTCAAAGGCGAAGCGCCGAAGGAGTTTGACGCCTAATCCGTGCACGGTGCCAATGAGTGCATTGGTTAATTCATCAGCCTGTTCCGTGAGGCCACTACTTAGGAGCTTAACGCGAACTCTTTCCTGTAACTCCGCTGCTGCTTTACGGGTAAATGTAGTGGCAATAATACCATTGGGCCGAACTTGGCCACTGCTCAACAGACCGACCATCTCCTGGGTCAGTCGATAGGTTTTTCCACTGCCAGCGCCGGCGGATATGATTTTGAGCTGCTCCAAATTCATGCTGGTAAAAGTAGTATCTTTACCCTAGATCACGCTTTCAAATTATGATTAAATTCTTTAAGCCGGAGGAAGAGGAACTGATCATTGCCGCAATCCGTAGAGCAGAGCGTTCTACATCGGGTGAAATTCGGGTCCATCTGGAGGAAAATCCACGCTCGGATGCCCTGAATGAGGCCAAGCGTATCTTCCGGAAATTGAATATGCACAAGACAGTAGACCGCAATGGCGTATTGATCTTACTGGCGCCAGAGAAGAAGGAATTTGCCATAATTGGTGATGAAGGAATCGACAAAGTGGTAGAAGGTGACTTTTGGCAGAGCGAGCGTGATTTACTGCAGCGCTACTTCCGAGATGGTCACTTTTGTGCGGGTATTGTAGCTGCAGTGGATATCATCGGAGAAAAACTAAAGATCTTTTTCCCGATTCAAAAAGATGATGAGAACGAGCTGCCGGATGATATTTCGTACGGAGCGAAGGAGGTTTGAGCAGGGAAAGGTGTTACACTTTGGAAAAGGATGCGTCTAAAGGTGTAAATGAGAGGGGGAGATAGACCGCCTGCGGCGGGCCCACCCTCACCCGAGCCAGACATGACCCAAAACTCGCCTCGCGAGTATGAGCATGGGATTCACACCCTGAACCGTGTTATTACACAATTCAGGCACACATAATCCTATTCGAGCAGAAAAACCGGGAGTAAGAAACTATGATAATTATCGCTACCAGAGCTCCTGATAGCGAAGGGAAACGGAGCCTATGATTTATGGCTTTTCAAAACGCTCAATAGTAAATGTAGTTATTTTTGTTTTATTTTAAAAATTTTTACAATAAAATATTTTGCTTACGGTACCTCCAGTCCATGAACAATCCGATCTGTAATTGCATATTCTTCCCTTGGCGTCTCTTGCTTCTGGGATTTGCGCTAGCGGTCCTACCTAATTTACTCGCTGCCCAGAAGGCAACACCTGAGCCTACCGAATTTCTAATCAATGACTACGCAGGGTTACTTGGGCGCTCCGAAGTCATTGCACTCGGACGCAAATTACGCGACTACGTTGGCGAAACCTCCACCCAAATAGTGGTGGTGACAGAAAGATCCCTAGAGGGAGATGACCCTTTCGCTTATGCCCAACGCCTCGCCTCCTCTTGGGGCATTGGCGGTGGAGCAAATGATAATGGCATACTCATTTTTGTAGCACAGCAAGAGCGGCAAGTGCGCATTCAAACTGGGCGCGGTACCGAGGGTTTCCTCCCAGACGTTACCGCCAAAAGAATCATTGAAAATATCATTGTACCTGCTTTCCGCTCCGGAAATTACTATCAAGGACTGGATCGCGCTACGGATGTTATCATGGACTTGGGGCGCGGAGAGTACGAAGGGGATGGCCTTAGCGGTAATGGAAGTAATCAAATACCCGATTGGGTAATTATCCTTTTTATCATCCTTCTAATCATCATCTTGTCGCGTATGTCTAATCATAATGACGATGACGATGGTGGCTACTATCGTGGCGGGCGTTATGATATGCCAAATCGCCGTAATCGCAGAGGTAGAACTGTTATCTTTCCTGGTGGAGGCTGGAGCCGCGGCGGCGGCGGTGGCGGCGGAGGAGGAATGGATGGCTGGGGCGGCTTCGGCGGTGGTGGCTTCGGCGGCTTCGGTGGCGGCAGTTTTGGCGGCGGTGGAGCTGGTGGGAGTTGGTAATAATTTTCAGAATTAGTACTTAGTGACGCGCATGAATAATCGCAGAAAAATATTCGCCTACGCTAGTCTTCTTTTCTTACTATTCTTAGCGTTGGTAGCTTGCACTCCTCGCCTTGGACAAGTAGAAGCTCGATATTTATCAGATGAAGAAATGGGAATTTTGCCCAGTGCCTTTGGCGTAACCACTAGGGATGTACCTAGAGGCAGGAGCGGCTGTAACGATCAGGTAAACTACGAAATTGATACGTCTCGCCTACAGGACTATCCCATGCGCTACCTCCGAATTAATATGCATTGGATGAATAGTGAGGATGGCTCGCAGAATATTCCTGAGGAAGAAGCGGTAGCGCATTCAAAGCGAATCGTAGAGGCCATGAATTATGCGCTGAGGAAAAACCCTAAGATGTTTTTACCCATAGGGAACGATACGCCGGTACATCCAGTCAACTTTCGCTATGTACTATCGGGGCGCCCTGACGATCCTACCGATGAAGGAGTATATTATCACTACGATGATTCGCTCTACTATTACGTGCACTACCGTAAAAAGGATTCCAATCTGTACGACCGGACGGTAATCAAAAAATATGGCGTTCAATTAGATACGGTGCTCAACTTATTCATGCTGCCGCATCAACCTGACAGCGTAAAATCGAAGACCTACGCAGCCGGTAATGTAGGGGTGGCGCTGCGAAATGCTCTGAAGGTAGCAGCTACCTTCAAAGAGAATTTTGAGGCTGACTCCAAAAATTGTCACTGGGGGTACCGCGGTGTTATCAATCATGAGGTTGGTCATATCTTAAGTTTGGCTCATGCCTGGGGTAGGGGCGATGGATGTGAAGATACGCCTGTACATTCCAATCGCTGTTTTGGTCGTGCTTCTGGACCTGGTTGTGATACGCTCATGAGCAATAATCTCATGGACTACAGCTCGCTGCAGCTGGCCTGGACGCCTTGTCAAATTTCTAAAGTGCACCGGCGCTTCTCCAATCCCAAATATCTACAACGCAAATTTCTGGAACCACGTTGGTGTACCCTTGATCCTGATTTGGATATCACTGTTGAGGGTGAGGTAGACTGGTCCTGTATGCGCGATTTACACGGTAACCTTACAATCGCAAATGGTGCTCGTCTAACGATTCGTTGCCGGACCTCCGTACCAGAAAATGGTACTGTTACTATTCAGTCCGGAGGAGAATTAATTATTGATGGTGGTTTACTCCACCAAGATTGTGGTGGTCTCTGGCAAGGTATTGTAGTGGAAAAAGAGGGTGAGCTAGAAGGAAAATTAACAATCTTAAACGACGGCCAAATTCAGGACGTTGGAGTTAGTGACTAATATGTTCCTGTCATAAAAACCACCTGTTATGAGTAAAGGCAGAATCACCGGTATCGGCGGAGTATTCTTTCAATGCGATGATCCCAAAGCTATGCGCGAGTGGTACAGTAATCATTTCGGCTTGCTCACTGATGAGTATGGTGCACTCTTTGAAATGCGCAAAGCCTCTAATCCAGAGCAACCTGCCTACTTGCAATGGAGTACCATGTCACGCGATTCAGATCATTTTAAGCCCAGCAAAAGTAGTTTTATGATCAACTACCGGGTAGAGCATATCGAAGACCTGGTCGAACAATTAAAGTCTGCCGGTGTGACGGTCCTAGATGAAATTGCCACTTTCGACTATGGGAAATTTGTTCACATCTTAGATCCAGAAGGAAATAAAGTAGAACTCTGGGAGCCTGTAGATCAGGTCTTCACTGATTACAGTAAAGGCCGTACCAATAAAGAGTAATTCGGACTACTCGCCTGCTGCTATTTCTCCAAACCCAAATGCCTGGCGCATCCTGTGGTAGATGGCAGTATTCTCATAAATACCAGCAAATAGTTGGGCTCCGGGACCGTAGGCAAATACTGGAATGAGTGCCGCAGTATGATAATCACTAGTGAAAGCGCCAATGATGCTATCTTGCGTGGATCCAGGATTGATCGCAAAGCCGCCTGTCTCATGATCAGCAGTAACAATGACTAGTGTATTACCATCAGCCTTGGCGAAGTCTAGTACTGCACCAATACTATTATCGAAGTCGATCATTTCGGTGATAATATAGTTGGTGTTATTGGCATGGCCACCCCAGTCAATTTGTGAACCCTCGATCATTAGGAAGAACCCATCCTGAGCCCCTCTCTTATCCAGAAAATCACAAGCAATTTCACTGGCTGGCTTTAGATAGGTTCGTCCCTGCTCATAGGTTAGGGGATCACTATCAGCGGTAAGAAAGGCTAGGTTTTTATTGGGATTCGGTCTAAGGTCAGTAAGCTTTTGTTCAAAGTAGCTACTGACGTAATAGCCCTTATTGGATAGCTCTTCCAGCAGGTCACGGTTATCTTTCCGGCGATCAAAATATTTTTTTCCACCACCGATAAAGAGGTCGATTTCCGTTTCTAGAAAATCAGCGGCGATGGCCTCGTACATACTCCGTCGTGGTTGGTGTGCAATGAAGGAAGCCGGTGTAGCGTGTACGATAGTGGAAGTAGAAACGAGCCCCGTAGCCATGCCTTGATCTTCTGCTTCTTCTAAGATAGTGTACAAACTAGTTGTATCTGGATCTACGCCAATAGCACCATTGTAGGTTTTGCGCCCAGCGCTGAACGCAGTTGCACCTGCAGCTGAATCGGTAACAAGATTGTCAGAGCTATAGCTTTTGTGTAGGCCTACCACCGGAAATTCTTCAAGGTGTAGTGTGTTGCCGTTCACGTACATGCCCGCGGTGATTTGGGTAAGCCCCATTCCGTCACCAATCATCAGTATTATATTCTTAGGGCGCTCTGTTTCCTCCAATTCAATTGGGGGGTTATACTCTGACATTTCTTGCGGAAGCTGCTTAGAGTTAGAGGAGCTATTCTGCGGAGTATTGCATGCTAATAGAAGAGAGAGCAAAAGCAAGCCGGAAATGTGTTTTACCATCATGTAGTTCTGAGTAAGGTTGATAAAAGAAGCTTCTATCTTTTCAGTACATAGCGTTTACCAGGTAGCGTTCGTATGAGTCCCTTGCATTCCATTTCCAGTAGGACCATAGCAAGTAAACCGTGCGGAAGCTGACTTTCCAGGCCAAGGCGATCAATATGTAGTGCTTCCTCAGTACGCAACAAATCTACGACTATTTTCTCTTCTGGTTCCAGTTCATCAAAGAGTTTGAGTTGCTCTTGCACATTCTTACCTGTTTGTTCCCAATGCATGACATACGCCAGGTCGGTAGCTGATTCTAGTAATGCGGCCCGATGAGATTTTATCAACCAGTTGCAGCCCTCAGCAGTTGGATCACCTGGCCGGCCGGGGACCGCAAATACGTCACGATTATAGGTGTTAGCATAGTTAGCAGTTATAATAGAACCTCCCTTTTGGGCGGTCTCTACCACGATAAGTGCGTCAGATAGTGCTGCCACAATCCGGTTACGCATCGGGAAATGACGAGGATCAGGTTCAGTATGGAAGCTATATTCGGTCAGCAGTCCCCCGTTTTCAATCATCTCCTGCGCAGTACGCCGGTGACGAGCGGGATACAGATGCTCCAGGCCATGACCTAGAACGCCTACTGTAGGTAAGCCAAGTTGTAAGGCTGCTTGATGCGCAGCAATATCAATGCCGTAGGCGAGGCCCGAGAGGATTAACGGTTGATACACCTGTAGCTCTTCTACTAGTTTTTCCACCTGCCAGAGTCCGGCTTTAGAAGGTTTCCGAGTACCAATAATGCCAACGGTGCGTAAGCTATTCAACGAAGCTTGCCCCTTGTAGAAAAGTAGGGTAGGAGGTTTGGAAATTTGCCGCAGGCGCTGCGGATAATTATCGTCTTGAATAAAGAAAGTTTGGATGTCGTAACGTTCTACCCAGCGCATCTCTTCTTCGGCCCGGAGCAGTGCTTCTCCGCCCGTAATTTGTTGGATAAGTTTTTGGTGTAAACCTCCCTCGCCTTCTAATTCCTTAGGTCGAGCTTCGAAAATACTGCGGGCATCGCCAAAGGTTTGTAATAATTGGCGTGCAGTTACACTTCCTACTCCTTCTACACTGTGTAAGGCGAGCTTATACAGAAGATCGTCCATGATCTTGTACCATTAATGCCAGAAAGGGAGAAGGGAAACTCTGATTGTAGGAAGAGAAACAACGGAATAAGTTGCTTCTTGTGGACTATGATAATCCCGTTCGGCGCGTTAGTTAATCTAGCTTCTGATATCGAAGCCACCGTAAATTTACTAATTTTGGTATAAAGTGCACCAAACCACGTACTAAAAGTTGTAAAATGGCGAAGGAAAAAGCATCCGGATTTGTCAAGGCGCAGTTTATCCTATTTGGCGTATTACTTTTCGTGTTTTTCGTTTGGGCCAACCGAAAATGCACCCGTAGCCAAACTCAAAATGAAATAGAGGCACTGGAGGAACAATACCAACAGATGAGTGATAGCCTGACACAAGCTCGGCAAGCTGAGGCAACACCTCCCGCTGCTCGCCCCGCATCTCCGTCTAATGAAGCCACCCGCCGTGATACCATCCGTGGTGGCCAGATGCAAATTATTCGTGATCGCATTACGCCGCTTTTTATCACGATTGAAAACCTAGCCTTACGAAAGGGACCAGGCCTCAACTATGAGATTGTAGACCGATTTAAACTCTACGAAGAAGTAAGTTTCCTAAACGAGGTGAGTGATTCGGCTTACACGATCAAGCTGGGGCAAATTACTACCACCGAGCCTTGGGTTAAGGTGCGTAGTCGTAAGGGACGTGATGGCTGGGTGTATGGTGCTGGTGTAGATTATTACAAGCACAAGCTAGAAGGAGTGGAATAGCTATACCTGCCGTGGGGTATTGAGCTGCTTCAACTTCTGTTTGTTTATGCCCCGCTGGATAGCTTTTCCCCAATCTCAGTTCGCCAAATCACAGTAAACTACCCTTTGATCACACCATTCCTACAGGTCAACCAATAGGGCGAGCAAAGGTATTCGGGAGTTGTTGTACTTGTAAAACAATGCATCACAGCTGATCTGTAGGTGCTATAACAACTATTAATTATGAAAAAATTAAGCTTTCTCACCTTGCTCTACTCCGCTCTCTTCCTATTTGCTTGTGATGATGACGATACGGCAATTCAACTCGATCCCATCGTATTTTACGATAGTGGTGAGTATTTACTGCTATTGTCGGTGGTGTCAATGATATCGAGTTCTTCCTCGATGTAATCATTGACACCACCGACGATAGCAGGGGAACCTTTCCTGATAGTGATATCTACCGCATTTACGTTGACTACAATAACAATAAGGTCATTGACGCGAATGTCGATATGTTGTTTAGCCCACTGTCCGATGGCCGTATCTGCCGGGCAGCGCTACTTACGGATAATAGTACCACGGCTTGTAGCTTCTCCGATGATATAACCGGAGAAACCCTCTTCACTATGACTGAGAATGCTGGTGTTGCTCATACCAACCACCGCCTAAGGGTACCCAAAAACGTACTCTCATCCGGCTCAGAAATTGGAGTTGTCGTTGAATTGTACGACCCCGACATGGGCTGGACTACGCTACCAATTGGCGCTGACGTCCTGGGTAGAACCATAACTGTGAGTTGGTAGATGATAGAACGCATGAGCATGCTCCGCTATCCATCAAATTGATCTAGATTAAACTCACGAATGACGCGGATCAATTGCTTACCTAATTCCTCATTATCCTGGTAGTCGCTTTCCTGTAGGCCTTTGGCCCAGCGCTCGTAGGAGGCTCCTTTTAGGCGGCGTAGCTGGCCATTGCTACCCGTGGTAACAAACAAGCTATGATCGCGGAAGCTCATCCAGGCATTGTCATAACGGCGCAGGCACTGGCTTTTTTCGCCATCCTGAGTTTGGCCTTGCCAGTCATCTGTACATTCCAGCAAGAAGTAATTATTACCTCTGTCCGCTGCGGGATGTTGGCCGGCCATACTCTGGAGTAGTCCCTGCGCCAGTATAATGCTGGCTGGAATACCATACTTTTCTTGCTCAGCCTCCGCTACGTGGGAAAAGCGGTTGATGAATTTGCGAATATCTCCGGCATCCGTTCGTTCCAGTAATAAAATGAGCTTAGCATCTGGATTGTCACCCCAGGAGGGTAATAAATCAAAACGGCTGGTGGTCTGAGCGGTATTCACGCCATTGTCGGTGAGCGTCTCCCTGCGGCTCTGGCGGGTACTTTGCAGTTCATCCTGCGGTTGCACCGCCGGTGTTTCTGGTTCCTCTATACTAATGTTGAAGGAGAGGTCTTTGCTGAGTACAGCGTAAAGTACCAACAATACCAAACCGATTTTAAACCAGTGTTGGTTGATTAAGGGCCATAAACGCCCCAGCACGAGCTTACGTGATTCATTTTTCATGGCTGATTTCTTTTTACTTCTAAGCTGAGGTTAGAGCAATGGAAGACTCAAGGATTTGGCTATCAAGGCATAGTTTATTGCACTGGTTTGGAAGTGAGCGTTCGGAGACATTTCCGATTTCCCAATTCCGATTTCCGAATATCAATACTGCCAAGCCTTAATAACCAATATTGAAGTCCCCTGCAAGACTCAAACTTCACTTTGGCTTTTGGTGTACCTGAGGATAGAGGTATGACTAGGTTTTACAAATTTAAGCCAAAATGTTTGAAATAAAAATAGTTTTTTAAATTTTTTGTTTTAAATAATCTTTATGGTTGCTCCGCTGCTTGTCTACCTTTGTGGCCCAATCAATTATGCAGCAGTATGCGGATTCTTTTGTTGGGCAGTGGTGGTCGTGAGCACACCTTTGCCTGGAAGCTCAGCCAAAGCCCTCAATGTGAAGCTTTATTCATTACCCCGGGTAATGCCGGTACCGGCCAACACGGGACTAATATCAGCTTGAACCCCAATGATTTTCCAGCGGTGAAGGCTGCCGCTTTGGAGCACCAAATCAATATGGTTATTTGTGGCCCGGAGGAACCACTGGTGCGGGGTTTGCAAGATTTCTTCGCTGCTGATGAGCAGTTGCGGGAAATACTTTTTGTTGGCCCTAGTCAGGAAGGTGCCCGCCTGGAAGGCAGTAAGGCTTTCGCCAAAGCCTTTATGGAAGAGCTCGATATTCCTACCGCCGCTTACCGCGAATTCACGATTGACCATTTGGAAGACGGGCTCAAGTACCTGGAAGAACAGCAACCGCCAATTGTACTCAAAGCGGATGGCTTAGCGGCAGGTAAAGGTGTATTGATCCTCGATGATGTCCGCGAAGCGCAGGAAGAGTTCCGCGCTATGCTGGAAGGTAAATTTGGGGATGCCTCGGCCACCGTAGTGGTAGAAGAATTCCTGTCCGGCATTGAGTTTTCCGTCTTCGTATTTACCGATGGGAAGGATTATAAGCTGTTGCCTGTCGCTAAGGACTACAAGCGGATCGGTGAAGGAGATACCGGTTTGAATACTGGCGGTATGGGCTCTGTATCACACCCACCTTTTGTGGATGCTGCCATGATGCAAAAGGTAGACGAGCGCATCATCCGACCTACGATAGAGGGCTTACAGCGACGAGAAATGGACTACCGTGGTGCTATCTTCTTCGGCCTCATCAGCGTAGACGATGATCCCTTCGTCATTGAATACAATTGCCGCATGGGCGATCCAGAAACGCAATCTGTTTTCCCTCGCCTTAAATCCGATCTGGTAGAACTATGCCGCGCTACCGCAATGGGCGAAGTAGCCAGCGT
>JBCBWU010000205.1:0-12912 GCA_039816955.1 Bacteroidota bacterium
ACCTAGCCAATAGTCGCCCCAGCCTACGTAATCAGGCTCGGAGGCCGCTAATGCGGGAAGTGGTGTTTTGCGGTAAAACTCATTAGGATCGGTCAAATGACTTATGAACTTTTCCAGTCGGTCTGCTGGCACCAAGCCACCCAATAAGGCCCAGTACATGCCGATGTGCTTACGCGGAATTTGCTCACCAAAGCCAAGGTCGTAATAGAAACCGTCTTCTTCGTTCCAGCAATCCTTATTCATTGCCGTCTTCACTTTTTCGTGGAATGCATCGTAAGCAGGAATATCGGCATCTGCACCAATTTTGGAGGCCATTTCTTTCAGCTGCAAAGCGTACATCGCCATCTGTGAACTGAAGTCGATTTGTCGGCCTTGTGTATTCCACACGCCAGTTTTCGTATTCACATATTCCGTTACGAAGAAGTTGAGTTTTTCCTCATCAGATACGTTCATGGCAGCGAGTTGCTCTCCCAATTCATGGTGGGTCCAACCGTTACCTTGCCCTTCTGCCGGTTCCCAACCGACGGGGGAACGCAGGATATTGTCCATCCCCAGCCCCATAGTGTCTCCGTAGAAGAGGTCATCCTCCATCATATAGCGATCCACATGAAACTGGAAGTTCTTCTTCAAAACTGGATACACTTCCCGTAGACGATCGAAATTTTGGTTAACACCAAATATTTCCAACTCTGCAAAAGCCAGCAAAGGCGGGTTGATAGAAACAGCGTGATCTTTTGACCAGAGTGGCTCACCGGTATGCCGGTACTCTCGGCAGATAAAGCCATCTTCTTCCATGCGGCCGTAGAAGTTATCCAGGGCTTGATAAACAGGCAACTCATCCAGATGGTACTTGCAGAAGCAACACATGAAGCAGGTATCCCACAAGAAGATATTCTTACTAAAAGCAGCGTCGATAAAAGGCGCTTTGAAGAATTCTTCTGAATCACCTCCACGTATTTTGGACTTGGTAATTGCCAAAGCCTTATCGTACATACGCTGAGCAAGATTAGTAGAAATCGAAGTGCCACCTACTTGCTCCTCTTCCTTTTGTTCCTCAGCAGCGGGGCTACAAGCGCGTAAGGTTCCAGCAGCGATCAAGCTGGTAGCAACAATTGCTTTATTGAAGTTTCTTCTGTCCATAGCTGATTTATTATCACATCAGAATAACTGGTATTAGAACCGAAGATAAGTGGTTTGTAGTTGACGAGTAGAAAACAGGGCGGAACGCATCGCAATGCGCTTTTCGGTGGGGACTTTACATTTACTTATTTTTTACAGAGGAGCTTCCTAATAAAAAGAGAGACGTACCAAACGGTTACGTCTCTCCCTTCGTTCAACCAGTTCTGGTTAACTTTTTCGTAGCTGTTATTTATCCTGCTCCGCAAATACCTTCCGCAATAAATCAGTCGTACGCAAGGCTGGATTATCGCGGATATCGCGCTCTTTCACCTCTACTAAGCCAAAGAGGCCCACCAAAGCTTTTTCGGTAACGTGCTGATCCAGTTCAGGATTGGTCTTTTGTACAAATGGAATACGGTTGTAAGCAGTCACTGCTGAACGCCAGTACTCACGAGCGTTCACTTCATCCAGACTTTCTTGGATAATGGGAAGGAATGCGTCGGTTAGTGACTGGGTAGTGGTACGCTCCAGGTAGCGAGTAGCAGCATCTTTATCTCCCATAAGCAAGTTGAGCGCATCTTGGAACGTAAGTTGCGTAATGGCATCGACAAAGATTGGCTTAGCTTTGGCCACGGCCAGTTCTGCTGCGCGGTTCATCTTCTCCTCCAGCTCTTGCTCCACGTTCCCAAAGCCCGGCACATTTTTGAGTTTACTCACTACGTTTTGGGCCTCTTCTGGTACCAGAATTTTGTAAGAACTCCCCAGGTAGCCATCTTCCGCCGAGAGGAAACTAACCGCCTCTCCTACCCCAATATTGAGCATTTCTTTCAGGCCGTTGCCCGTTTCTTCTTGTGAGAGCGTAGTCTTACCACCGATAACATCTTCTGCCTGTTTCTTTAGTTTGCCTAGATTAATCTGCGCGGAGATGGGCACGGCCAAGGCCAGCACGAGCAGCATTACAATTGTCTTCTTCCAGTTCATTCTTAAGGTTATTATTGATAAAAACACATATCATTCAGGTTCAAAAGCCCTTGTTTTGGGTTTTTGACTTTCTTCTAAGAACTAGGAAAAAGGTGAATACGCTGATTATGGCGTTCGGTTTAATAAATTTTTAACGCAATAATGATGGTTTCACCAATTTTAGTCCAGTTGCACCAAATCGCGTAATTCATGATTTGATAACTCGCCAATCCATTTTTCTCCTTGTGCTACAGCCAGGTCGGCTAATTCTTTTTTCCCTTGGAGTAACTGGTTGATTTTTTCTTCAAAGGTATTTTGAGTGATGAAGCGGTGGACAAAAACATTTTTGGTCTGCCCAATACGGAAAGCTCGATCGGTAGCCTGAGCCTCCACCGCAGGGTTCCACCATAAATCAAAATGAATGACCTGACTAGCAGCGGTAAGATTCAGTCCGGTCCCTCCAGCTTTGAGCGAAAGGAGAAACAAAGGTGTATGCCGGTCTTGCTGAAAAGTCTCGACCATACGATCGCGTTCCTTACGCCGCACCCCACCGTGAAGGAAAGGAGCTTGCAGACCAAATTCTGCTTCGATAAGTTGGCCCAACAATTCTCCCATTTCACGATACTGGGTAAAGATCAGGGCTTTTTCACCACGCTCCAGCAATTGATGTAGCAGAGAGTATAGGAACTGAACCTTACCAGAATCTTCTGGTTTAAGGCTTCCTTTCTTAAGGAATTGCCGGGGGTGGTTACAGATTTGTTTGAGAGCCGTGATCAATTTAAGAATGAGTCCACGCCGTTCAATCCCTTCCGACTGTTCTACTTTTTCCAAATGGCTATCGACTACACTTTGGTAGAGAGCGGCCTGGGCATCTGACAAGCGAACAAATTGATCCGTCTCCACCTTTTCAGGTAGGTCATTAATTATCTTCTTATCCGTCTTCAGGCGTCGGAGAATAAAAGGTGCAGTAATCCTTCGAAACCAACGTAATTGGTGCTGATCACGAGTAGTCTCAATAGGTTTTGCGATCTCTTTTTTGAAGTGTGTCAAACTTCCCAGGTATCCTTTATTCGTGAAATCAAATAAGCTCCAATACTCGGACAAACGGTTCTCCACGGGGGTGCCACTCATGGCAATACGCACCGGTGCCTGCAGTTTTTTGGTGGCCTTAGTCTGAGCGGCAGCAGCATTCTTTATCTGCTGAGCCTCATCTAAGATCACCGCCGTCCACCGGTGTTTACTCAGTTTTTTAATATCTGACCGAACTACCCCGTAGGTAGAAAGCAAGACATCATAATCATGCTTTTGTTCGTTCCACTTTCGTTGACTACCGTAATAGGTAACTACCGTCAAGCTGGGGGCAAACTTCTGTATCTCACGCTCCCAATTGGAGAGTAATGTGGTAGGGACTATCACAATAGCCCGGTGTTCGGTAAAGGCTCCATCCGATTTTAGCTGGAGAAGTGTGGCGATAACTTGCAAAGTTTTACCCAAGCCCATATCGTCGGCAATAATACTGCCTAATCCCAGGCGGCTATTCTTATATAACCATTCAAAGCCCCGTTGCTGATACGGTCGTAGCGTTGCCAGCAAACTCGCAGGAGGAGCTATCGTTTGGGCACCGAAGAGGGAATGAAGTAAGTCCTTGGCCTTGGTACTCAAACTGATTGGCGTACGCTCGTATTCTTCAGACAAGGCAATGTGAATAGCCTCCATTGGCTTTAATTCCGGTGGAGCAGCCAATTGGTCTAATAACTTTTTGATTTCCTGTTCCTCAAAATGGACATACTGATCATTGATCTTAATAATACCACGGTAAGTTGCTAACAGTTGTTCAAAGGTGGCTAGATCAACAAGTTCTTCTCCCAGTGCTACCTGCCATTTGAATTGGAGCATTTGATCCAGGCTAATGATACCAGAGCGGCTGACAACATCCGCATTGGCATCCACGCTTAGAGACGCTTGCGGGCGCAGCAGTTTCCGGAGTGCTTTAGGCATCAGAATCTCTACTCCAACGATCTCTACGATTGGTATGATGCGGAGTAGAATATCCGCAAAGTCATCCGGCGCAAAACGAAGCTCTTCTAGGTTTGGATCATCAATTAATTCTGCTAGTTGTGGGAATAATTTAGTCGTCATTGCCAGATCGCGAAGAACTGGCACCTGTAACTCTTCGTAGGCTTCTTCTTGTAACAATTGTTGCAGGCTAAGCGTAGCAGCCGGATCGGTGCGTTCGTCCCGAACTATGAGCGCTAAGGAAAACCCAGATTCCATATCATCAGTGATCTGGATAATTAGCTGGTGTTCTCCCCCACCAAGCGCCAAAGGCGCCAACCAAGCCCCAATCGTGGCAGGATAATCCCGAAACTCTCGCTCGCGAAATTTTTGGGTTCGCCCCACAAAAAACAACTGGTTCACTGGGTGCGTTTCTTGCCGGTAATCAAGGTTGCGGTGTAAATGCACGAAAAACCCGGTGAATAAACTCAGTAAGGTTGGAAACACCTCATCATCATCTAGAAAGGCAGGCGTTCCAGCACGCTCTACGCGTAGCATTCCTGGGTACACGAGGGTATTTACCAAATCAGTAATTTCCCAAACCTGCTGATTGAAGTAAGCCGGTAGCCAACGCAGGCCGTATACTCCATCGCTCAGCTCTATTAGCTCAGGCATCAAAGCCTGCTTCTCGCACAAGCGTTGCGCCAGATGATAGGTCAGCACTAGCCCTCGCAAGGAGATGGAGTAATTTTCCAACAAGTGCAAAGGCAGTTGATCCAACCACCCTACTAATTGACTGAGTTTGAAAAACTGAAAAATAGGTTCGTGATAATAGTCTGTTGCTACGAATTGCTGAAGTTGTAATTCGCCGTCAAGTACTATCTCTAAGTGTTCTACCCTATCGGCTCCCAGTGGTGATGTTTCTTGCGGGCTTTTTCGCAGGGATTTCCGCAAGCCACGTGCCGTTGCGTGCAATCCCCGTTCGAGCATGACCGTAAAATCACCTAAAGGATAAAAAGGTGGATTAGAAGACAGCACAGCCAATAGACTGGGGAGAGTATTCGGCACGGCCGAAAGATCAACCCCTTGCAAAACTGCAGGACTCCATTCAAAAAAACTATAATCCGGCTGTTCGGGAAGTAGTAAGTCCTCTAAGACAATGATTTCCTCCGTTGGAGCCACCATTTCGTGTTGACCACGCTTTGCCAGTTCCCCTAAAAGATCAAGGCCGCGCAATTCAAATAATAGCAACGGTTGGTTATCAATCTCATTGGCAATCAGGTAAAGGACAGCCGCAAGATGTTTACAAGGAACAGCCCAATCAGGGCAACTACACTCCCCTTCAACATCTCCCCAATTTTCCGGAAACAATGAGATCCCTAACTGGTCGCAAAGTTGTGCCAATCCTTGCGGAATTTCTCGGCTCAATAGCTGCGTAAGTAAGAAGGGGCGTTTTATTAAGCTATCAAGTAATTGATTTTTCTCCTGCTCAGTAAACGGCTCTAATTGGATACTTACCGCATAAGGGCGCGGCCGACGCCCTTGGACTTTAGCAAAAACCTGATGGTCCGAAACATCAATAGTACTTACACGCCCAGTGTTAGCGTAGGTTCGGCCACGAGGCAATCGATTGGCATCATCAATATTTTGTAAGGTTCGAAGCCACTGCTTTCCCCACCAGGTGTTGCCGTAAGTTTTTCTCATGCTGTAAAAGAAGGAGAATTATGGACAATAAGGAAATATTTAACCCACCACCACTGTACAGCGTTCTAACCAGTCATTGGCGGCTTTTGATAAACGTTCCCGCTTTTCGGTAGCCATCTTATCATACATACTGACCATCATACTCAGACGCGGATTCTTACGCATAAAATCCCGCTTTTGGTCAATGAAGCGCCAGTAGAGTCCATCAACAATATCTGACCAGTCAGCGCCTTTTTTATAAGAGCTCATCTTACTCCAGTAATTGGAGCCACAGATGTAGGGCTTCGTAGCGAAGATGCCGCCATCAGCAAACTGACTCATCCCGTACACGTTGGGTACCATCACCCAATCGGCAGAATCCACAAAGAATTCCATAAACCAGCGGTTGACTTCATCGGGGTGAATTTCACTGAGGAGCATCATATTCCCCATGACCATCAGCCGCTCAATGTGGTGTAGGTAACCGTAGCGGTCCGCCCGCTGGATACAGTGATCGACTGGCAGGATACCCGTAGTACCTTTCCACCAGTCGTCGGTCAGTTTGCGTTGGTGGTTAAAGAAGTTGGTGGACAGCATATCGTTGCTATACTCGTGATACATACCACGAATGAATTCTCTCCAGCCGATCACCTGCCGCACAAAACCCTCCACACTGGGGTAATGGGTGTCGTGTTGCTGGGCGTAGGATACCGCACGCTCAGTCACCTCAGCAGCAGTGATCAAGCCCATATTGATGTAGGGGCTCAAAATACTGTGGAACAGAAAGGCTTCCTCCGGCTCAAAGGCGTCTTCGTAAGGACCAAAATTGGTGAAGCGTTGCTCAAGGAAATCCTCTAGCTGGTTAAGTGCCTGCTCTCGAGTAGTGGCGAGCCAGAAGTTGGAAGTCTCTCCAGGGTGCTCGGCAAAGTGGGTATTTACCAGATCAATAACGGCTTTGGTATGCGCAGTCCACTCGTGCTCGGGCTGTTCAGGAATGACGTACTTCTTCGGCAGCTTTTTACGGTTATCGGCATCGAAAGACCACTGCCCGTGCAGCGGCTCGTCATTTTCGTCGACTAGCACCCGAAGCCGCTTGCGCTGTTGCTGGTAGAATTTAGCCATGAAGGGTTTACGAGTCGATTGATTATAGGCGGCAAACTGTTCCCGGCTGGTCACATAACCGGCACTTTGTACAGTCTCGTAGGCCAGGCCGCGCTCCTCGGCGAACTCGCGAATGCGATCAGCAAAGAAGTGGTCTTCAATTTCGTAGCTGCGAATGCTACTAATCTGCGGATGCTGATCCAGAAAAGTACGCAGGCGATCAGTATAAGACTGATCAATAGTAACATCATCTAATACACTGTAGGCTACGGTCACCGTTTCACGCAGGTGATCAGCGTAACTGCGCATGGCGCTTAGAAACAGAATCAACTTGTGCTTGTGGTAACGATAATGGGTACAGAGTTCACGATCTTCCGCCATCCACACCACGGTAGAATCTCCTAAATCCAGATCAGTGGGGGCAGTCGGGAAGAGCTGATCGCCGAGTATAATTACAAGCTGTTGAGGTTTCATGAGGAAGCAACATTTCGCCACACAATAGGTTTAGTGAGCGGGCAAAAATCCAAGCGTTTGTAGTGGTAAGATGACTACCATCTGACGCTAAATCGCCCCCTCCAAATGTCCGCTGAGGGGATAAGGATCATAAACCGACTGCATTAGGTGATGAGCACGATCAAGTACCCATCAGAATAGCAAGTAAGAAAATTTAAGATAAGTGGTTTGCAATTGACGGGTAGAAGCAAATTGGTGGGGCGGAGAAGAAAAGCAACCAAAGACCCCTAAGCCACAACTAAAATCCGACTGATTTGGAGAGGCTATTTGGTCTCCGATAAACCAGTTGCGTTCGATACTCAATGACACTCTATCTCGCTCTATTCCAATAGCGAAGGAAACGGGGAACTGCCAACGACTATAGTCTAACCGATCTTCGCTGAGCTGAATTTCATTAGCGATGAGATTTTCCTGCGTTTCCTGTCCGAGCGTAGCTCTAGTAGAAGACTGAAATAGCTTTAGTGCAAGCAGATAACTACCGGTAACGCCAGCCTTCAAAAACGGCCTAATGCGGTGATCGACACTACCAAAAGTAAACTGATAGCCAAGTGGTATACGCAGCATGCCTTGCTGGACCGTAGACCTACTGTATTCGTACCGAATAATCTGCCCTCCTTGATTGGTGGTAGTATACTCGGCTTCGTGCAATGCCTTGGCCTGCAAGTAATCTAAGCCTAAGGTCAATGCACCGCGTTGCCCAAGTAAGTACAAAACCTCAGCACCGAAGCCCACTACTGGCTGCCATCTAGTCTTAGTAAGATAATCGTGAATACCTAAAGAAGGTGGCCGACCGATATGGGTTCCTTGATTCATTTCCCGTTCACCACCGTAGCCGCCGTAGGCATTAAGGGCAACATGCAGACGATTCTGAGCGAAAGATAAACTAGAGAAGATCAATAGAGAGAGTAAGAGTAGATATCTCATGATTCGCGTTTAAGTTTGCCTTGCTAAGACTGGTACTTGGCGCGAAAGGGTTGGGGGCTAATAATACGTTGACTAAACCTTGGAGGTTTAGTCAACGTATTATTATATAGTATTTTAAAAACGCGCCATGAAAAAACCGACCAATTATTGGGCCTCCTTTGAAGAGGAGGGTACCTACCATATCTATAACCGAGGTATCAATCGATGTAACATCTTTACTTTACCGAAGAATTATCATTTCTTCCTATCCAAATGGAAAAAGCTAATTCATCCATTCTTTGAGGTAGCTGCCTACTGTTTATTACCTAATCATTTTCATTTCTTAGTCAGTGTCAGGCCGATCACCCCGGCGTTGATGAAAAGCGTTAAGCAACAAAGAACTTCGAAGAGTGTAAAGTTTCTCGCAGGTGAAATCAGTTACAATACATTTTTAGAAGACCAGTTTAAGCGCTTATTCAGCTCTTATGCATTGGCATTCAACAAACAAGAGAACAGGACCGGGAGTCTATTTCAAAAAAGATTTAAGCGGGTACGAATCAATAGTGAACTTAAGCTATGGAATACCTTAGCTTACATTCATCACAATCCAATTCATCATCGATACGAAAGGGAATATGGCCACTGGGAGTTTTGTTCTTATCAGGCCTATGGAGCAGAACAGACTAGCCTACTGGCCAGAGAAAAAGTATTGAATTGGTTCAATATTGATAGACAAAAAGCTATGCAGGCATTTTTAAGACATCATGAGAGCTTTAAACTCGAGAAATTGGGAGTGGATTATGATGGTTATTAGGTAAGGTAAGGATCAGGTAAGGTTTACTAAACGTTGGAGGTTTAGTAACAACGGACGGAGAGGCCGTAAGACTGACCGCTTGTGATGCGATTCAGTCTCTCACTGTGAAAGTTATATCCATAAGCGTGATCAGTCTCGTGCTCCGTAGCAGACCAGTAGCGGCCTACGACCTGGAGGTAAAGAAGAGAACCATCTGCTTTACAAAAGCCAGCAAACATTCCATTGAATCAGCTCCTACCGCCTTTAATTAGACTTCTATAAGCTGCTGCTCCACCCCCGTAATAATCTATTAGGATACCAATTTCTTTATGACTGGGTAAACGCCAACCGGGAGGACAAGCCTTCAGAGCAGCTTCCCAGGTATACAGGCGGCCGTATCTTTCGCCATTCTCAGAATTATCATCATAAAACCAGCAACCTTCACCTACATCATAATTCAAATTCTCCGCCAGCCAGGTTTTGCCTAAGAGCTCAACAGTCTTATAGGTCTGGCCATCGCGAGGATCGGTATACTGGTTTAATTTGTCTTGACTAGATATGACGCCGGAGGTTAGTACAATTGGTTCTGGCTGAGGAATGTTCTGTTCACCATCTTTTTGATGGAGTTCAGTAACAATGGCTTCCAGCGCTTGCATAATTTGCAGATAAGGTACCTCTTTGTCTATTCCCCAGTCATTAATAATTGGCTTCCCATTTTTAGGTAAAGCCTGTAGATGGGCAAATGGGGTCTTTTGCCACAGGCAACTACTCGCAATAACGGGAATTGCCCTAAGCTTTCCCTGTTCGTGTAATTCCATGGCTTGCGTCATTTCTGTATCGTAGCAATAATCGGAGGCCAGTAAGTAATGGCTGATCAAAAGCAGGACAATATCTGCTTGATGAAGATGTCCTTTAATCGACTCATCCCAATCATGACCCGCTTCTATGAGTCCATCGTACCAAATCTTGACGTTTTGAATTCGCTCCAGCACTTTCAGGTGAATGCGCAATTCTTCGAGAATTTTCGTATCCCGGCGAGAGTAGGCGATAAAGATTTGGAGTGGTTTTTCGGTACTCATGAACTGGATTAGGAGTTTCTATAGTGCGAGTAGCAAAGGAGCGTTTTATTTTGGCCTTATGCAAAATAAGTAGTTTATGCCTGCAATAAGACTTCAAGATTATCTTCCGTCAACTCTTCTTCTGCTTCTACCCAAGCTCTAATTAGGCGTTGCCCCACCTTCTTAGTTCCCTCAGAAAGAATCACGTCAATCACTAATTCCGGCACTGGCGCAATATCTGGGATGGGTTGGACTTCATCTAGCCAGGCTTTTATATCTACTTCTTCCTCAGCTTCACTAGGGTCGGCTTGAACGATCCGTAGGGCGCGTTTTCGGGTAGGTAGGTAAGCGTGAAAAATAGGGTTCCCGTCCTGGTCGTTATCTGTATTCAGATAAGTTGTATACTCCAAGTTTGTTGCATCGGTTAAGCGCTCGAAGAAAGTCTTCCAGAACAAGTACGCGAGGTGATAAACGCGCTTATCTTCCAAGAAATTAGCAAATAAAATCTTCCCCATAATCCTTCAAAAGAATAATTTCCACGCAATCAAGAACAAGATAGCTAAAAAGGCAGTTCCACTCAAGATTTCAACATCTATTCGAGTATCTTTAGTCTTACGGTTAAGGAAGGTTTTCTTTTTTACCGCATCTACACCGCCTTCAATACCTTCGATGTACCGCTGGGCTTTCTCCAACTGTTTTTCTCTGGCCTTTAACTCCGACTTAGAGAGCATAGCTCGAAGTTTTGCTAGAAGAGAGAGCCCTTCTTCTTTAGAAAGCGGTTCATCCTGCGCCCAGGAAACAGATTTCTCTACTCCATCTCCTTGCGCCTGAATTCGTCCGCGATGTGGTTTTGACATATCATAGTTTATCAGGCTCTCTAAGATATATCGAATTGCAATGATTGACAAGAACACCGAACTGGAATACACTGAAAACAATGGACTACTCGAGTTGCCCATAACTGCCTTCTATTACAGTAATATTAGCTTCTCATCCGATATTAGTTTCCCCTTCTCATATAGCGTATTCTTAGTAATCCTAATGATTCGCAAATCGCAGTTTTACCCCCCTAAATTAAACCTTCCCTCCTTTTACCCATCTTACTTCCTGAAACCAAATAAGACAACCTAAAAAATTCAGTTCAACCGTTAAAACCCTGATTATGAAAAACTCCCTATTTCTCGGCTTACTCTTATCCCTGTGCTTCACGACCACTGTAGCGGCCCAGGATGCAGAAGCAACGCTAACCGAAAGTGAAACCTTCGGCGATAACTTCAGCTTGGAAGGTGCACTGGAAATGTTCAAAACGTCCGAGTCCCTCGAAGAATTCGAAGCGAAGCTCAATGATGAAAGTAACAGCGTCAATAATCTGGACCTCAACGAAGATGGAGATGTAGACTACATCCGCGTTGTTGATAACATTGGCGAAAATGGTACTGATCATGCCATTGTCTTACAAGTCCCCATCAACGAAAATGAATCACAAGACATAGCTGTAATTGCCATCGAAAAAGTAGCTGACGAAGATGCCATGCTACAAATTATAGGCGATGAACTCCTCTACGGCGAGGACCACATCGTAGAACCTTTCGAGGCCGAAGGCGAAATGGACGGCAAAGGCCCGAGCGCCGAAATGGGATTCCGCGTGATTCGTGTAAACGTGTGGACTTGGAGGCCCGTACGGTTTATTTATGGTCCAAGGTATGTACGTTACGTATCGCCCTGGAGATGGAACTACTATCCGCGTGCCTGGCACCCATGGCGGCCAGTTTCAGTGGTAACCTTCCGGCCTAGAGTGGTGCGTTATCGTAGCCCATATCGAGTGACGACTACCCGCCGGGTGGTGCGTGCGCATAACGTATACCGGCCACACCGCAGGTCTTCTGCCGTAGTGGTATCTCGTAGAACAGTGCGCACGGGTAGAGGCGTGAAGACGACTACGCGGGTTCGCACCAATCGGAATGGCAAGGTGAATACGGCAAGAAGAACAACGGTGAAGCGGAGACGACGGGGTGGGAATTAAGAGCTTGTGCAAAATTCCCTGTATGCCCCCCACATCTGCAGCGTTATTCTCAGGGAGCCACCCAGCGATGAAAGATGTTTCGGCTGGTTCGGCTTAAGACTGAAGCGGTCACTCCTCCATCATTATCTCCGGCTCTGGTTGCCATTCCGTTCCTGCTATTTGTACGTCCCGCGCAAGGACAGCTTTGGCGAAAGCCAACTCACTGGTCTGCCCAGCCTGCTGCACGGTAATATCACCTAAGTAGACCCTTTGGACGGGCTCGCTTTCCACCCCCACTATCTTGAAGGGCTTTTCGAGTACCACCTGGCAATCGATGTTGGTGGCGTAGAAATTGTTAAATTTAGTGGGGTAGTTATTGCCACGATAGCCGTGGTAGTCCATCCGAAAAATAAACATAGCTTCGCGGACGGTATCTATAGTGATGTTGCGCAGATAGATATGTTGTACTTGTCCGCCACGGTCAAGGTTGCACTTGAAGTTGAGCCCGTGTTTGCCGTTCAATATATGGCAGTCTTCGACAAAGACATTTTCCACCCCTCCGGACATCTCGGAGCCCACACAGAAGGAATTGACCCCCGAATTGAGCCGACAATTGCGAATCAGGATATTACGGCAGGGTGGCCGCTGCCAGGCGTCTTGGTCCCGCCCCGCTTTGATAGAAATGGCGTCGTCTTTGGTCTCAATATAGCAGTCTTCGATGAGCACATCGGTGCAGCTGTCGGGGTCGATACCGTCATCGTTAAGGTAGCCACCGTACACCCGCA
>JBCBWU010000206.1:0-12824 GCA_039816955.1 Bacteroidota bacterium
TTTGTGTGTGGTAACCCAAATATGACACTTCCTCTTGTTTTTTTTACCCCACTAACTTTTTAGTAGGGTAGAGTATCGGATGTGTATTCTGCCTAACTCAATTCCCCCAACAAACTCCTAGTTTTCAGCTCCGGTAGTAATTGCCTCTTTGGGGTCAATTCCTTTGTCTACCTGAGCGTAATCAAGTGTGGATCCGCCCATGCTGTGTGGAATTAAGTAGACGACTGTCATCACTACTGCTGCTGTTATTACTGCTGTTCGGCTTACGTTCTCCTTCTTTTTGGGTTTGAAACCAATGACAGCTAGGGCTAGGGCCCAAACTACCCACATGATAAGCATCTTATTATCTGTGAAGTCCCCACCAAAGGGGAAGCCAGTCCAGTATTCACCAAAGGCGCTTTTCTGTACCAATGGGCCTAAGATCATCCCACCGAGCGTCATGGCAGAGAAAGCGACAATCGTCCAACGGCGCATAGATTCAGGCTCGAAGATGGCGCTTAGCCCCGCCCGAATACCAAAAATGATTACAATGATCATCATCGTAACGTGGGGGATCAAAATCAGGTCGGGAACGGGGTCTTTATACCGCAGTACAATCCTATCCTCCCCCTGGGCAGGGATTTCAAAGGCCTCACCATCAATGCTGCCCGTTACATAGTATTCCATTTTACCCGCAGCTGGCTGTACGGGTAATTGAGCGGTGAGCGCTCCTGTTTCGTCCGGCTTAAAGTCGACCTTGGTAATAGCATCGTCCGTCTGGTAGCGCTTATAATTTAAGGCGGCCTGGTAGTCTGCGCCATCAATAATGGGCATGCTTACCTTTGCTCCGGCAGTGGTTTCGTGCGTACGGATGAGTTCGTACTTGTGTTCTTCTCCGCCGTTCTCCAGGTATCCTTTATACTCGTAAGTAGGTCCGGTGCTTCTCTGATAGATCATAGCCGCCAAAGCCAAAAAGACGGCAACGACCCATAACAATATTTTCTTCAGCATGTCTCTGATGTTTGATGCTTGTTTAATTCCTGCTTGCGCAAAAATACGGGATGATCAATGAAATTATATTGACCCAGTGTCAGTTTTCCGGTACTAGGGTCAATGCACCGCTGGAAGTTACGCTGCAATAAGACTACCCCCTGGCACTTTGCTTTACTTTTTTCCGGAAGGATCCGGGGTTTACTTTATAATAAGTCTTGAAGACATGATTGAAGTGGCTCTGGTCGGAAAAGCCCGCGTGGTAGGCGATTTCCGTTAAGGACATAGTTGAGTCCAGCAAAGCGCTAGTGGCCTTGCTGAGTTTGATCTTGCGGATGTACTCGCCCAAGCTCACGGAAAGATACTTGGGGGCGGCTCTAGAAATATGAACGGGATGTACACCTATTTCTTTGGATAAACCTTGTAGTGTAATATCGCTGCTATCATCATGTAATAGTTCTTTTAGCTGCGTCACCCAGCTTGGGATACCTCTTTTATCGCCTTCCTTTTTTACCCTGAGGGCATCACAAATTTGCAATAGCAGGAGATCAGTTGATAGCTCACTGTATTCGTCCGCCAGCAAAAACTCGAAATATACTTTGGAGACCAGGAATTGAACGTGGGGATCATCTATTTTTTGACTCCCCTCAAAAATGTCAAGATCAAAATCGTGTTTTTTTAGCCAGGATCGTTCAAACTCTAGATGGAAGCCACTAGCTGCCGGTGAATATCTACGACCATAATGTTGCTCTTGCCAATTGTTGAACATCAAGCTCCCTGCGGGTAGTAATGACTGGCCTTTTTTGTTGCAATCAAGCATGTTCCCACTGAGCACAAACATGAAGTAGGGATTTTCGTGGTAATGCCAGGGCGTACCTTCAGTAACATAATCGTACTGAGAAAGGACTATTTTCTGGAGAGCGAGCTCTACCTGTTTTGCTCCGTAATATTTCCCTTTGCTTGATATTCTCACGTCAGTGGTGGTGTTGTGGAAGTACAATAACGATCTTCTGGCCAGTCATTGTACCTTTTTCATTACGCTCAGGCAAAGTTCTACCCTGTAATATTTGAATACATTATTTTCGATATTTTAAACTTTGTTCCATTGGCAACATAGAAAATCTCATAAAAGCTTTTTTGGTTCCGTCTGCTCTTTAAGATAGTGGCTTTTCTATCCGCTTGCACCTGCAGTACGTTTCTTTTCGACCAGCGTCCTTGATTTATCCATCTAGCTAGAAAAATATAAACACGCTCTTATTTCTTTGAGAGAGTTAGCTGATCTTGGTGCACAACTCCTACTCTGTTTATCACTTCTATTTTATCATCTCCGTAACCCTCCCTCCACCAATTGTTCGATCCCAATCCCATTCCCAATTCTGGGGTCGTCATCATCGGAAACTACCAGTATTGCACCGTCCATTTGAGCTGCGCCAGTCGTCAATTCTTCCACGTAGTCAGGGTGCCCGGGACAGTCGATATGGGTATAGAAGCGGCTTTCGGTTTCGTATTGAACATGTGCAGATTGGACCGTAACTCTAAGTTCCTTTTCCTCGGGTAGTGTATCGAATTGATTAAGGTCCCGGCGCTCGGCTAGTCCATTTTCCGCCAGGTAATGGGTAATGGCCGCGGTGAGGGCAGTCTTGCCATGGTCTACATGTCGTCCGATAGTGCCAATTGTAAGGTGCGGCTTGTTGCGATTAAATATGGTTTTAGGCATGGTGCTGTACTTGGTGTTTAGCAGTTATGTCCGTGCGAGTTGCTTCTATAAATAGTCAAAAAATGGCGACTCCCAGTAAAGGATATAACTGGTAGCAGTAATGGTGAAAAAGGATACGGATTCTCCTGTTTCAACTTTGGTGTAGGAATAGTTTCGAATGAATATGCCAGAATGCAGAACTAATGGGGCTGGGTTCATCTATAGGGTTTTAATAGGTGACAAATTACACTTTATCCCGAAAGTAAGGCGTGTGGACAATTTGGAACGGGTAGGTGTCCCTTGGGCAGAGCTTATGATTCTTTGGAGCTTTAAGGACTGTAGAAGCAGATAATATGTTCTGTAAGATTGCTCTGCTACAAAAGGCAATCCTAGTTAATTCTTTACGCTATACCGCGTCAAGCGTTTCTCTCCAGTTTTAATGAGTAAATCATTCTCAAGCGCTTTCTGTAGATCCCTTGAAGCTGTTGCTCCTGATATCTTGGGGAATACCTGCATGTACTCCTTTCTACTGAAGTCATTTCCCTTATGTTGTTCTAAGAAATAGGTCATTCGCTCTTCATTATTCATATTTTCAGGCCGTGCGGAGACCAGTTCCTCTAAACTCAATTTAATCTTTTCTAAAGCATATTCTACGAAGCATGTTGATAAGCCAGCCTTATCACTTTCATTCAATACACGGTAGTATTCTTCTTGACTATCCTTGATGGCCTTTTCTACAGGTAAATATTCAAATACCGGATTTAATCGTATTAAGATAACAGTCTGCCATAACCTACCCATTCGGCCATTACCATCATAAAATGGATGGATAAATTCCATTTCGTAATGAAAAACACAGCTCTTTAGAAGTAAATTATCCTCACTATCTTTTAAATAGTTAAACAGGTGGTTCATTAAATTGGGAACATTCCATCCTGGAGGAGCCAAATGTGCTACTTTGTCTCCTTGTACGATTCCAACTCCTTTCGTTCTGTATTTTCCTGCATTTTCAACAAGACCTTTCATTAATATTCCATGTGCCTCTAGATAGGATTCTTCTGAAAAAGGGTTAAATCCATCGAGCTTATCATAGACTGCAATCGCATTCTTTACTTCGAGAATATCCTTGGCTGGGCCAATCACCCGTTTATTTTCGATAATAGCCGTAACCTGTTCTTCACTAAGCGTATTTCCTTCTATCGCTAAAGACGCTCTAATTGTCTTGACCTTATTTCTTTTTCTTAATTCCGTTCTTGGTTTTCTTAAATGAGTGGCATCTACGATACCTAATAATCGTCCGATTTCAGTTGATAAGTTGATGATTTTTGCAGTGCCTTCATAATATTTTTGCAGCATGATACTATCATTTAATACTATCAAAGGTAATAAAGTGTGATAATTTAACCAGTATATTCTCTTTTAATATTATCAAGCTTAACCTTCTTTATGCATTGATATAGCGTGGCAATATAGACTTTGTAGCACGAGCGTTTAATGTGCTCATGCCTCTCCATCTAATTAACAAGGCCCCAATCCCGAAGCAAGTTTGGGATTGAGGCCTTTGTCGCCAGCATCTAAGATCAGCTCTTAATTGCAATCTGCGGGTACATCGCGCACCTCACTTTGTGCCTGCACGATATTGTCCATGCGTGTGGTGCCACGTACTGTGATTTCAATGTAATCTGGCCCAACTGTGGTAACCACTCCTTTGAAACCTACAAAGCTGAACTGGGTGTTGATGGCCGCACCGGTCATGGGGACGATGACTGCATTATTGACGGGGTCAATTTGATTGGCGCGTACGCGGAAACGCTTCACAAAGGGGATTTGTACGTTCGAATAGGTTTGGTAAGCATCATACACCAGGGAGGCGCTGCCCGCCGGTACGGTTACGGTACGTTTAGAAAAGAAGGTGTTTTCCTTGCTGGTCGAATTCTCGCTGCTGATGGTGCTGGTTTGGGTGGCCTCTACAGAAAGCTCCAACCCGGCACTTACTTCGGCAGAGACCGAGCCACCACTGCCAAAGAAGCTCGCTTCTGCGGTAGCACCAACGGTTGCTTCCAGACTAGTGGTTGCCCGGCTACTCAAACCGATCGTTTCTTCAAACCCAACGGTATAGGTACTGGTTACGGATTCTTCAATGCCCACCTCTTGCTCCAGGGAGCCGTTGCCACAATTGATCAAGGTACTATTGAAACCGAAGGTGGTTTCGGCGGGAGGGTAAATGGGGGGCTGGTGTTCGGTACTCAATTCCGTGACCTCCCACTCTACATCCAGTGCTATAATTCTGAAATACTGCACAGGATTGGTGGAGGTCGTCCGCCAAATTGCTTTCTGTCCTGACTCTTCGAATCTTCTTAGCGGATCGCCGTTCGCGTCGTGGAGGGTAAAAAAACCATTCTCAGCTCTTTGGATGCGAAACTTGAAGTCGGAAGAAAGGGCGGATGGATCCATAGGGTAGCTCAGGGAACCAGACTGATAGAAAGTGCCGGCCCAGTTGTAGTCGATACCCAGATAGCGATTGGTATGCCTGGAGTAAATAGAATAAACGTTATCCTCGCCGGGATGTGCCTGAAAATAATATTGGTGATTACTCCAAGAATTCCGGAAAGCGGAATAGTCTTCGTAGAGCTGAGTTACATTCCCCTCCGCATTAGCTGATTTTTCAACTACCTGATCCGAAAAGTTGCCGCTCGCATCTACGGTTTGTAGGAAATAGGGCATGCCTTCCGTCATTACAAAAGTCTCATCAGCATAGGGTAAATCTGCTGCTGTGGCGGTGATCTTCGTTCCGTTTTCCCGTAGGGGAATGATACTAATGGAACCTTCTTCTAGCAGCTCGCCACCCGCGGCTTCAATACGGTAATCTAAGGGAACACCATCTCTCAACTCTGCGGCGGCTTCGGCCGATAGAGAAGAAACGGGGATGGATACAGTAGCGATATTCGTATAAGGATCCACCGGAACCTCACGATCATAGTCTCCTTCCGAGGCAGCAAAGTCTAGTACTACCTGGGTCGGGTAATGCCCCTTTTTAGCAATGTTTCTAGTGTCGATTAGCAAACCCAGATCTCCAGGATATTCGTTGAGCTCCGTTGCTGTTATTCCAGAACCCGTTTCAAGCTCCCCATCACCGGGTAGCATGATGCCGTCGTCTTCTGGTTTGTTGCAGGCGCATAAACAGAAGAGGAGCGTACTAAATAGGAGGAAGAAAGCCTTGTGTTGTGCAGAAAAATTAAGTGAATACATCGATCGGTCAGTTTAATTTTTTGAATTGATCAAATGTATCCGCAAAACTTCCCTGGCTCCTAATTTAGAGCATGGACAAAGTATGGACAGGGCCTAAAAGTATCTGAATATCAGTGAATAATCACTGATTTACCCAGAAGTATTTAAGACTGTCTTTTAGCCTCTTCGATGAGTTTGCCGTTCTCGTAGATGTTCAGGGTTTCTACCTGATCCCCCGTTTTTACAAACTCGTAGACCACATTTTCGTAGTTGAGGTAGAATTTGTTCTCTGCCTCAGGAAATAGTTCTTTGGTCCATCCCGCTTCGCCCTTGTTGATATCGGTTACTCGCAGGAGCTTCCCTTCCGTGACAATATTAACGATGCGGTCGGGCGGCACATAGTCACCTACGTATAGCGCTAGTGTTTCGGCGGATAATTCAACTTCGGCTAGTGGTTGATGATCATAGCTAATGATTCTAGCTACTTTCCATTCGTCATTTTCCAGTTTCCATAATGCCGTCATTTTTCCGGAGCCAATAACTTTCTCCGTTCCGTCATTGATTTGCAAGTAGAAAATATGATCGCAGAATTGAAGGGCGCCATAGTTATCCATTGGAAAAACTTCGAGGGTGTTTTTGATCAATTCCCTGCGCAGGGGCTGCCGGGTACGTTGCTCTTCTCCACAAAAGATGGCCATATCTGCCATCTCAGCCGCTTTGGATGGTGTAAAACCTGCTTTATCGTGAAAGTATTCAAAGTCTTCTGCTAGAAAGGATTCGTACCGCTCCAGGTCACAATCCTTTTGAGCGGTGGAAAATAAGAGACTATCCACCGTAGCTATGGTTTGGAAAAGCTCGCTGGGCTCTTCTTCTTGAATGGGTGGTGCCGATGACGCTGCCTCAGTCGCGATCTGATCTTGGGCTTGATTACAAGAAGCCAGTAAAAAGAGAATAGAACCTAGGTCTGAGTACAGGACAAAAAAATGAGTAACTGGTTAAATCGGTAAATTGTAGGTGTCAAAACTATAATTACCGCACCAATTACTCAAGATGAAAGATACAGAAAAAGGGCTTAAAGAAGCTCTTAGTGAATACTATGCTGGTCATGGACAACGCTTGACAATGATGGCTAAGCTAGTACTGGCATTATTGCAAATGAGCACGGTCAATTTTGCTAAGCTTGCCTTAGTGATCAATGCGAAAGTAAAGAAGAGTAGCAACTTCAAGCGTATTCAGCGCTTTATGAAAGGCTACTGTTTTGATCAGGAGCGATTTGTACGATTTGCTTGGGACAAGTATGCTAATCAAGGCAGCTGGGTAGCATTAAGTATGGATCGTACCAATTGGAAGTTTGGTCGCACCAACATCAATATTCTGACCATTGGGATATCCTGGCGAGGTACGGCTATTCCACTAGTTTGGAAGTTACTTGATAAAAGAGGGCTTTCGAATACTGACGAACGCCTTGATCTGCTAGATGAATTACTCACTATCCTCTTGCCTGAACAGTGTGCTAAAATACGTTACGTGCTGATGGACAGGGAGTTCGGTTCGAGAGATTGGATCACCGCTCTAAAGGAGCGATCTCTCGGATTTATTATACGTATTCGAGTAGATGCTAAGGTTCGTAAACCAGGACAAGGGCGCGAAAAAGCAGCCAAGACGTTATTTGCCTGTACTTCTTTTCGGTGCCTTCGTAAACAACGAGTAGTCTTCCATCATCGCTTGTACATGGGAGGGTGTAAAATAGGTACTAAGGAGTACCTCATACTGGTCAGCGACACCCCACTCAAACATGAAGGAAGAATGTATGCTGAGCGTTGGGGTATAGAAGTATTCTTTGGTTGTTGTAAGCGCCGGGGCTTCAATTTTGAAGACACTCATCTGACCAAACTGGAACGGATTAATACGTTGATTTACCTGCTTGGCATAGCCTTCATTTGGGCTTTTAAGACCGGAGAAATTGAAGTACGTGAAGGTGATCGAATCCCAGTTAAGTGGGTGAAGGAACGCCGCACAAAGCTCTTTAGCATCTTTCGTATTGGGCTTGATCGCCTACATCAGAAAATATTAAACCATCTAGGGCTAGAGGCTGAAATCAGCTTTTTGTCCTGTACTTAGAACCTAGGTAAAACAGTGTTTTCATCTGGAAAGAATTGGGTTTATGTTTTAAGTTTTCGGTCGCCCCCTTTGCTTACATCCTCTCTGCCCAGATGTGCATAAGGGATAGTGACCCCCTATTCTTCTTTTCAAAATTCCAGATTCAAGACCAATGCTCCAGATAAGCTCTAAGTCCTAAGGTGCTCTTTGATGGAGCTAATGAGTCTCTCCAATTGGGTATCACCCTGGCCTAAGGTCTGCTGTTCATCTCTTTCAATGAGTAGATCAGGGGTAGTACCATTGCCATCAAGCGTTTTACCATTTCTTTGGAAGGACAGCATAGTGGATAACTTGATTCTGATATTAGAATGACTTAAGTGAAACACCTCCGAGCGGCCGCTGGAACCATTGGTGGTAACTCCAACGATTTTTACGTTCTTCAACCCTTTAAATGCGGATGTGAAAACCGAAGCAGCACTGAAGGATTGTTCGTCTACCAGAATGTATACCGGGCATTTGATAGGAGTACCATTACTGTTGAGGACCATGTAGAAGGGCTCACTAAACTTCTTCGGATTAAAGGCTCGCTCGGGCTGGAAGTTTTGCTCAAAGGCATCAATGGCTTCTCGATCATCATCGGATAAGTGTTCAGAATAATAGCTGTAGAGGTAGCGAGCGCTCATGCTTTCAATATCCTCATTCAGCTGTTGATCATTGCGGATGTGAGCTACGTTGGCCACCCAGGGTGATTGCTCTGCCGGAACAATGTAACCGGCTAGGGTGTGCAGGATATCTCTAGTGCCACCACCATTGCCTCTGAGGTCGAGAATGAGTGCTTGAGCATTTTTATACTTCTCCATGGTGCTCTGCAGATAGAGCTCGAAGTCAGGGAAATCATCGTAGGAGAACATAGCAGGCAGCTGCAGGGACGCTATCGAATCCGCTAGCCATTTATCCAGCTTATTGTACTCAAATGGTTCATCCAAATACATGGCCCGCAGCAAGGTGACATCTTGGGTGTGCCCAACATTGACCCACCTATGCTTTTTCTCGCTGAGGGGCAGCGTCATCACCTTATCCGTTTTTCCGTTAGTGAAGACCAGGTCAATTTCTTTTTGCGTCAGCTCACCTTGTTTGAAGAACAACTCTCCGATGTCTCTCAGGTCCTTTACCCCATCGTATAGCTTAGCAGCAGCAGGAGCCGTTTTTCGCCGATAGGCATATTGTTCCAAAAAGTCCACTACGGGCAGACCGTTGATGGATTTGAGGAAAGGGTATTCCTCCTCGTAATAACGATACTGCTTGGTAGACCTGTCCATTATTAAAGCGGCCACATTTCCATTCTGGGGTGCTACCGCAAAAGGGAGATGGAGGTCGTACAATTCTATCTCGTCTTCGTCAAAGTCTTCGGCTCTTACGGAGGCGTGGCGATCAATGGTTTCGGAAACGATCTTTTCAATTTGGAAAGCCAAAACGTGCGCCGGGATCGAATCCTGACTGGCAATCTCTGCTTTTAATTGTCGGAAGCGGTTTTCAAAATCGTAGCCGGAATATTGATAATAGGAAGATTGGGTTTCCAGCAGGTGCACAAATTCATCTACGTCCGCCAGTGCGGCTTCTTGGGGTAGGTTTTGAGATAGGCAGTACTGGGCGCACAAGAGCACCACTAATGTGAATATTAGCTTGTTCATCTAAAACGGGTAAATCATCGTGAAGATCAGAAGTAAAGAACGCGCAAAAGATGAGAAATGGAGCTACACTAAAGGGTGGTTTACGTGGAGAGATTAGGGTTAACTCTGATGCTAATGGTTGGGTAAGGACTCTTTGTCTATAAGATTTGCATTAAACCCTTGTGTTGTCTATCCTCTTTTTTGACTTTGATTTCTAAAGTGTCTCCGTCGTTGGTTCCGCGGAATTCATTCCGCTATGAAGTAATTATAGCGGAATGAATTCCGCGAAACGAGCGGCAAATCAAAACCAAACATAAAAGTAGAATACGTTATGACTATGGTATTTCGATACAAAAGAAGTAAGCAATTTTGTGACTTGCTGATGATCATTGGACTGGTCTCACTTTGTGTAATGGGGTATGCTGCTATTGATGACTCACCGGTGAAGATATTGTCAGGGATTGTTGGAGGGATAATCAGCTTGTTCTTTCTTTCTCTGTTGTTATATGACGTCCAAATTTTATCTAGTCTGGAGATAAGAGAGAACTCAATTTCCATTAACAGGCTATTGAAAAAACAAACAACTATTCCATATGCTGAGGTAAGGCGAATCCTGCTTCGCAGAGACCTGAATTCGGTGGAGGGGAGTCATCTTACGCTGATCATTTTTGGTAGGTACGAAAATATCAAGACCGTTATCTCGGATTTAGAAGATGTAAATGCTTTCGTGTCGGTGCTAAAAGAAAAGGTAGAGCGGTATAATCTAAAGCTTGTTCAAGAGAATCAGAAAGGGGAGTTTGTTGATCACCTTTTGATATACTAAGTGGGATTACTCTCGCGATTAGATCAATTTATTATTAACCGCCGACGAAATCGCTTCGGAGATATTAGACACCTCCAACTTCTTGAAGATATTCCGACGGTGAAATTTGATGGTATCAATCGAGAGGAAGATTTGCTCCGCAATTTCACTGATGGTAAAACCCCGCACGGATAAACGAAGGATTTCTACTTCTCTTGCCGAGAGTTCTATTTTTTCGTCAGACCTCCAGCAGTTGTTCTCGAGGTCATAGGTGAATATGGTATTACTACCACTCTTGATGATTTTGACATTCCCGGAATGACTCGCCCCCGAGAGCGATACGATACATAGCCCCTTCCAGATTTTGCCGTCTTGGGTCAGGAAAAGCGGGGTGAGTTTCTGATTAATGAGGATGGTCTGCCCGTTCTAATGCAGCAGCTGAAAGTCATAAGAGATGGTGTACTGCTTTCTCTCCGCACTGGGAATCTGTTCATAAAATTCGAATCCAGCGGTATTGATTTTCAAGAGTAGCTCTAAGTCTTTAGCGGGTACATTTTTTAGGTAAAACTCATAGCCCATGTCTTTCACTTCTTGGGCAGAGTACCCACAGAGGAAAAGTGGATTATCGGAAACGTACTCAAAGCCCCTGGTTTGGTAGTCAATAACGTACAGGCTTTTGTTGGTCGTTCTGGCGAAGGCCCTGATAGATTCCAGGTAGTCAAAAGCTTGCTCCAGTTCGTCATTGGAAATCTTGTTAACCGTGTTCCTGAGCGAGAAGAAATTATCTACTTTAGGCATGGGAAAACGCGTTTCGTTGAGTATCGATCTTTAGCGTTGGGCGTTATCGTCTAAAGGCCTTTTCTCAATCTCTTTCAGCTCGAGGCTATCTGCATCGTCTAATTGGCTTTTTTCCTGCTTGATGCGCTCCTGCAAGGCTTTTCTTTTCTTGAGCCGCTCAATTTCTTGTTCCAGTTCTTCTTCTTCCCAGTTCGGGCTAATGCCAAGAAAGTCCAAATGCTCGGTGCCAAAAGTTTTTAGGTAGTGAATGGCGATACCAACGCCCCAGCTCAAGCCCACAATAACTACGGGGAGATACCCTCCTCCCTCGAAATAAAAGATGGCGTAGAGCAGTCCTATCACCGAAGCGAAAGCCGCAAGATGATAAAGGAAGCCTTTTTTGGCTTGTACTTTTTTGCGTGCTGCTTCGTAAATATCTTCATCGTGCATGGTCGAAGGGTTGTGGGGTTGCATATTCTTGAGGTTTATCGCTTGCTTGTAGATCTATAGTCTAGCGTTTATTGGTCCCTATTCAGGACTCCTCTAATGTAGCTGATTTTTGCTTGATCATCAAGGAGTTGTAACAGCTTTACCGGCGCTATAGTCGATCTTAAGGTTTGTTTCTTTTCGCTTGCTTAAAGTGCTTTAGATAGAAAGCGGCTAATTATCAGTGAGTTATACAGAACGTAGTCATGGTAAGGACAATGCTAAATTGGAATACCGCTGTTGTCATCATTCCTGATGCTATACTAATCTGTGGACCGCATTCTTCTGGGTTTCCTGGACCATAAATATTTTGCAGGCTGCCACTCATTGGTTGATAGTGGGCTGAGGCGGACAAAAAACCTGTGACCAAAGAGGGTTCAAATCATGATTTGGGGCGACGGAGGCCTGTACGGCCCCTAGTTTTGCTCAAAAGTTAACATCATGCGAATGCAACAAGTCTTATTGATACTCCCCCTGTTATTTACAATTAATCTATTTGGGCAAACCACGCCAGAGATTGATAGCGAAGCCATCACCGCCATCGTGCGGCAATACGTTGGCGAGGGTGATCCGGGTTTGGCCGTTGGTATAGTACAAGATGGTAAAATTGTCTACGAACACTATTTAGGATATGCAAATCTGGAGCATAAAGTAGCGATCAATGAAAACACCCGCTTCAACATTGCCTCCACTGCAAAGCAGTTTACCGCTTTGATCATTTTGGATTTAGCGTTGAAAGGAAAGCTGAGTTTGGAAGACGATATCAGAAAGTATGTACCGTCTTTGTATCCCGATGTGCAGGAAGAAATTAAGCTGCGGCACTTGATCAATCATACCAGCGGGGTTAGGGACTATACCTTCCTGTATGAGATCATGGAGAAGCCTTATTGGCGACAAGTAGGAACGGATAATGATGATATTATCGAACTATTGGAGCGGCAAGAAGATCTCGTCTTTGCCCCAGGTACAAAATACCTGTACAGCAATTCTGGTTATATCCTGCTTACGCAAGTAGTAGAGGCTGTTACTGGCGAGAGTTTTAATGATTATTCCGAGCAATTTTTTGCCGAAATGGGCATGAATAAAACTGCTTTTG
>JBCBWU010000207.1:0-12701 GCA_039816955.1 Bacteroidota bacterium
ATTTGGAAGGCGATCAATCGGCTGTGGCGGTTAAAATCGACTACCAAATCAGCACGATTGGTGTACATCCCGGATACACCAATCAAGAAATTCTTATCGCCATTAAAGCGGGTCGTTTGGTAGGTAAAATCCATTCCGGACAGCCAGCTATTGCCTCGGCTTTGGGGTTTGTGCCCCGCAGGGCCATTAACAGCTGGCGAGGAGGTGTTACTTACGCACCACGCCCGGAATGGAAGTGGCTGCGCCAAATGCGTAATCAGTTATTCTTTTTTTACGTCACTGATTTGCAAACCCAGTGGGAATCTTATCGCATCTTCACTGCACCCATCAACTGGCGTCTGGAAAGTGGCGATCGGATAGAGGCCAACTATGTGCCCCGGGGCGAGCGCCTGGTAGAACCTTTTCAGATTTCCTCTGATGTGGCTATTCCGGAGGGCTCCTATCATTTCACCCGCTGGCGTTTAGAAGCCGAGTTAGCCGCCAAACGCAAGTTCAACGGCCAGCTCACCTGGTGGTTTGGTACTTTTTACGATGGTAAACTCGACGAGTTTGAGGCCTCCATCAATTGGAATCCCACCAGTATCGTTACTTTCGAATTAGTGGGCAACCACAATATCGGGCGCTTACCTTTTGGCGATTTTGAACAAACGCTCGTGGGCGTGAAAATTCGCTTCAACGCTTCGCCGGATCTACAGCTCAATAGCTTTATCCAGTACGATACGGATACCCGTACCATCGGTGTCAACGCCCGCATACACTGGATCTATCATCCACAAGGCGATTTCTTCTTTGTTTACAATAATAACACCTTCAACAATACTGTCAACAGTATGGAGCGTTGGACACCAATCAACCAGCAAATTTTGCTGAAGGCACGCTACAATTTCCGATTGTAAGATGCCTTGCCTTTATCGATTCACCACTAGCTGTTGCGTCTGCGTAGCGGTCTCACTCCGCAATTGCACGAAATAGGTGCCAGCAGCTAAGTTGGCGCAAGACCAATCTACCTGATGCGTGCCCGCAGGATAGTTGACGGCTGGTTGTTCTTCCAATAATCTACCACTGTTATCCAGTAGGCGCAATCTTACATCTTGCGCATCTTTGAGGGTGAAACTTACTGTAGTTTGTGCTCTAGCAGGGTTTGGATACAGGCGGAAGGCTTGGACGGTTTCGTTTGGAACGGTTGCGTCAAGTGGGTTTTCTAGTAAGTCCCGCTGGTAAGCCCCACTGCCATGGGTAGCCGCTCGTAGCTTGCGATCAATTGGCGAAATGACCAAATCGAAGATCATGGTAGCTGGGTGGAGGCCGGTTTGGAAGCTTTCCCAATTTGCTCCACCATTGGTAGAAACATAAACCCCAAAGTCATTGCCCACGTAAATATGATCTGGGTAGATAGGATCCACTACCACGGCATTGGTGGGCAGATCGGGGAGGTTATTAGAAATGTCGGTCCAGTTAGCTCCGAAATCAGTGGTTTTGAAGATATGACCACTACCAAAGCCGCTGAATACGATATAGGCAGTAGCGTCATCACTGGGGTCAACCGCAATATCCATGGGGTAGCGGTCTGCCAGGATACCGGTTTCGTTTTGGTAGAAATCACCACCGGTTAGCGTGACAAAAATATTACCCGGGCTACCACCAAAAATGCTAGTGGGCGCCGTAGCACAATAGACTACATCGGGATTCGCGCTCACGCCGATGCTCAAAATGGGATTACCATCCAAGGATTCCCCATTGTTAGTGAGCTCCCAAGTATCTCCACCGTCAATTGTTTTGGCCATGCCACCGCTACCGGCGTAAATGATGTCACCGTCGGTGGGGCAAATCATATACGGCGCAATGAATACCGGGCCTGAGGTTTCTGGAATTTCCATAAAAGTATACCCTTCATCCGGGCGAAAGCGGTTGACGTTGAGGTACTGTGAGGAAACGTAGAAAATGTTGGGATCTTCTGGGTTAATAGCTGACCAGCTGCCGTCACCACCGGCAATCACTGACCAAGTATCGTCGCCATTCCAAAAAATAGTACCATTGTCCTGTAAGCCACCCAAGCAGAAAGTAGGGTCTAAGGTAGCGCTGGAGAAGCCGTTGTAAAATTGGCAGTTTTGCAATCCGCCATTGGCAAACTGGTAAGTCTGGCCACCATCAATAGAACGATGGATTCCACCGTCACTGGCGACGTATACGATATCTGGATCGGTAGGGTGAAACTTCACATCGTGGCAATCAGAGTGGACCTGATCACCAAAGCTGTTATCACCCGGATCTGGATTGAGTGGGCCAATACCGCCTTCTGCTTCTTCTACCAGGGTCTGTCCGCCGTCGGTGGTGCGCCAAGCCGTAATACCTACCACCACTAATTGGTCTGGATCATCAGCTGAGACATCAATGTCGTGGGCAAACCAGCCCTGCCAGCGGCTGTAATCTTCCTGGTTCACCACCGTCCAGTTTGCACCAAAGTCGGTAGAGCGGCATAGCCAACTGGCACCATCGTTGAAGGTGAAGCCGTTACCAATACTAGCGTAAAGAATATCTGGTTGTGAGGGGGCGTAGTTAAGTTGGATCTTACCTTGGAAATCCTGAGGGATGTTTTGCGTAAGCTCGGTCCAATTCATACCACCATCGGTGGAGCGGTAGATGCCCCGGTTGGGAGAACCCAGATTGCCAACTCCAGCAACGATTAAGTCCGTATTGTCGGGGTGAATGACCAGGTCATTAGCCATGGGTACATCCAGCACTTGCACCCAGGTTTCGCCGGCATCTGTACTCTTGTATACACCGTGGGTAGTGGCAGTGTAGACAATATCGGTATTCTGAGGGTCAATTTTAATGGCCCAAATACCGCGGTTCTGGTCGTAGCTCCAATCGAGACTCAAGTCCCAAGAGGTACCACCATCAGTTGACTTGAGGATGCCCATTCCGTAGCTGCCCCGAGTACTGCGATAGGCTGCACCTGTGCCAGCTGCCTGGTAGTTGTAGACTTCACCGGTGCCGATGTAGATAGTGGTAGAATCCGCTGGTGGAAAAGCAATGGAAGACACCCCCAGTACTGGAAACTCAGTATCTACATATTCCCAGGCTTCAGCACCTAGCCCTTGGGTATAGCTGCGCCAGAGTCCGCCACTAGCGGTACCTATCCAGAGGGTGTTCGGGTTTTGCGGATTGAACTCTAGTGTGAGCGTTCGCCCACTCCGGTTCACTGGTCCCATAGTTTCCCAGGGCCCTATTCCGCGTTCGGCTACTGCGGCGTCGGGCATGCGTTGGTGCGTCTCCCAGGCGCGGAAGTACGCCTGTTCGGGGATTTGCGCATACGGATAAGTAGTCCGCATACCAAAGAAGTTGAGTGCTTCGTAAGCACCGGAGATTTGATTTTCTTCCGGGGCTTGTTCGCCGCTGTTGGATTGGCAGGCGGATAAGAGTAAAAACAGAGGTAGGAGAAGTAGAAGTGAGCGTTTCATAAGCGTGTATTGGAATCCGAGAAAAGCGGAGTTCCCACAGCAGCAGTACGCTCCGCAGCTATGAATGTAGGGAATTGCTTGGCGAAACTTCGGGACTAAATGGTACTTGCTAGGCTAACCGACAAAAGTTGCTGGGCGGAAGTAGCGACGCATTGCAATGCGTCGCTACTTCTAAGAAATTATGTGATCTTATTCTGCTAAGTTTCTCCAACTTGTACCAAGATCTGTTCATACAGGTGGTCACTAACCCTGAATCCCATCTTATTACTGTAGTATCACTAACTACTACCACTATTGTTTCATTTCTTTGTAGGCCTTGATGGCAGCAAGATCATCCATGAAATCTTCCTGGTCGTACTTGATTAGTACATCTCGCTTTGACATTTCTTGCTGAAAGCTAATTTGATCTAAACCGGCCATATCGCGTGCCTGACCTAAAGTAAGTTTTCCAATATCATAGAGATGAACAGCTATTTCGATCAGCAAGTCTTCCGCTGACATATTTGCATTTAGTAATACTTCTTCATTAATTGTCAATCCCATCTCCTGTGTTTTTCTTGATCATCGCTATTGACTAGGTAAAATAGTCTAATCAACACAATTAGTCAAGCCTTTGCCAACATAACAGTTGGAAGACTTCTACAGTTATTGCGTTGTGGTATTTTCTATGCCTTATACACTTCCCATTTAAGGTAAGCTTTTCCTATCCGTGGATGATCAACTTCTTAGTCTGGGCGAAGTTACCCCCGTTCAATTGCAACAAATAACTGCCCTTGGGAAGCTCGGTACAATCCCAAGGCACCTGATGTTTACCAGCAGGGTAGCGGTTAGCTGTCCACTCTTCCACCAGCTGACCACCAATTGTGAGCAGGCGAATACTTAAGTCGCTAGCCTCCTGCAACTCGAATGATACCGTGGTGTTAGTTGTGGCAGGATTGGGATAAACGCTAAACTGTTGTACCAGATCGGGCACTTGTTCTACATCAACGACCTCTTCCAGCAAATCTCTTTCGAAAGCGCCGTTGCCGTGCGTAGCAGCTCGGAGTTTACGGTTGCTGGGAGACACCACGAGATCAAAGATCATCGTAGCATCGTACAGGCCTGTCTGGAAGCTCTCCCAATTACCACCTCCATTGGTAGAAACGTAGACGCCGAAATCATTGCCCACGTAAATCTGGTTGGGGTAGAGGGGATCGACGACCACCGCATTGGTGGGTATGTCTGGCAAGTCACCACTGATGTCGTTCCAGGTGGCTCCATAATCGATGGTTTTGAACACGTGCCCGCTGCCAAATCCGCTGAATACAATGTAGGCGGTGGCCTCATCGGTAGGGTCAATGGCAATATCCATGGGGTAGCGGTCTGGTAGAATGCCGGTTTGGTTTTGCCAGGTCTGACCGCCATCAATCGTGACGAAGAAGTTGCCTCTTATACCACCGAAGATAGTAGTAGGGGCAGTGGCACAGTACACCACATCCGGATTGTGTGTGACGCCGATGCTCAGGATTGGATTACCGTCCAGCGTACTATTGTTATTGGTTAGGGCCCAGTTGTCTCCTCCGTCGGTTGTTTTGGCCATCGCGGCGCTACCAGCGTAGATGATATTTCCGTCGGTAGGACAAACTACATAAGGGGCGATGAAGGCCTCTTCGGGTATCTCGGGAATATCCATAAACACGGTGCCTTCACCTTCGCGGATACGCCTTACGTTTAGGTACTGGGAGGAGGCATAGTAAGTGCCAGGGTCCTGCGGGTTAATTGCGGTCCAGGCACCGTCACCACCGGCTATTTTGGTCCAGGTATTATCGCCGTTCCAGCGGATAGTGCCATTGTCTTGTAAGCCGCCCAGGCAGAAACTGGCGTCTTGAACGGCATTAGAAAAGCCATTGTAGAACTGTACGTTTTGCAGACCACCATTCGCAAACTGGTAAGTCTGGCCCCGGTCAATGGAGCGGTGCACACCGCCGTCACTTACAACGTATACGATGTTGGGGTTGGTAGGGTGGTACTTTACATCATGGCAATCTGAATGCACTTCATCGCCAAAGCTGTTGTCATCCGGAGCGGGGTTGTCTGGTCCGCCGCCATTATCTGCTTCGGGGACGATGGTTTGACCGCCATTCGTGCTGCGCCAGGCTTCGATGCCTACCAAAACCAGTTCGTTAGGATCATCAATGGATACGCCAATATCATGAGCGAACCACCCTTGCCAACGACTGTAGTCAAGATCGTTTACTTGGGTCCAAGTGGCTCCAAAGTCTGTGGAACGCAACAACCAGGTAGCGCCATCTTGAAAGGTGAAACCATTACCGATACTAGCGTACACGATGTCTGGATTAGACGGCGCGTGACTAAGCTGAATCTTCCCCTGGAAAGTTGGGGGAATATTTTGCGTAATGCTTTGCCAGCTTTCCCCGCCATCCTCAGAGCGAAACATGCCCTTGCCGGGGGAACCTAAATTGCCAATTCCGGCAAGTATGAGGTTGGAGTTAGTGGGATGAATGACCAAATCATTGGCCATGACAAGATTGAGCACCCGCTCCCAATTTGCACCAGCATCAATGCTCTTGTACACCCCGTGGGTTGTAGCGGCAAATACGATATTGCTGTTTTGGGGATCAACGGCGATATCCCAAATGCCGCGGTTTTGGTCATAACTCCAGTCCAGGCTCAGTTCCCAGGATACGCCTCCGTCCGTTGATTTAAAGATGCCCATGCCGTAGCTGCCGCGGGTACTACGGTAGGCTGCTCCGGTACCTGCCGCTTGGTAGTTGTACACCTCGCCGGTACCGATATAAAGCGTGGTAGAATCGCCCGGCGCAAAGGCGATCGATGATACGCCGAGCACAGGAAAACCGATATCTACATACTCCCAGGCTTCTGCGCCCAGGCCTTCGGTATAGCTCCGCCACAGTCCGCCGCTGGCTGTACCAATCCAGAGCGTATTGGGGTTCTGTGGATTAAACTCCAGAATTAAAGTACGTCCACCACGATTCACAGGTCCCATGGCTTCCCAGGGGCCAATGCCTCGCTCTGCCACTGCGGCGTCAGGCATACGCTGATGGTCTTGCCAGGCACGAAGGAAGGCTTGATCTGGGATACGGTCATTGGGGTAAGTGGTGCGCAAGCCGAAAAAGTTGAGGGCTTCGTAGGCGCCCGAAATTTGCTCTTCTTCTGCTTGCAGTGGAGGTGATACAGGTTGGCAAGCCGAAAGGAACAGTAGTATGGAAAAGGTGAAAAGGAGTAAAACTGAGCGCTTCATAATGGAAGGTGTTATAAGTTGGTTATTCAGTCTGATAGCTCAGTTTAGCTGAAACTATCAACATGAATTTAAGGAATTATTGAGCACCGATAACCCCTTAAGTAATTCAGGCACCCTTGTCCGACAAAAATCAGTATTGGATAGCGTTTTGATCAAATGCTTAGAATGTCGACAGCCACTTTAAGAATCCTTAACTAAGCAGCACGGTATTGACGCCATCTTTAACAATTGTTTAAGTAGCCTGAAGACCAATATGTCAACTAGTGATATTAGTTTGCGGTAGCAATTTCTCAGACCACAAAGTCAAGAAAAATAGCGCTCGGATTACTATCGTATTCGATAACTCCATTGAACACCAGCCCGCTCTCAATAAGGGCTACAAAACTGTCTATTCATTATGGCACCATCAGAAAAATCTTCTTGGCTAACGAATACCTGGGCAAAGCTTGGCCTTTTAGCAATTGTTGTACTAGCGGTTGCCTTCTTATTTCGGAGCCCGGAAAAGCCCAAATTTAAAGTATTAACGGAGGAAGAAGAACGCGCACTACCCGCTGAGGAGTACTTTAAATACCGGAACAGACTAGCGGTGATGGAGCATACGGAGGCGGTAGAAGCAGACCCCAATAATGCAGCCTTGAGAAGTGATAGAGCAGCAGCCTGCTTGAAAATAGGGAGGTGTAAAATGGCTCTGGCGGATGCACAGCTTGCTATTGAGTTAGAGCCAGAGACCGCTAAAAACTACCTTATCCTTGGTGAAGCCTTATTCGGACTAGATAGATACCAGGAGTCTATCGTGGCTTGCAGTCAGTACATTGAGCGCGTACCCGATGATCCTCGGGGATATTTTGAAAGGGCGTATAGCTATCATTGGTCAAGTTATTTTCAGGGAGGTGATAGTAAGGACCGAGCAGTTGCAGATTTTAAAAAAGCTATTGATCTAAATCCCGCCACACCAGCTGATCGTTCTGTGAATGACATAGAGATTCGTCAATTGGTCAGCAATAAGTCTAGTGCTTACTTTGGATTGGGGTTGGCCTATAAGCGAAAGCGCGATTATGTGAGTGCTTTGCTAGCCTTTGAGCAATCAAATGAGTATAGCCCTAAAAATCCCAATACCCTCAAATACATTGAGAGAATGAGAAATAAGTTAGGGCGAGATGCCGAGGGAGAAAGTGCAAGTCTATAGCGCTGTAGATTTTTGGGCTGGCAGCATAGGATTTCCGAGAGGTGGGGATTCTTGAAGCGATTTACTCCAAGTTTTGGATAAGGATGCCTATTGTATTGCTTATCTTAGAGTGCTCTCAATGCGCGCTTTACTAATCAATACTACTTGGATAAATCTACCAATGAGAATCATAATACTGCTAAGCTTGCTACTCGCTTTGTGCAGCTGCGAAAACAAGTACCAGCGAACCACAGCACCATTAGATCCCGTTGCCTTTGAGGCCTTATTCGCCGATGCTTTAATCTACCTGGATAATGGGGAAATGGCAGAGGCTAAAGAACGTTTTCTGCAACTGGAAAAGATGGATCCATCCTCCACTGGCGTGAAGATGAACCTTTCGGTAATTGCCAATGATGATGGCGATAAGCAGCAAGCAATTAAATACGCGGAAGAGGCCTTTGAGTTGGCTCCTAATAATGTAGCGATAGCGAGATACCTAGAGCAATTGACGGGCAATGAAGTATACGCGGCCATCGCTTATGAACTGCAGAATAGGGTGTTAAAGGTAGATGCCGAAACCTATTTCTTAAACTTCAAGAAGGAGTCGCCAGTAGTCAATTCGGACTACGCTAACTTTGATATTAAAATCACTGGAGTAGTTACTGCCAAGGATTCGGAACGCAACATTCTATTCCTCTACGGGGAAGGCACTGCGCCAGGGCAAGGCGTCCAGTGCTGGTCTTTGCCGAATGATGTTTTTGCGAACGCAGGAATCGGGGATACGCTGTCGTTCATTGGCTTCTCCTATGGCCAAGGTGCTGATCTATCAGATCCAGTTATTGCTTTTAAACGCTTAGAATAAGCGGGTGACGCTAGTGCTAGTAAGCCAGCTTCTTTCCTTTCGGTGAACTTTCCTAAATTGGTTTCGTGGAATTCATTCTGCTGTAAATTCCCACAGCGGAATGAATTCCACGAAATCCTAAATTGGATGCATTAAAAGCCAAAGTTAATCCTTCCGCTAGTCGCTGCAAATCGCCCTTAGACAAGTTCTCCGAGAACTACGATTGATAGTGACCAACTCCCGCATGAACAAATAAGCAAAACCAACTCATGAAAAGAAGAAAATTCGTCCAAACGACCCTTTCCGCACTCCCATATTTCGCCTTAGCTACCGCCTTGTCTTCTTGCGATGACGAGGAGGTACCCCAATTAATGACGGATAAGCGGATCCTGATCATTGGGGCGGGTATGGCGGGCCTCGCGGCAGCTTCGTACTTTAAAAATCGTGGGCTTAATGTGGTGGTACTGGAAGCACAAGACAAAGTTGGTGGGCGCCTTAAGACGAACCGTAGTTTGAGTATTCCTTTTGATGAAGGGGCCAGCTGGATTCATGGCCCTACAGGTAACCCCATTACCGCGATAGCGAATGCTGCGGGCGCGAATACTTGCGAGACAGATGATGAGAATGTAGAAATCTACGATATAGATGGCACTCGCTACCCCGATGATGAATTTGATCCCGCCGAAGAGATGTACAACGATATTTTGGCCAATTTCAGTGGTGCTGTTAATCAGCCTTTTGCGGAAGCTTTTTACGCGCAGTATCCACAGTACGAGAACGATCGGCTCTGGACCTATTTCCTGTCCACCTATCTGGAGTTTGATACCGGCGGAGATATGGCCGAGCTCTCTTCCCTTGACTTCTACGACGACGAAGCTTTCCGTGGTGACGACTTGATTATTACCAACGGTTTTGACACCATAGCAGAACACCTCGCTACTGAGCTAGATATCAGACTGAATACCCCTGTAACGGAAATTGACTATGCCGACGAACGGATCAAGGTAGTCACCGATACCGAGGATTTTGATGCTGATTTTATTTTGGTGACCGTTCCGCTGGGCGTCTTAAAAGCAGATGTCATCACCTTTACGCCGCCACTATCAGGTGGGGTGGAAGAGGCAATCAATAATTTAAATATGGGCTCGGTGAATAAATTCCTCTGTGTTTGGGACGAGCCTTTTTGGGATACCTCGCTGCACTACCTTGGCTTTACCAGCGAGCAGAAAGGAAAATTTAGCTACTTCATCAACTTACGGAAGTACGCGGAGACAAATGCCTTAATGTCATTTTCCTTCGGGGAATATTCCAAGCAAACCGAGCAGATGAGTGACGCTGAAATTATTGCTGATGTTATGACTAATCTGCGCGCTATCTACGGCGCTGGTATTCCTGAACCTACTGGTTTTCTACGTACCAGGTGGTTCTCTAACCCCTACAGTTTTGGCTCCTATTCTTTTGCCACTTCCGGAGTGCGGTCATCAGAATTCACCAAGTTTGAAACATCATTGGAAGACAAGCTCTTCTTTGCCGGTGAGCACACCTCCCGCGATTATCGGGGCACGGTGCACGGAGCATACCTGAGTGGTATTCGGGCGGCGGAACAAATTGCCGCATTGCTCTAATGTTCATACCGTAGTTGAAGAATTAGATCTCACAGAACAGATAAACCTCCACAAGGCTATGGAACATAGAGACAACTTCTCGCATGCCGCTACCATCTTTCCTGTCCTTGATTTGGAACGTTCCCTGGTATTCTATACGCAGGGCTTAGGTTTTGAGCTGACCTTCTCCTGGGAGGAGCCACCCACCTACGCAGTCCTGAAAAGAGGGGGAGTGAGCCTCCATCTCTCTTTAATGGACAATCAGGTTACACAAGCCGTCCCAACCGGACTTTTGTACATCTTCGTTTATGATGTGGATAAAATCTACCAACGTTGCCTGGAGCAGGGGATACCCATTAAGAATGCTCCCGCCCTCCAAGATTACGGCATGACGGATTTTGATGTCGAGGCCCCGGATGGGCACCGGATTACTTTTGGGCGAGGGGCTTGATTCCGTTTAGTTATTCATTTTCAGTCCCCGCTCAGGAAAATCCACATCGTATGTAACTGTCCCTTCTGGGATTTCTTCAATGCAGCTTTCTACGTGATGAATTTCGAAGGTTTCCCATTCCAACTGTTTATTAAGCTTGAGGAAGGCCAGGTAGGTCTCTACGCCTGCGCCACAGTATCCGCTACCCGTAGACCCTGGTATGGATAGATGACCAAATTCGATAATGGCATAGTAGTCGTTCCCCACTTTTTTCGCTGCCATCACATCTACCCATTGAATGTATTCAACGCCACTCTGGGTGGTCAGATCAAAGGAGGCTAACTCTATACCCCGCCATTTAAAGTCAAGATTGGCAGCTGTTTTCCAAGAGAAATCGTGTACAAGATGCAAGTCTACTGGATATAGCTCGTCCATATTTTTAGTTTGCCAGAATAAGTTCTGAAAATCGTAACCAGTAGCGGTGAAGACCTCCTCGTAATTTTCTAGGTCGCACGTAGTCTCATGAGGCTCGTCCTCAAGTGTAGCGGGTACATAAAGCCGGATAAAGGGAGCAGGGTCACCATACTTAATAGAACCCACCAGAGGTATCTTTTTGCCTACCTTCTTGTAGAGATACCAACCATCTAGCTGTCGGGCATTCCAACGGTTGTTATCGCTTTCACCACAGAAGTTCCAGCCTATTTGAAGGTACATCTCAATCGGGTAGCGCTCATTGATCATGCCTTCGAAGAGGTAATATTCATTTTCCGCTATTTGTATTTCGAAAGACCAGTCAGAATCAGTTGCTTCCTGGGCAAAGAGTACAGTATTGTTGAGGAGCAAGATTAGAACTACGATAGCGCTAAAAGTGGCCCAATTGTTTAAAGAGGCGTTCATATTGAAATGCATTGAGCAGGCAAACTTGATAAAGACTTGTTAAGCACTTGCCTGCAATGATGAGTATGCCAGCTAAAAAACGGATTTTGTGCGAAACACCAAGCGAATCTGTACCCAAAAATTAAGTCATGAATCATTCCCTGATTATCGCTGGACTAATGATAGTAGGGGGGCTTCTGTCCTGCAATGGGCGGACCAAGCTCACTGCCGAGCAAACTGAGGTTGAAGTTGCTTCCCAAATTGTAATAGGTGATACGGTAGCTGCCATCGGTAGTAGTGCCATGATCGTTTTTCAGGATAGCCGTAACAATTATTGGTTTGGCAGCAACGGCCAGGGTGCCTTTCGCTACAATGGTGAGGTAATAACACACTTAACGACTAAACATGGCTTGTGTGGTAATCAGATTTGGGGCATTCAGGAGGACCATAAGGGAAATATTTATTTCGATACCGGAAAGGGGGTCAGTAAACTCACTGACAGTACACTCACTTGCCTGCCGCTAATAGAGAATTACCTCTTCAATAACCAGTGGCAGCTCAATCCTAATGATCTTTGGTTTAAAGGAGGCCCCAAAGGTCCTTATCGTTACGATGGGCAAACCCTTTACGCAGTAGATTTTCCAGGGCACTTTATGAAAGAGGAGTTTGATGCCGAAACGCCCAATGCTTCCTGGAGCCCCTACGATATCTATCACATTTACAAAGACAAACGTGGCCACCTCTGGTTTGGAACGGCCAACCTTGGCCTTTGTCGCTACGATGGCACCTCCCTCAGCTGGATGTACGAACACCAACTTACTATAACTGAGGAAGGAGGTTCATTCGGTATCCGCTCCATACTTGAAGACCAATACGGGGATTTCTGGATTTGCAATACACGTCACCGCTACACTTTCGCCGAACAAGATTCGCTGAGTAATGGCCACCGTTTCCTACAGTATGATCGCAAAGTTGGGATGACTTGGCCCAAAGGCCAAAAGCCCGAAGACCACCCCTACTACCTATCGATCACCGATGATCAAAATGGAAACCTTTGGATGG
>JBCBWU010000208.1:0-12694 GCA_039816955.1 Bacteroidota bacterium
AGCTCACCCCAAGCAGTATTGAGAAATACATCCAGCGCCTTAGCAGATCATAAGTCATAATCGAGTCTTTTACCGCGAACGGAGTGAGCATTATCCGTAAGCCACTAGGCGAACTCCCCCGCGAACGCAGTGAGCTTCAACCGCGAGCTGCAAGCGAGCTTATACCGCGAGCAGAGCGAGCCTTCACCGTGAGCGCAGCGAACCCTCAATTCCGATAATCCAAGGGCGGCTTCCGATCTCCAATCAGTGCTTCGTACTCAAAATCGGCGCCGGTGCGTGTTTCAAGTTCTTCTCGGGCTTTGTCGCAGATATCTGGAGCGCTAAACAGCTGAATGGCCGTCAGGCTAAGGGTTTTGGCGGCTACCAGCATTCCCTTTTTTCCAATACTCATGCCACCAGCAGCTACGGCTTGCCAGGAGTGAGCGCTTGTGCCGGGTACCCAGGTAGCTGTACGTAGGCCCGCAGTAGGAGTGACCCAGCTTACATCTCCTACATCCGTTGAAGCGGGGTAGACGCCAGGATTGGGCTTGAATTCTCCGACTTGCGCTGCTGATGCTAGCTCAATTCCGGGACGCTTATAGGTTTGTAGAATGCTATCGGCAAAGATGTACTCTGCCTCGTCGTACTCTACTCCACCCACCTTTTGTAGGTTCTCATGCATCACTTCTGCTAACGTGGAATTGGGCATTAGATTATACAAACCGTGTATGATCTCATAGTCCATACGCGTCTCGGTGCCAGTGGCAGCACCTTCCGCAGTGAGTACAAGGCGGTTAAAGAGGCGCTTTACTTCAGCGCGATCGGGATGGCGAACATAGTAGAAGACTTCCGCAAAAGCGGGGACTACATTGGGAGCTGCACCGCCATTGGTAATGACGTAGTGGATGCGGGTTTTTTCGTCTACATGCTCGCGCATCAGATTGACCATATAGTTCATGGCTTCTACGCCATCCAGGGCAGAACGACCACGTTGCGGAGCGGCGGCGGCGTGCGATGACCGGCCACGAAACCGAAACTTGGCAGACATATTAGAAAGTGTAGAGCCTGGGTCGGCACTATTGCCATCACCAGGATGCCAATGCAGCACGGCATCTACATCATCAAAGAGGCCGGCCCTGGTCATGTATACTTTTCCGGCGCCCCCTTCTTCAGCGGGTGTACCATAGAAGCGTATCGTCCCAGAGGTGCCCGTTCTTTCTAACCATCCTTTAATCGCAATCGCGGCAGCAACAGAGGCAGTACCGAATAAATGGTGGCCGCAGGCATGCCCGTTAGCTGATCCTTCTCGCACTTGCGGATAGGCAACTGCTGCTTGGGATATGCCAGGTAGTGCATCAAATTCACCTAGCACGCCAATAATAGGTTGGCCACTACCGTAGCTGGCTACAAAGGCAGTGGGAATATCCGCTACACCACTTTCTATGGTGAATCCTGCATTTTCCAGTTCTTGCTTTAGCAAAGCTGAACTCCGTTCTTCTTGGTAGCCTAATTCTGCCCAGCTCCAAATCTGTTGGGCCATTTCACCATAGTGTACTCCTCTAGTTTCAATTTGCTTGATTATTTCCTGTTCTTCCTCAGATAAGGTACTTTGCCCGCTCACAGGAGTGTTGATCAAAAGAATCGTTAAGGGGTAGAACAGCCACCAGATAGTACCATTTTGCTTGATCATAATTGCTCGGTTGATAGAATAGAAAGAGGGCATTTGGGGCTATGTCCTAAAGATAAGTACAGATTGGTAAAGCGTGAGAGCGGGGTAGGGCTTCACATGGTCTATCTGAACTTCATGAGATAATTTTTATCTACAAATAGGGTGATGTTTAAAATCAACGGTGATGGTCACCGTTGTAAAGACGCATTGCAAGGCGTCTCTTCAGCAGGAGGATTACACGCAACCATATTTGAAGAAGGGCTCACTCTATAAATTGGTGACCGAATAATGGAACTTATCATCTTCCTAACCCGTAGTTCTCCCTAACACAATTGCAATATGAGATATTCGCTATTGAAATGTTGATTGAAATTGATATTGAAATTTTCGTACGGTTTTTCATTAGTGTAGAGGTAGTTTCTACCTTTGCGCCTTAATCTATAACAAGCCCTCGGAGAAGGCGGGTTGGGAGTTAGTGTTGTTGTAGAACACTTGCCCTCCAGCGCGGTCGGCGGCTACAATTTATTGATATGATCAATATCACTTTACCAGACGGTTCGGTGCGCCAAGTGGAGAGCGGCTCATCGGCTATGGACGTGGCCAAATCCATTAGTGAGGGTTTGGCACGTAATGTGCTCTCCGCTAAGGTCAATGATGAGTTTGTAGATGCCAACCTACCCATTACCGAAGATGCTACTCTACAGCTCTTTACCTGGAGGGACAAAGAAGGCAAAGCCACATTCTGGCACTCTTCGGCTCACCTCATGGCGGAGGCTCTAGAAGCGCTTTATCCAGGCGTGAAGCTTGGCATTGGGCCAGCTATTGAAACCGGTTTTTACTATGATGTAGATACCGGAGATCGCGTGCTAAGTACCAATGACCTGGCCGCGATTGAAAAGAAAATGATTGAACTGGCCCGAGAAAAGAACGATTACCAGCGCCAAGAAATCAGTAAAGCGGATGCCATTGCTTACTTCAAGGATAAGGATGACGAGTATAAGCTCGAACTTCTGGAAGATTTGGAGGATGGCAGCATTACCTTTTACACCCAAGGTAATTTTACCGACCTCTGCCGTGGGCCGCACATTCCCAATACGGGAGCCATAAAGGCCGTTAAATTGATGAACGTAGCGGGTGCCTACTGGCGTGGTGATGAGACTCGCCCTCAGATGACCCGTATCTACGGTGTGAGTTTTCCGAAGGCCAAAGAACTCAAGGAGTACCTAGAGTTGCTGGAAGAAGCGAAGAAGCGGGATCACCGTAAACTTGGTTCCGAATTGGAACTCTTCATGTTCAGTGACCGAGTAGGTTCTGGTCTCCCAATCTGGTTGCCTAAAGGGAATGCTTTGCGCGAACGCCTGATGAACTTCCTCCGGGATGAGCAGGAGAAGCGTGGCTACATGATGGTAACCACTCCACACATTGGTAAAAAAGAGTTGTACGTGACTTCAGGTCACTACGAGAAATACGGGGAAGACAGCTTCCAGCCAATCAATACTCCACGCGAAGGAGAGGAGTTTTTACTGAAACCAATGAACTGCCCCCACCACTGCGAAATATACGCGCATCGCCCACACTCCTACCGCGATTTGCCGCTGCGTATTGCGGAGTTTGGTACGGTTTATCGTTATGAGCAAAGTGGTGAGCTGCACGGCTTGAGTCGTGTACGTGGATTCACTCAGGATGATGCTCATATTTTCTGTACACCGGAACAATTGAAGGATGAGTTTCTTAACGTATTGGACCTAACGGAAACGATTCTCAAGAAGATGGGCTTCAACGAGTTTAAAACTCAAATCAGCTTGCGCGATCCGGAGAATCCAGAGAAGTACATTGGTTCTGCGGAGAACTGGGAAGCGGCGGAAAATGCTATTATTGAGGCTACCAAGGAAGTTGGCTTGGAAACAGTTACTGAATTAGGTGAGGCTGCCTTTTACGGTCCCAAGCTCGACTTTATGATTAAGGATGCCATTGGCCGTTCTTGGCAATTGGGTACCATCCAGGTAGACTACAACTTACCCGAGCGGTTTGAGCTCGAGTATATTGGTGCCGATAATAAGGCGCACCGTCCGGTCATGATCCACCGAGCGCCCTTCGGCTCTCTGGAGCGTTTTATTAGTATCCTCATTGAGAATACGGCGGGTAAGTTTCCCCTGTGGTTAGCGCCAGAGCAGTTTGCGATTCTTCCGATTAGCGATAAATTCAACGGTTATTGCGAGGAGGTAAAGCAGCAGCTGGCTGCCCACGATATTCGCGGTTACATCGATGCGCGGAACGAGACAATTGGTCGTAAAATCCGCGATACAGAATTGAAGCGCGTTCCAATCATGCTTATTGTTGGTGAGAAGGAAGCGGAGGCCAACTCCGTAGCTGTTCGTATCCAAGGTGAGGGTGATAAGGGTGCGATGCCGGTGGAGGAATTTGTGACTTACTTCAAGGGCTTGCTATAGATTCCAATAGTTGCATTTAGAAAAATTAATGAAAGGTGTAGTGGGTATTCCGCTGCGCCTTTCTTCGTCCAGGGGACATTATCCACGCAGAAGTTACTGGTTTTGCAGGGCTGAAGGGGAGCTGCAAGAATCCTATTAGTTATTGCAATAAAACTGTTAACCCTGCGGTAGGTTGACGGCTAGTTTTGCTACAGCTTAGATGATGTGGTACGCACAAGTATTTATTGAAGGTCGATTAGCCAGGGAGCTTGGTAACTTTTAGCACTTAAAATTTATGAGCTACACTTTCTTCTAGTACTGAAGTTGTATCACATCGGTTAACCTCATACGCTAGAACTTAAATCATGAAACAACATCAGCTCTTTCCCGTCCTTTTCTTACTGTTTTTCTACACTCCGATTTTGAGTTGGGCTTGTCAAAACTCAGATATCAGTTTAGTTAGTTTTACCGATAATGGTACCTCTTTTGACTACGCCATTCAAGTGTGTAGTGGAGGTGGAATACTCGGATCAACTACAGGGGCAAACGGACCTACTCGAGCGTTTTCTTTGTCTTTGGCTGCTGGTGGTAATACAGTGACGGTATCTAATTTATCCCCTATTACAGTTACTAGTGTTGAGACAATGGTAACAATGAATATTTCGATTCAAGGGCCGCAAGGCCCTCCGTTTAATGCCGATGCTCTTATTTTCTATGCGCCTACCAGCTCTGATCCTTTTACGTGTATTACGAGTACCGTTCTTTGTGGGCAGCCTTATGCGGATTGCCATACCATCAGTTTTACGACTGATGTTGAATTGACATCTATTACCGCCAATGGTATCGAAGGAAATGGTAGCCCTACAGGTGGTTGTACTGGTGACCCCGATATGAAGATTGACTTTGTGTCGGTACCCGTAGAATTGATACACTTTGCAGCAAGTACTCAGGATGCCACAGTGCTGTTGGAATGGGAGACTGTTACGGAGATTGACAATGACTACTTCACAATTGAGCGCTCAACGGATGGGAAAATATTCCAGGCCCTGGGCCGAGTAGCGGGGAACCATACAACTAGTGAAACTAAGAAGTATCAGTTTGTGGATAAACCACAGCAAATGGGGCAATACTATTATCGTTTGAAACAAGTTGACTTCTCTGGAGAATTCAGCTACGGTCCCATTGTCTCAACGGTACTGAATTTTGGTGTAGATAGGGGCTTGTATTTGTACCCTAATCCCACTGCATCTCAGCTACATGTTATATCCCCAATCAGTATTTCTTCTTCCTCAGTAGCGGTAGAAATATATAACCGCGTTGGGCAGTTGGTAAAACAGGAAGTGCATGATTGGACAGGTCAATTGACCTTACCCACAGATATTTATCAACCGGGAATATATCAGCTGCGATTATATGCTAATAAGCAACTGATAGGAGAGCAGCGATTTGTGAAGCTCTAAACTTTACATACAGAGTTGGAGGAAATACCGTTACTTGGTTTTGATAAGTCTCTATTTATTGCAAATTAGTCGTTCGCTCAGTCTGATCGCTACAGCCTGTATAAGTTGTATTACCTTGGGTGCTAAAGGAAGTTTTTTCAAATAGACCAAAGGATGGACGAAACAAAAGACCAAGTAACAGTCATCTTCAAATACCACAGCCCGGTACTGGATGAAGCCGTAGAAGAAGAACTTTGGGCTAAGCCCGTGGACACGACTGCAGGTAGTTATGAACTCGTGAGTATTCCCTTCTATGGCTTACCATTAGCCACCGCTGATCAGTTCGAGGCACAAATAGATGCCCAAGACGGCAGGCTCACCTACCAAAATACCCTACGCAATTCTGGTAACTCCGTAGTAGTGGTAGCCTTAGTACAAGATGATGGTGATCATGCCTCCATCCGTGAAAATTTGGCGGAGCTGGGCTGCCGCTCAGAGGTACTAAACTCCCACTATTTCGTAGCGGAGGTACCCAAAACAGTATTCTACGGACCAGTTCGTGACCTGCTCAATGCCTACGAAGATCAAGAAGTGGCGGAGTTTGCGGAGTCGCGCCTATCAGCTAAGCATCAGTCTGATTTACGGCGGCATAAGTAGAGGGTTAAGTGGTTCGTTGAATTAGTTGTGACTGCGGCACTGGTTGGTGAATTTAGTTGAATTGGTTAATTCTTTTGATGTGAACTTAAGTGCCCTTTTTGTTCGCTTTTAGCAAAGGAGTAGATGGTTAGAGCGTTCGATGGTTTGATTGTTAGAATACTGAACGACTTCTAAGGTAGCTGATTGTTACTTTAACTGCTTCTTTCATTTTGATTAAAAGCCCGTCAGTTTTGAATCAACAAGCGCTTCGCAGCCAGTTGTCGACCCGATTGCCAGATTTGAATGTTGTAAATGCCAGTTGCTACTTCGGGTAAACTAATTGGGCTACCGTTGTTTACGATGATTTGTGGGCTTTCCCAAATCAATTGGCCAAAAGTATTGCGGAGCTGTACGCTTACATCGCTTCTGATCTCTGGATGTTCTAGGTATACTTGACCGTTGGACGGGTTAGGGTAAATTTTCCAATCCTCAGAACTCAGACAGTGGTTTTCGGCCAGGCGGGTATAGTGCACGGTGCCGTCAAGTTCAACTACCCGAATGCGGTAAGCTTGGTGTTGCTCCTCCATAATGGCCCGGTACCACTGCTCCGTGGCTCGCATGGGGATGGTCGTAAGGCTTTCCCAGTTTTTCTGTTCCACCGAGAATCCTTCCACGTACATACTCCCCAGTTCGTCTGATTTGACAAACCACTCTAAATAGATTCGATCACCTTGGCACTGTATTGTGACATCGCTCAATTCTTCTACCGGAAGGATAATAGCCGGCAGCCCCAGAGCGGTACCAAAGCAGGGCACCATCTCGTCTTCTCCAACTACGCCACCGTCAAAGAAACCAAAGCCATCACTGATATCCGTGGCGCCCCAATAAAACCAGGGGAAGCCGTTGTTATTGAAAAGCTCGGCGACTAATTCTATCCAATTGCACCGGCTAATCTCTGCGGCTTCATTAGTGACGCCAAATTCGCCCACTACCACCGGAGCATTGTAAAAGGCACTCCATTCACCCGCACCATTAATCAGAGTACTGACGTCGACTTCGTCACTTCCGGTTGGGAACGGTCGTACAGGTAGATACGGGGTGGTAGTCCACGACATCTGCTGGTGGGTAAACAGGTACGGATCGTAGAAATGGAAGGTGTAAATGATATCAGTATCATCTAGCGGCGTGAAGGTCAGTAACTCACCCGCGCCATTGTAACCACTAGCACCAACGATAACCGAATGGGTATAGCCAGCATCACGAATCACGTCAACCAAGGTCTGGGCAACGATACGGAAATTGGCGTTGGAGATAGCGTGGGGTTCATTGTATACCTCAAAGAGATAGCGCTCGGGATCCAGATCTCCGTACAAGTTGATGATTTGTTCCCAGATAGCCACTAGTCGCGGAAGCTCGGTCTGGTAGTTGACATCGGTGAGGGTAGTGATCCCGTGATGCATATCAATGATGAGCTTCATGTTATTATTGGCCGCCCAGTCAATAGCGTTATCAATGAGTCCAAAGGCCGGGTTGCTGGTATCCAAGGTGTAGTTCGGAGCAGGCCCAGCTAGGTGTTCGAAGGTAACAGGAAGCCGTAACGCATCAATACCCAGGGCGCGGAAGGCGGCTACATCTCCGGCATCATAACGATCTGTATCCGGGTAGCTACCGGAAGGAATCAACCAATAGGCTTCTAGCCAATTGCTTAGGTTCATACCACGTTGCATACTGGCTGCCCGCTGTTGAGTGGCGGTTGAAGTACCGCCTACGCTACCGATATTTACCAATTGAATATCGTCGAAGTAGAGGTCGCCACTGCCGTTGGCCACATCACTGCTGACACTTACGTCAAGTTCGGTGATACTGCTGATTTCAAGCTCTGTTCCCGCACTGAAGGAGAATAACGGAACATCTATTACTTCGTAGCTGCTACTAGCGGTGCCTAGCGTGAGGGTATTACCATCGCCTGCGTCGCTGCGTAGCATGAGCGTAATGCGATGATCACCATTCATACCCCGGTAGGCGAGGCGCAGGTGGGTGTAACCGGTGAAGTCGTATCCGTTTGGACCCCAATTAGCCAGGTTGAGCCCAATACCCGCCCAGAAGCCCGTGAAGTTATAGCTGAAATGATAATGGTTACTGCCTTCGTAAGGGTCGGCGGAACTGGTTTCCGTTAGCGTGCCATTTTGATTCCAAGTGCCAGTGATCAAGGTGGTAGCATCATTGTAAATAATGGGTTGTGCAACGGCTAAAGAGCTGAGCAGCACGGCGATAGCCAGGCAGTAGAGCGTTTTCCACATGGTTGAATGCACTTTTGTCTGTAAACAAGCTAGGGACTATCCCCAATGGGATAATCTTTGATGTAAGATAATCAATCTGCGTGGAAAACTTATGTGCTGTTGCTTGTGGAGGTGTTTTAGCGCTCCACTAAGTTAATCCTGATCCAGTCTGTTTTTTCGCTCCAGTGTTGCACCTAATCGTAGGCAAATGGATAGCAGGTATCCGACAAAATCCTGCTTAAGCGGTAACACCAGCCGACAGAACGGCATAAATCAACAGGAAAATGGAAAATAATCCTCGTTTCAGGTGTTGTAATTATTGTGCGAAAGCTGTTAATTTTTGCTTAAGAGGGATGAAAAAACTTTGTTTTGCTGAACAAATTGCCCTATTTTTAGGATTATTATTATGTATATGTAATCCCAAATAACCCCAAGTCTTATATGAAGCACCTTGTACTCCTTCTTTTTTTGTGCTTAAGCACTAGTGCGATAGTGGCACAGACCAGCTTCCGAAGCTACGGGAGTGCCCCCGCTGTAGCGGAATACCAGGTGTATCCTAATCCAGCGGTGGATTTTATTCAGGTAATTGACAATGATGCTATTGAGCGGGTAGTGCTATTTAATTTAGCCGGCCGCGAAATTAAGAACTTCACTTACCGTTCTAATGAGAAATACTTTGTTGGTGATTTGCCGAAGGGCATGTATCTAATACAATTTGTCGGTGCTCAAAGCCGACGCTTAGCTACTCGGCGCATCAATATTAGATAAGAATTTTTGACTCTCGAATGTGAAAATGGTAGGGCCTTCGGCGTAAAGCAGAAGGCCCTCGTTCGTTATGGCTTGTTCGTTTAGATTTAGGAATTAGCCTTTCCTTTACCTTTTTTCTTCTCTTCTTCCTGCGCTTCCTCTTCTCCGCTGAGTCGCTCCAATAGACGACCGGATACCCGCACAAAGTCCATTTCTGTGATGATCCCAATGAGTTCATCATCCTTGACTACGGGTAAGGAGCCAATCTTGTTTTCCCGCATGACGTGCATGGCTTGAACAATGTTAGCATCAGGGTGAATGGTGAACGGATCTTTTATCATGATATCGCGCACCGCCGCCACTTCTTTACCCTTAACTGTTTTCCCGTTGGTGTAATAGCGCAGGATCATCCGACCCGTGATTAAACCAATGAGCTTGCCCTTGGTATTCTCAACAGGCATATGGCGAATCTTCCGCCAGTCCATCATTTGGGCAACCATCTCAATGAGGTCGTCCTCGTGTACGGTGAAGAGGTCCGTTTCCATAAATTCTTGCACTGTAAGCGTAGCTGGGCGGTAGTCTTTTAAATCGCTTGGCTTTGGCATTTCCCAGGTGTGTACAGGTTTACCTTCATCCTGCTGCTTAAGTATGCAGGCTGTAAGAATAGAGGCAGCTTCGTCGCGTTGAACCTCTTTTTTTAGTTTGCTAAAGGCACGTAGCTGCCAGCGAGCACCATTCATATGCGCTTTGGCTCGATCCTCAATAATACCCAAGTATTTATCGATATCATCTTTGTGCACCTTGCGGCTTTCCAAACCGGCTCGTGCGATCGGGAGTAGCTCCTTTAGAACAAGCTCGCAAGCGCCAATCTTACGGTCTTCAAACCAGGTGAAGTTGGTGTCAATACCAAATTTAGCTGCTTTGCCAAAGTTATCACGTACATCTTCCCAGGCGATCACTTCTCGGATATCATCATAGCGCTCAGCCATGCCGGCCATAGCACCAATCCAGAAGGCGGCGTTGGCCATTTCGTCTACAATAGTAGGTCCGGCTGGTAGCACGCGGTTTTCGATCCGAAGGTGTGGTTTGCCATTCTCACTGATGCCGTAGCAGGGGCGATTCAAACGATAGACCGTCGAGTTGTGTACCTGTAGAGCTTTAAGCTTTGGCACCTTCCCATTCAGCACCATCTCTATGCTGTCTTGCGTGATTTCGGTATCTAGTAAGACGCGAAAACGGGCGATGTCTTCTTTGTAAATCTCCATCAACGAGTTTTCCAGCCAACCAGAGCCAAAGCTCACGCGCGGGCTACGCTCTCGCAGGTGATCGTGGGTGGTACGCACATCTAGCGCTTGTTGGAAGAGCGCTATTCTGGTCTCGTGCCAGAGTCGCTTGCCAAAAACGATGGGAGAATTAGCAGCTATTGCCATCACCGGAGCAGCTAAGGTTTGTGCAATGTTATACATTTTCACAAACGAGCTGGGGGTGACTTGTAGGTGCACCTGGAAGCTGGTGTTACAGGCCTCAAGTAGCGGTGAATCATGCTTTACCAGCAGCTCATCAATACCAGATAAGCGCAATTCATAGGCAGTGCCGATCAGTTGCTGGTTAATGGCCTCCATGAGGGCAAAATAACGTGGCCGCGGTGTGAGATTATCCATGGCCAAGTCAAACTTGCGCAGAGTAGGTAGAATGCCGGTGAGCACCACCTCTGCCCCCATTTGCCGGGCCTGCTTACGTATAATCCGCTGGTGCTTGGTGTTTTCAGCTTCCATCTTACTGAAACACTTGCCCTTCAGTTCCAGGGGCGTCATATTGGTTTCCAGATTAAAGCGAGCCAGTTCGCCATCTGCCCAGGGATACTTACTCAGTTTTTCCAAGACTTCTGGACCAATAGTGGCTGGAGTATAGTCTTCTATGTCGACCAGACACATCTCCTGCTCCGCACCAATCCGAATGATATCGTCTTCAAACCAATCATTATTGAGCATGTATTCAAAGGCCCGGACATCCCGCAAGAGATGACGGACAAAATGGTGCATACTCTTCTCGTCTCTAACTAGTGTTACACGCTGTTCACCCATGTCTTCGACATTTAATATTCTAAGTTTCAGGAATTGATTTAAGGAGGAAGTGGAAAACTCTCAGGCTAAAGATAAATCTTTGCTTTTATCTGCCTAAGATTGCTGAAAGATTTTGCGAATTGACTGTTAAGGTGCATAAAATTTTACCGTACAACGTTTGCAATGACAAAGTCGTCATTAATTGTAGTTGGTGAACAACTGTCTACAGAATCGGGCGTTCTACAACTGAGACTTAAGCGTACAATGTGTTATGAAAAACTATGTCATATTAGGTTTAGGATGTTTAGTATTACTATTCTCTGCCTGCCGTGAAGATGTTGGAGAGTTTCTCTTTGAACTCAATTATCCACCCCGAACTTTTAGTCTACCTGCGGGCACGAACACCTTTACGGCTGCGGTTTTATCCGCTAATAATCTGCCTACTAACTATCCAGATTTCTTGGCTGCTAGTGGTCAATCTGCTGGGGACGTTAACAAGATCTTGCCCAATTTTGCCCGCATCGAATCTTTGGACGGGCTAGACATTGGTTTCCTTTCGGAAATATCGGTGCGGATCTGTGCCATCAATGAGCCGAATTGCACCATAGCCGACGAGGCATTCTACATCGACGATCTCTATCGGCGCAATCTCAATGGTACCGGCCTACAACCCGGCTTGGGTAACTTTAAAGACCTCCTGTCCAGCAATCTGTATAAAATGGAGATTGTCTTCTTCCTGGGAGAAATTGCGCCTTATACAGTGGATTTTCGTTTGGATTATGGTTTTGAGGCGTACCAGTAGATGGGGTGAGAATTAGAATGAGCGTTAGAATTAGAATAGGGGTACTGCGCTAAGGCTTCGTCGGGTTAAGAATTAAAGTTATAGTTAAAGTGGAAATCAGGTAGAGTCTGGTCTAATTAGCATAAGAATGAGTGTTCTGGAGTTCCTCAAATATTCCAACCTTCAAAATTTTTTTGAACCACCAAGGTACCCAAGAAAACCTGTGTGCTGATTACTGTCTACTGACTACTTTTTGAACCACATCAGGCACATAAGAACACATAAGAAAGGTGACAACTAATTCACTAACTAAGGTCGCCGAGGCGGCCGAACCAATTCAACTAAATTCACCAACTGTTTCCGAGCGTCTCCAGGCGCGAGAATTAAAAACTACCCCAACCGCAATAACCATTCCCTTTCCGTCAGCGGTGTCGTTTCCTGTACCTGTCCATACCAATCCTGTAAAGCTTTCCTATCGTAAGGTGGCAACTTACACCATGCTTCCGTTAGGCGAAGAATATTGGTGTAATTCTGAGCGTGATAACCCTTGTTCTTGCGGCGCTTCAGATAGGTGCGGGGATTGGGTATATGGTTGAGGTCAAAGTCTAATTAATAGGTGTGGACATAAATCTTGAGTTGCAGAATACGGGCTGACATGGGGTGAATCAAATC
>JBCBWU010000209.1:0-12464 GCA_039816955.1 Bacteroidota bacterium
CCTGACTTCCGGCTTGATTGGCTATGCGTTTCTCATGATTTTCGCCGCCATTTGGCTAGCTCCGGCAGATTGGTGGCAAACGCAGTACCAAAGCGCCGGGGTGCCGGATATGCAGTTGGCATTTGGTGCCGTCTTTGGCCAAGGACTGTTAATTATTGTAGCTTCTATCTCGGCTTTTTTATTGGCACAGCTAACGGATGTGGTTAGTTTTCACCGCATTAAAGCTGTTACAGGAGAGAAGAAAATCTGGTTACGGGCCACTGGTTCGACCGTCATTTCTCAGTTAGTCGACACTTTTGTGATACTCTTGATTGCCTTTAAATGGGGTCCAGCGCTGACCGGACTATTCGAACCTTGGAGTTGGGGACAGCTCCTAGCGGTAGCAACGGTACAGTACACTTACAAATTTCTTATGGCAGTCTTGCTCACGCCGATATTATACATCGCGCACGACAGAATTGATCGCTTCTTAGGGCCTGATTTAGCCGCAAAAATGAAAGAAGCAGCTACCAGCTGGAACTAGCAAGTCAATTTGACATCATTATTATCAATATAGACAGCACAGTGACGGGAATTTGGCAGTCTGGCTAGTGCCTCAGCGCTCATTTTCCTGTATCTTCCGTGCGCAATTATTTGATAAACCAAGTTATGCAAATGATGAACTTAGTTTCCCGACTGGGGGCTTGGCTTACCCTCCCCCTGCTCTTTTCTGTTTTAACTATGGCCCAGGCACAGGAAATGACCCTTCCGGAAGGGGTTACTGAATTGGCTTCGGTTGAAGGAATTACGGAGTACGTAATTGATGATAACCAATTACGTATACTATTATTCCCCGACCAGTCTAAGCCAACGGTGACCGTTAACGTTACCTATTTGGTTGGTTCCCGTCACGAGGCCTATGGTGAAACTGGCATGGCTCACTTATTAGAGCATCTGGTATTTAAAGGTACACCTGACCACCCGGACATTCCCAAAGAGCTCAATGAGCACGGTGCCCGCTTCAACGGTACTACCTGGTACGATCGTACCAATTACTTTGAAACGGTAAGTGCTACGGAGGAAAACCTCCGCTGGGCGTTAGAAATGGAATCAGATCGGATGGTTAATTCTTTCATCTCTGGCGATGATCTGGAGAGTGAAATGACCGTAGTACGTAACGAATTTGAGATGGGCGAAAACAGCCCAACTAGCGTTTTGCTAGAGCGTGTACTTTCTACCGCTTACCTCTGGCACAACTACGGTAAATCCACCATTGGTGCGCGTGCGGATATCGAAAACGTGCCGATTGAACGCTTGCAAGGTTTCTACCGCAAGTACTACCAGCCAGACAACGCTTATCTAATCGTTGCTGGTAAGTTTGATCCTGCTCAGACCATGGGTATGATCATGGAGACTTTTGGTCAAATCCCTAAGCCCGAGCGTGAATTGATTCCAACCTATACCCGTGAGCCTATTCAGGACGGTGAGCGTTATGCTGACCTCAAGCGTGTAGGTGATGTTCAGGCGGTGAGTGCAGCCTACCACATTCCTCCTGGTAGCCACCAGGACTACCCAGCTGTAGACGTATTGGTGGAGACCTTGACCAGTGAGCCAAGTGGCCGTTTGTACGAGGCATTAGTAGAAGAAGGTAAGGCTTCCTCCCAGTGGGGTTGGGCCGCACAATTGGCAGAACCAGGTTTTGCTTACTTCCACGCGGATGTACTCAAGGACAAGGATCTGGAAGAAGCAAAGATGGCTATGTTGACCACTTTGGACGGTGTCAAGGACAATCCGCCAACTGCTGAAGAAGTAGAGCGAGCTAAGAAAAGCTTGCTCAAAGACTTCAACCTACAAATGCGCGAGAGTGCACGTGTGGGGCGCCTGATTAGCGAATTTATCGCCCAGGGTGACTGGCGCTTAGGATTCATCTACCGCGATCGTTTGGAGCAAGTAAGTCCCGAGCAAGTAGCTGCTGCTGCCGGTAAGTACATTGTTTCTAGTAATCGTACGGTAGGCCGCTTTATCCCAACGGATGAGCCAGAACGTGCCGAAATTCCAGACGTACCAAACATTGCTGCCCTAGTCGACGGCTACGAAGGCCGCGAAATGGCATCTGAGGGTGAAGCTTTTGAAGCTTCTCACGACAATATTGACAGCCGCACAAAGACCGGCGAGTTTGCAAAAACTGCAGAATACGCCTTCTTGGCAAAGGAAACTCGAGCCGATGCTGTTCGTGCCCGTATTAGCCTGCGTTTTGGTGCTCCTTCTAGTTTGAAGGATAAGCAGATGGCGGCCAACTTTGCCGGTATGATGCTGAACAAAGGGACGGAAAGTATGAACCGTCAGGAAATTGAGGACCGTCTTGATGAACTGAAAGCTTCGGTGCGGATCGGCGGTGGTGCGGAAGGTGCCTATGCGATCATCGAAACGGAGCGTGATCAATTGCCAGCGGTAATTGATATGGTGGGTGAGCTGATGATGAAGCCTAGCTTCCCAGCAGATGAGTTTGAAAAACTAAAACAAGAGGAACTAGCATCTCTTGCTGAAAACCGTTCTGAGCCACAGGCGATTGCCCTGACTGAACTGGGCCGCCGCATGAGCAACTACGATGAGTCAGATCCGCGCTACACCATGAACTTTGATGAAGAAGTGGAAGCGCTGAATGCGGTTACGTTGGAAGAAGTAAAAGCCTTCTACAATGATTTCTACGGTGCTTCGGATGCGACCATCGCGGTAGTGGGTGACTTTGACGAGGCAGAAGTTGAAAAGTCTTTGGACGCTAACTTTGCTAGCTGGGAAAGCCCAAGTAAGTATCAGCGCCTAGAGCGTGATTTCTTTGAGCCAGAAGCGCAAAACGTAGAATTTGAGACACCAGACAAGGCCAATGCTTGGTTCTTGGCGGCACAGAATATGGAGTTGAGTACTTCTGATGAGGATTACCCAGCAGTAATGATGGGTAACTACATGCTTGGAGGTGGCGCACTAAAGTCTCGTTTGGCGGATCGTATTCGTCAGCAGGATGGCTTAAGCTACGGTGTAGGTTCCTTCTTTAATGCTGAAGAGCAAGATGATGCAGCTATGCTGGGTGCTTACGCTTTCTTCGCACCAGAGAATGTAGGTGCAGTTGAGAAAGCCTTCTTTGAAGAAGTAGAAAAAGTACTGGCGGACGGCTTTACCAACGAAGAATTGGACGCAGCCAAGAGCGGTTGGGTACAGAAGCAAGAGGTAACTCGTGCACAGGACGGCTCTTTGGCAGCAATGCTAAACACCAACCTCTACCTAGACCGCGATATGCAGTGGAGCGAAGAGATGGAAGCCAAGGTGATGGCGCTGTCTGTTGAGGAAATTAACGCTGCTATGCGCAAGTACATGGATCCAGCGAAGATGGTGATTATTAAAGCTGGTGACTTCGCGAAAGGACGTGAGGTTAAGCCATAAATTGAGGTCGCGGAGGACGCTTTGTTCTCCAAGAACTATATCTCCATCCGGCCGAGCGTTTCCGCGCTTGGCCGGTGGTGTTTTTGGCACATTGAATGATACAGGATGAAGAACACAAGGTCCATAGGATTTGGCACTGCTGCCATTGGCCGCCCATAATATATCAATATTCGGCAGAGTGCTGCCACCTTTGAATCAGTGGAAGCATTCAAGCAAGAATATTGCTAGTGGATTGTAGCTTACTTACCGCTACGAAGTCGGAAATACCCGAATCTCTATTTCGGCTTCTAACAACTATACTCCCTGTTCTTTTTTACCTTGTGAGTTGATTTATAATTGAGAAAACAGAGGTGTTTTATCCGTCCGTATCAACGGCAGATAAAGTGCAAATTGCCTAAGCAGGCCAAACAGAACCAAGAGCACATGTCTACAAGAATCTATTCCACTATCACGGGGACTGGACGTTACCTACCGGAAGTAACAATGGATAATGACGATTTCCTGGAGTATTCCTTCTATTATCAAGGGGCAGTGGTGGACCGGCCTACCAGCGAAGTAATAGATCATGTAGAAACGGTCACGGAAATTAAGAGTCGGCGGTTTATTAAGCCAGAATTAATGACCTCCGATATTGCCGCTTTCGCGGGAAAGGCTGCTATTGAGGACGCAAGGATCAATCAGGAAGAGTTGGACTACATTGTTGTGGCTCACAATTTTGGCGATGTGCAATACAAAAATCGCCATTCTGACATGTGTCCTAGCTTGGCTGCACGAGTGAAGCATAAGCTGGGTATCAAGAATCCCGATACTGTGGCCTACGACTTGATCTTCGGTTGCCCGGGCTGGGTAGAAGGGCTTGTACAGGCAAATTACTTCATCCGGTCAGGAGATGTAAAAAAGGTATTAGTAATTGGTGCCGAAGCACTCTCGCGCATTGCTGATCCGAACGATAAAAACTGTCTGCTTTATTCCGATGGAGCAGGTGCTGTGGTTTTGGAAGCCAAAGAAGGCGATACGCCTACGGGTATCTTGGGACATCGTAGCCGGACCGATGCTTTTAGCAAAGGTGAGATGCTTTGGATGGATACCTCTTATAAACCCACTGCGGAAGAGAATCCCACTCTTTATCTAAAGATGAACGGCCGTAACGTATTTAAATACGCGATGACCGAAATCCCCAAGCTGGTCAAGGAACTACTTGATCAAAAGGGTCTGGCTTTATCTGAAGTCAAGAAAGTGATCATTCACCAAGCCAATGGCAAAATGGTGAAGAGTATCGTTCAGCGCCTATTGAAGCACGAAGAAGTACAGGTAGATTTAGACGATATTCTTCCGATGACAGTCTCCTGGTTGGGCAACAACTCCGTCGCTACCGTTCCCATTCTATTCGATCTTATTGTCAAAGGAGAGATGGAAGGCCACCACATTGAAGCTGGCGACCTCATTTTGTTCTGCTCAGTGGGGGCGGGGATGAATATTAATGCGGTGTTGTATCGCGTGCCTGCCTAACCCCAATCTCCCGTTAGTTCAGCGATGAGAAGCGGACTACTTTTCTGTCATCGCGACTTTGTTCTCGGGGGCAGCAATGTCATTGTAGTGATCGGCTTGCGAGAGTTTAGGGAATATAAAGGGCCAAGATAATGCTGTAAGGAGGGCTACGGTCCCCCCTAGAATGACCGCGCCAATCGGTCCTAAAAACCGTGCTGCTACGCCGCTTTCAAACTCACCCAGTTCGTTGGAGGCGGAAATGAAGATGAAGGAAATGGAACTCACGCGCCCTCGCATGGCATCCGGAGTAGCCATTTGGATCAGTGAAGCTCGGACGTAGACAGATATCATGTCTGCTGCTCCGGTAATTGCCAGCATCAGCATCGACAACCAGAAGAATTTGGATAAGCCAAAGCCTAAGATGGCAAGCCCATAAATGACAATGGCAATCAGCATATTACGGCCTACATGACGATTGAATGGCCGTAAAGCCAATGTAAAAGCCACGACTAGTGCACCAAGTGCTGGGGCTGCCCTGAGGTAACCCAAACCCTCGGCACCAACTTGCAAGATGTCACGGGCAAAAACGGGAAGTAAGGCAGTCACTCCTCCAAACAGCACCACAATGAGATCAAGGGATATGGCACCCAGTACTACTTTGTTATCTCTTACGTAGCTCAGGCCATCCTTTATCATCTGCCATCCTCTAAGCTGTGGCTTTTCAGTTTGTTTCGGCGCTTGGATGGCCACTAAGAAGATGAGCGCCAGACTCGCAAATACTGCAGCAACTCCATATACCAATGCGAGCCCGCCGATGAATAGAAAACCACCAATTGCCGGGCCTATAATGGCTGCCAATTGAAAACTCAGGGAGTTCCAGGCAATGGCTTGGTGTAGGTATTTCAACTCAATCAAATTCGGATAAAGCGCACTCGCAGCCGCGGGAAAAAACGCATTAACAATACCCAATACCGCCGCTAAACAAAAGATCGTTTTAAGGGCTAAAGCAGTAGTTAAATAGGTGGATACCAGAAGCCCAATCATCACAGCTATCCTCACCACGGTAGCAATAACCAGTATTGTCTTGCGGTTGTACCGATCCGCTACCTGACCTCCATAAAGGGAAAGCGTAAGGACGGGCAGGAACATCGTTAGGCCAATCATGCCTAACAGAAAAGCCGATTCTTCAATGGAGCGTGTCTCCCGTGCCAAGTCATATACCTGCCAGCCGATTGCGACAGCCACCATTTGTCGGGCCCCAGAAATGAGTATTCGAGCACATAGGTAATTACGGTAGCCTTTGTGCAGGAATATTTCGGTGGAGGGTAGGAGTGAGGATAGGTTAGCCATTATGAATGTGCTTTTAGCCTTTAAGGATATAAACTTGGTAATTCATATTTGTACAAGCAAAAAGGCACATGAAGGTAACAGCTTATTCTATTTGGAGTGCTGCAGAATTACAAAACAAAAAAGCCCTGCCAAAAATGACAAGGCTTTTGTCGGGATGACAAGATTTGAACTTGCGACCTCTGGTCCCCCAGACCAGCACTCTAACCGAGCTGAGCTACATCCCGTACAGCAAGTGAACTTAATCAGTTCGTACTCGCGGACCGCAAAGAAATAAACTTTTTGCCAAGCTTGCAAACTAAGATAATCAAAATCTTAGTGAGAGTGATCTCCTTTACTGTACAGTCAACTTAGTCTTCACTATTCAATAAAGGATCAGCTCGGAAGCGTAGTTCCCCACTGGTTTTTAATTCACCGTATTTGAGCTCAATGCTGTAGGTGCCTGGGTCCGCTGCCTCATAACGGGGCTTGGCACTCATTGGGTATCCGTAGTGTCCGTAGTTTTGCGCCAGTTTATCCCAGAGTTCCTGGTGCTGTTTAAGGTCATAGTTTTGCCGTAGCGCCACGAAGCTGGCATAGAGGTCTTGGGCGTGCCGCTTTTGCTCGGTATCACTAAGCCCTTGTTGGATCAGATTGAGCGTGCGAAGTAAAACGTCAATATTCTTGCCTTGCTCAGGGGAGGGGGGGAAATCCCCGTTCCAGTAAAAACGATTGAGCCCTGGTCGAGTGCCTGCTTTGGCCATCGATTGCCGTCCGTCGGGATGTGCTACGGAGTAGGTGATAGAATCACCCGCCAGAGCTGGATCTAGCCAGAATTGAAACTGCATGCCGCGCTTTGGATTTTGCCCTCTGAATTCAAAGGCCACCTGCTTACGCCCGGTATTGATCACCTGCCAGCGCGTAGAAGTTTTGCTAGGCAAGAAGGTCAGGTCTTCGCTAACTGATTCTTTCGACATTTGCCGAAGGGCACTTATATCATCAAGTATCCAAATACTACGCCCATGGGTGCCCGCAATCAAGTCACCCTCTCTTGGGTGGATGATCAAGTCATGGATCGCCACACCTGGCATGTTTGTGCGCAGGGAGAACCAGTTCTCACCGCGATCCAGGCTAGCGTATACGCCAATTTCTGTACCTACAAAGAGAAGATCTTCGACTTCATAATCCTCACGCACTACGTAGGCACTCCAGTTATCAGGTAGTTGCTCGTCAATGCGGCGCCAGGTTTGTCCGTAATCTTCGGTTACGAGTACATAGGCTTCCATATCATCGTAGCGATGATGGTCCAGTGTTACGTAGCAACGACCGGCCTGGTGCTTGGAGGGCTCGACACGACTCACCCAGGCAGTTCCACCATATTCCATTTCCGGTGCTGCGGGCATTCGCGGCACGTCTTTCATGTTGATGCCTACTTCCGTCCAATTATCTCCTCCGTTGCGGCTCACGTGCAGGTAGCCATCATCCGTACCTACCCATACTTCTTGCTCGTCCAATGCTGATTCTGCTACGGTGATGATGGTGTAGTGGTTTTCACCACCCGTAACACTTCTAGTCAAATAGCCGCTCTGGCTGGGATTGCGGTAACGTGGATCATTCCCCGTAAGGTCGGGGCTGAGGATTTTCCAGCTCTTTCCTTGATCTTCGGAGCGGAAGAGATGGTTGCCACCGAAGTACACCCGATCCGGATTGTTAGGCGATAAGACTAACGGACTACTCCAGTTGAACCGAAACTGAGGTGGCAACTTCTGCCGATCAGTGAACTCGTAAAAGAACCAATGTTCACCGGGGTCAATGGTATAATTGATAGCAGTGTCCGGAAAATTTGGATCAAAATGATCTTGATAATTGGTGATCGTCTGTGGGGTAGGGGTGACGTACTCATACTCCCTGGTTTCGCGATTAACTCGTACTGCAAAGCCCACGTGATTCACTAGATAGATTGTTCGCCAATCTCTGGGATCTACCTGAAAGTGAAAGCCATCGCCTTCGCCTACCCAGGTGTTGTGCTCATTGAGAATACCTCGCCACTCCCGACTGTTACTTGGGCCAATCCATAGGCCATTGTCTTGCAATCCTCCGCCTACCCAATACGGATCCTGCATATCGACGCCAATAGCGTAATACTGCCCAATGGCCATGTTGTTGAAGGACAGGAAATTCTCACCACCATCTACTGTTAAGCGCAAGCCCTGATCCGTACCCAGGTAGAAAATATTGCTGTCGTAAGGGGCAATCCACATAGCGTGTTCGTCGCCACCATCTACACGCCAATTGCGTTTTTCAAAGGTTTGTCCGCCGTCGCGGGAAAGTTGGAAATCGCGGGAAACGATGTAAATGTTGTCCGGGTTAAGTGGATCTACTTCAATTTGGCCATGATAGAAGGGCCGTACGGCGTGTTTATGTAAAAAGGTCCAACTGTCTCCGCCATCATCAGAACGGTAAACTCCAGAGCCAGCTTGACCCATTGCTGGGATTTCCTCCGTTTCAATTGCTGCGACGATCACATCCGGGTACTTGCGACAAATGGATAAGTCGATCATCCCAGTTTCGCCAATAGGTAGGCCGTTGCGAACCTTTTTCCAAGTGTCACCACCGTCCTCGCTTTTGAATACCCCTCCTTGCTCACCACCACTAGTATAGTGATAAGGTCGACGCAAACGATGATAGAAGCCCGTAAAAAGAATATCCGGGTTTTCAGGATGCATGACAATTTCTGTACAACCCGTTTTATCATCATTAGGCAGCCCATTGGTAAGTTTTACCCAGGTTCGGCCACCATTGTTGGTGCGGTAGAGCCCACGAATACCACGGTATCCCCAGAGGTGCCCAACTACTGCTACGTAAACAATATCGGGATTGGTAGGATGGAGTACAATGTCGGCAATGTGGTGCCCGTCTTCAAAAGCAACTTGCTTGAAGCTTTCCCCGCCATCTAAGCTTCTGTATAAGCCATCGCCCCAACCAGAGCTGTTGCGGTTAGCGGATTCACCGGTGCCAATCCATATGATATCTGGGTTTTGCTGGTGCATTGCGACCGAGCCAATTGACCCTGCACCATAATCATCGAATATAGGATTCCAGGTAATACCACCATTCTTACTAAGAAATACGCCGCCGGAGGCAGAGGCACATAGGACGTGTCGATAGTCGGGAACAGAAGCGTCGATGTCCGCTATGCGGCCCATCATATTAGCGGGGCCGATATTACGCCATTGTAGGGCTTGGAAATGTTCACTCTGATGTTGTGCCCAGTTAGGGTAGACGGAAAGGAGAACCAGGCCGCACAGGTACCAGTAGCGCATAAGTGTTTTTCTGGCAAGATACCATTTACCGACTCAAACTTGGGAGTGCTCTCTTTTAGAAGGCTTTTCTTTATCTTTCAACCTGAGCAGTTCGTTGTTGATGTTTTATCTGCGCATGTATCAAGTCACTCGATCATACCTTTTTGTAGTTAGATTTCTATAGGTCCTCCCGATGCGAAAGAAAATCCAAAGAAACCTCTTCTTTTTTTTGCTTTTCCTATGGTGTTGTAGTCATGCATGTGGGCAATCTACACTACCGTATTTTACCTTCAACCAGCCTGATACCAAAGAATTCCTCTACCTGGAATCGGCCACCATGATTCTGGTAGATTCTACTGGGAGCTTAAGCAAAGATGAAGTTTTGCTTCCCGAAAACCAGCATCGATTTATCCCCTTTGACAATTGGCTTTTGAAATTAGAAAACCGTTGTCCGGGTTGGCGCAACCTAGATTGTCCGGTATACTGGATTGTTACGAATTTCCAGAATGGCTTGGATTATCCAAAGGACTTTTTTTACGCTCTTGGGTATTTGTACAGTGATGCACAGAGGAGTTGGGTGCAAAGAGAAAGCGGAGATGAAGAAATCTATCAAGCAGGGTTTCACGTGCCCTTATCCCAATTACAAGCGGAGATACAGGATGCCAGTCGTATACATAATCGGCTGCGGGCCTATTTCCATTTCGAATTAGAGGGGCAAGAACGCGTTCTGGTGCTCAGCCGCCTGCAACATGCTTCTTCCGATTGGCTCCATTTGTCGCCCCGCATTGGCACCAACAAGAGCATGTCTGCGGAGGTCAAAAGATATTATCCTGAACAATGGCGTTCCATCTTTATTCAAGGCGGGTTGTCGATCATTATTCTCTTTTACCTGTTCTCCTTCGTACTCAACCGACGCCTTGAGTTCCTTTACTTCATTGGGTATAACCTGTGCATGATGATTACCTTTCTGTACCTGGGAGACTTGCACAGCTTCTTTTTCCCAGAACACCCGAAGGTCATTTTTATCATCTTCAACCTCGCCGTAGCGCTGATCCCTTTTACCTACGCAGGTTTTTTGTACCTCTTCTTGAATGTGCCAGAGCATCTTCCTAGACTTAGACGGTACTTTACATTAATGATGGGCTTGAGCTTAGCGGTCGGAGCTGGTATTATGGTGCACACTTGGCTCAGCAATGAGTGGTTCAAGGTGTTACTGTTTGTCGATAAATTCCTGATTTTTTCCCTCTTTCCCCTGATAGTGTTTATTGTAGAAGCCATTAGAAACTGGCGAGAAGAATTTCGTTACTTCTTGTTAGCATCAGGTTTTTTGTTGGTAGGAGGGCTTTGCTATACCATCTTAAATGCTTTAGGTAATTCCGAGTTAGGAGATGTCATTATCCAGTTTGCGGTGTTTGGCGAAATGCTTGCCTTTGCCGCTGGGTTAGGGTATAAAGGCCGCCAAAGAGATTACGAGCGGGCCCGGCTAGAATCTATTGATCAGGTGAAAACGCGGCTCTACACCAATATTACCCATGAGTTTCGCACGCCACTTACGGTCATCCTCGGGATGTTAGATAATATCAAGGGCTATGAAAACGTACGGGGCATAATCAGGCGCAACGGATTGAGCCTCCTACGAATGGTTAATCAATTACTGGATTTATCGAAGATAGATGCTGGCAGCACGAAACTTGAGCTGGTACACGGAGATGTGGTAGCGTATTTGAAGTATCTGACGGAGTCCTTTGATTCTATGGCTGCGACAAAGAAGATTCAAATCCAATTTCGCGCGAAGCCCCAAGACATCAAGATGGCATTTGATGAGGTGAAGTTGCAGCACGTTATTTATAACCTCCTTTCCAATGCCATTAACTTCACCCCGGCAGGAGGTGTGATCCAGGTTATCGTAGCCGCTGAGAGCCTCAGAGGCCAGCCCTATCTGAATTTCTCAGTTCAAGATAACGGCACCGGGATTGCTGCGGAAGAACTTCCTCATATTTTCGATCGCTATTTCCAGTCTGATCGCAAACAGGATCATAAAGGCCAAGGTACAGGTATTGGTCTGGCGCTTACCAAAGAGCTCATTGGCTTGATGAAGGGCGAAATTACGGTAGACAGTAAATTAGGAGAAGGAACAATCTTCAAGGTTAAAATACCCGTCCAGTTTAACCAGTCATTACAGTTGTCAGATGCTGTCGCAGATCGCATGCCCGAAGCTATTTTGGTACCGTTGCCACCAATCCAGGAGCAATTTGCTGAGAGCCGTGCCGGCAAAGATTTAGTGCGCCTCTTAATCATTGAGGACAATACGGACGTCTGCCTTTATATTGAGTCTTTACTCAGCGATCATTACACGATTCAAACCGCGAATAACGGTCAATTAGGGATCGAAAAAGCGCTTGAGACCATCCCGGACATTATTATCAGCGACGTCATGATGCCAGAGAAGGATGGTTTCGAAGTTTGTCAAACGCTAAAGTCTGATGTTCGAACCAGTCATATCCCGATTATTTTGCTGACGGCTAAAGCCGAACAAAGCAGCAAGTTGTCCGGATTGCAGTACGGTGCCGATGCGTATTTGCTTAAACCCTTTGATAAGGCAGAGCTCCTGATTCGCTTGCAGAAACTAGTGGAAATACGTCGTGTTTTGCACGATAAGTATCGCGGGAATGGAGTTCTGGCAGCACTGGAAAACAAAGAACTATCACTAGAAGACACCTTCCTGTCTTCGTTGCGGCACGCTACGACACTTCATATGAGCAAGCCTGAAATGACCTTAGCGCTTATCGCTAGAGACATGAACATGAGTAGCGTGCAACTTTACCGCAAGCTCAAAGCGATCGCCAACATTACTCCATCTTTATTTGTACGCGCGGTTCGCCTAAAACGAGCAGCTCAATTACTCCAATCGACGGATCTGAATGTTTCGGA
>JBCBWU010000020.1:0-53230 GCA_039816955.1 Bacteroidota bacterium
GGTTTACCTAGCTCATTGTCCTGTAACTGGGTAAACCACAAGGGAGTGGACTCGGATTGTACATCTGTCAGCACATCCTCGAACAGCACAATGGGAGCATTACCCTAGACGAACACCCCGATTGGGCTACCTCTTTTCGGATTCAACTTCCAAGACGACATTAATACAAACCGATTTTTGTTTTTTGTCCAGTAGTTTAGACAGAATTTCTTTTCCTTTTACTACATTTACATACTGCAAAATGCTAAAAAGCAGTCCACTTATCATAGAAAAACATGAAAGAGCAGAACACCATTTTACTCGTGGACGATGAGCCCAATATCTTATTGGCTTTGGAATTTATCATTAAGCAAAAGGGCTTCAAAGTAGTAACTGCTGCAAACGGATCAGAAGGGATTCAAATGGCGCGCCAGCATCTACCAGATTTAGTCATTCTTGACGTCATGATGCCTGGGCTAGACGGTTTTGCGGTAGCTAAAACCATTCGTCAGGACAAGCGCCTCAACCACACCACTATCGTTTTTCTCACTGCCAAGGGTACCAACCAGGATTTTGCACAAGGTTATGCGAGCGGAGGAGAAATCTATTTAACTAAGCCGTTCGATAATCAGGAATTACTCAATATTATTTCTGAAGTTTTTGAGTTCGGTTAGAATTCTTTTTTTATATTTACACATATACACATCTATATACGTTTGTATTTAAAACCTACCTGATTAATGACAACGCAGATTTCATCCTTCGAAGAATATCAACGCGTCTATAAAGAGAGCGTGCAAGATCCTGAGGCGTTCTGGGCTAAAGAAGCAGAATCCTTTAATTGGCGTAAGAAATGGGACAAAGTGCTGGAGTGGGAATTCCGTACTCCAGATGTAAAGTGGTTTATCGGTGGCAAGCTGAATATCACCGAAAACTGCCTGGATCGACACCTGGAAACCCGTGCTGATCAGGTAGCCATCAAATACGAGGCTAATGATCCGATGAAGTCCGTGCAGGACATTACCTATCGGGAATTGTACGAACGCGTATGTCAGACTGCGAATGCGCTAAAATCAATGGGTATCCAAAAGGGCGACCGGGTTTGTTTCTATATGCCCATGGTACCTGAATTAGCCATTGCTGTTTTGGCCTGTGCCCGCATAGGAGCCATTCACAGTGTTGTTTTTGCGGGTTTTTCTGCCAAAGCCCTCGCTGATCGTATCAATGATGCCACCTGTAAAATGGTCATTTGCTCTGATTTCAACAATCGGGGCCCTAAACACATTCCGGTAAAGGCAGTCGTGGACGACGCACTTGCGCTGGGTTGCCCAAGTATTGAAACAGTACTGGTGCATAAGAATACCGGTGATGACATTGCCTGGGGTAATAAAGATGTATGGTGGCACGAGGTGGTTGATCAACAAGCCAAAGAATGCCCTGCAGAAGAGATGGACAGCGAAGACATGCTCTTTATTCTATACACTTCTGGTTCCACTGGCAAACCTAAGGGCGTTGTTCATACCTGTGGTGGTTACATGGTCTACACTTGCTTTAGCTTCCGCAACGTATTCCAATACAAGGATGGCGACATCTATTGGTGTACTGCTGATATTGGTTGGATCACGGGACACTCCTACATCATCTACGGCCCGCTACTTGCCGGTGCAACAACTGTGATGTTTGAAGGCGTTCCTACCTATCCAGATGCTGGCCGTTTCTGGGCTTCTTCAGAAAAAATGAAGGTCAATCAGTTCTATACTGCTCCAACTGCCATTCGTGCCCTCATGGCTTACGGTGACGATTACGTTAACAAGTATGACCTAAGTAGTATCAAAGTACTGGGTACAGTAGGAGAACCCATCAACCAGGAAGCCTGGCAATGGTACCATGATGTAGTAGGGAAAGGCAAGTCTCCAATTGTAGATACCTGGTGGCAAACCGAAACGGGTGGAATCATGATTTCAGGTCTTGGTGAGCACAGCCCTATGCAACCAACCTTTGCGGGCTATCCCTTACCGGGTATTCAACCTTGCCTCGTTGACAAGGATGGCAACGAAATCGAAGAAATGGATGTAGAAGGTCTACTTTGCGTGAAGTTCCCCTGGCCTTCCATGTTACGTACTACCTACGGTGATCACGACCGCTGCCGCATGACCTACTTCTCCCACTTTGATGATAAATATTTCACCGGAGATGGTGCCCGGAGGGATAGTAATGGCATGTACCGGATCATTGGCCGTGTGGACGATGTCATTAATGTATCGGGTCACCGCATGGGTACGGCAGAAGTCGAGAACGCCATCAATGAGCACGATAGCGTAGTGGAGTCAGCAGTAGTTGGCTATCCACACGATATTAAAGGGCAAGGCATTTATGCTTACGTAATTACCGATGGCACACTGGACCAATCAGATGATAATTTCAGGACGGAGGTAAATGCAGTAGTTCGCGATATCATTGGCCCAATTGCCAAGCCGGATAAGATTCAAATTGTTCCTGGCCTGCCTAAGACGCGTTCTGGTAAGATCATGCGCCGAATTCTGCGCAAGATTGCCTCTGGTGACACGTCCAATTTAGGGGACACTTCTACCCTACTCAATCCAGATATCGTGGAAGAAATCAAAGCTGGAGCTTTGTAATGACAATTCAGTCGGCAAAATCGACAATTCGGTAAGGCTGATTTTAGCGGGCGGTGCAGTGATCCTAAATTCGTGATAAATAAATACACCATCATGTTGGATCTACTCTACCGCCCGCTTCTCTTTCTGCACATCCTCGCTGGAACCCTAGCACTAGTTTGCAGCCTCGTTGCTTTTGCCAGTTCAAAGTGGAGTAAACTGCACCGTATTGCCGGAATCATTTTCTTTTGGTCCATGCTCTTTACCGCCGTAAGCAGTGTGCCACCGGCAATTTACAGCGGCAAGTGGGTATTACTCCTCGTGGCAGTTTTCAGTTTTCACTTAACCTATAGTGGTCGCCGGTACATACAGTTCCGCCAGGGCAAAACGGCCAATTTTATCGATTATACCATCAGCGGACTGGCCGTCGTATTTGGGTTACTCTTGTGGGGTTACGGCATTCCAATTTTTTACAACAGCATGGGGATTATGGGCGCTAGTGCACCTTTTACCTTTGGCTTTCTGAGTATCGTCATGGCGAAAGAAGACTTCCAATGGTACCGTGGTAAGAACGCTAACCCTAAACTTGGTCTCCGCAGGCACATTAGCCGTATGGGAGGAGCAACCATCGCCGCTTTCACCGCCTTCTTTGTGAATGTTAACTTTGTGGTGCCGGGTGGCTTAGCTTGGATACTGCCCACGGTAGTTGGTAGCTTCTTAATTGCCTACTATACTCGCAAATTGCGGCTTAACCGCCCCATTCGATAATGCATTAATTACTCCGTTATGGCAGGAAACAAGCCTTCTAAAAAGAAAGTCGTCGTACCCATTAGGCCGAAGTTAGTTGCTTATCTACAGCGCTACGGGCGAGCGGTAGAGTTGCCCGTACAATATGACGATCTTTTGCGCTATGACTCCTGTGTACCACTAATGGATCACGATGGCAATGAAACCTTTTGGGAACAAGTATTTTATAACGAATACGAACGCACTCATCTTAACCAGGCTCTGACCCAGGTTTATTCGCTGCTCAAAACCGACGGGGACACCGAAGTTCTCCAGCACCTACAAGTAGCCCGCATTGATTACTGCACCTTTGGCAATACCAAGCCCTTTCGTATCCGGATCATCAACCGACTTAACGATAACTACGATCATTTCTACGTTAAACGGGCGGACGCCAGTCGAATCTACGGTTCAGAGCTGGAGGAATTACTTTCGCCCAACTCCTTCATGTACTTCTACGATCAGGATACGCTGATTGAAGAACACATTGCGGGTATACCGGGAGACGATTTCATTAAACATAATCTAGAGAGCACCACTTTCAACCAAATCCGTATTGCAAAGGAGTTTGTCAAGTTCAACGAGCGCTGCTTCGTACGCCTACTGGGCGACATGCGTGCTTACAATTACGTGGTAGATATGACGCCCGACATTGAAGGTGCACAGTACCGGATGCGAGCAATCGATTTTGACCAGCAGTCTTATGAAGGCCGGAGTAGCTTTTACCAACCCAAATATTTCAAAGAAAACAATCCGATCATTTTCCTAGGCCAAGAGCACATGAACGTTCCTACCATGGTTCAGTACCAAATGGAAGAACGCAGCCTCATCGCCAACCGAATCAAGGCCAGCATGCGCCGCACTAGCAATCTTTTTGAAGTAATGGTAGAAGACCGTATTTCTACCCCCCAAAAGGTAGATCAGCTTAGAGAGGAGCTAAGTCGTCACCACAAGACCAGTGTCTTTGACAACTGCAAAAGTATGGGTAAGCTCGTCTACGAAAATCTAAAACTAGTATTGGACAAAGACTTCAAGCAGAGTACAACTACCTTTGACTTTACGCGCATTGAATAACAACATGGAGCGATAATACTGGATGGGGCATCATAGAAAAGCCCGCGCTGATCACCCATTGCCTGAGTGTGCTCAAGCGGCGGTTAATCAGCGCGGGCAGTCCTGTATCAATTAGACTTAGGTATTACCGAAGTCTATTTTGTAAAGAGGGAATGAGCTGCAATACACTAGCGTGCGTAATTTAGCAGGCACAGTACCACCACGTATGTAGTTCCTCTTCTGTTTCGGCAAGATATGCCTTGATTTTCTCTGCACCTTTAAATTGTGCACCACCATCAGTCAGGAGTGGCTCTTTGAGGGAAGAATCAACTCGCACTTGGTGGGCCAAAGCGAGGTTGGTCAAGGTGTCTACAATGGCAAGGTGGACTTCATCGCGACGAGGGATTTCTAGCTTAATCATTTCGTTTTTTGGGTTGGCTTAAAAATACGTTCAATCTGGTCTGATCACGGGTAGATCACACTTTAAAATTCAACGTAATTTTAAAGTGATAAGTTGCCTAAAAATCAACTAAAAAACAGAAAAAACTAGGGCTTAGTGACCGCAGCCAGACGAATAGCTAAATTGACCATTCCGCGCACCTGTTCTTGGGGTGGTTTTTGCCACAAACGATTCGGCGGGCGGAAGAAATCGGTCATCAACATGCTGTTGTTCAGTTGGTAATAAGTAATCCAGTCTTTTCGTTGCGCTGCCGCGTATTGCGCAAAAGAGGATTCGTACTGATAGTGCTCGCACAGGAGTGGTCTCATACTGGATTCACAAAAATCTGGTAGATCACCTCCACGAGCCATGAGGTTAACCCAGCCGAAGATATTGACAAAGCTTTCCTTATAATAATAGCGAAATTCTCGCCAAAAATCCCTGGCAATTGGCAGCTCTGCCGCCTCGGTATAGGCATTGAGCATCGCCAGCGATCCACCCACTGGACTTAAACGACAACGATTGGTGGCGGTGAAGCCGGCACAGGGCAATTTTGTATCTTCAAATTGGAGCTCTTTTCTGATGTAATTACTCCAATCTTCACCAGCACTTTGGGCATAAGACGTGCCGTGATAATTATCATAGAGCTTAAGCGCGTACAAGGCCGCTGCATTATCAGCTGGGCGTAACGCACTATCCTGAGGTCGAGAAGCTAAGTGCTTGTACTGGGAGCGCCGAATACCATTATGCAGGAAAGTTATTACCTGTTTCCAGCGTTCATCGTGTAGGGTATCGGCGGTCGCTGTCTGATAATGGGCCATGACGATTGATGCGTGTGTCAAAAAGAACAACTGCTGACTCCAACTGCGTTTCTCCCGCCAAACCGGAAAACGATCTTCATTAGTCATATATCCCACCATCCAGGTCAGTTGTTCAACGGTGAACTCCTGATGTTCGGGATTAATTTCCACCATTTGGGTCAGTGCGGTTCCGGCCATGCTCATCATGAGCATACTAGTTTCCGTAATATCGTCTTGGTATTCGATAAAATCGATAATATCTTCCTGTTCCAGTCCGTAGGCCAGTTGCATAAACAGGCCTTCCCTTTGCCAACCAGAAACTTCTACCAGCCATAAGCCCAGAAGAAATAGGGCGATAAGCGTACCAATGCTAGCAATGACAATGGAAACACGCCGCATACGGCGCCGCAGGAGATAGGCGATCAGCCAGAAGAGTCCTGCTCCAAAAAGTAAAATGATTAATAAGGCAAGAAATGACATTGCATCGTTCTGGTGTACATTCGCCAAGATAGGACTTTGGCAAATCCTGAGCAAACATTAAATTTGCGGCCGTAAACAATGGCTCCCAATGAGCTGTTTACCCAATGAACAAAAAGAAAGCGCTAGGATTATGGCGATCATGATTACGGATGAATGCATTAACTGCGGTGCCTGCGAGCCAGAATGCCCAAATAATGCCATCTACGAAGGGGGAATGGATTGGTCTGTTAATGACGGTACTTCTGTAAGGGGTATGTTCACATTAGAAGGCAATAACGACGTAGATGCAGAGGCCCGCCAGGAACCCGTCTCTGATGAATTCTACTACATCGTTCCTGATAAATGTACCGAATGTGTAGGTTTTCACGAGGAGCCTCAGTGTGCTGCCGTTTGCCCGGTAGACTGCTGTGTGGACGATCCTGAGCGCGAAGAGTCAGAAGAAGTACTGCTGGCTCGCAAAGATGCTTTGCACCTCTAAAAGAGTACCCTTTCACCTTGTATTTTATTCCTAGAACCGGCGTTTCAGCAATCGCTCCGGCTTTATTTTCTGTGCCTGCTTGGTCATCTCATCAAACCGCATTTTACACGCGGAACAACGGAGTAGATGCTCGCGCACCTGTTTTTGCTCCTTTTCGCTTAGGCGGTTAGACAAAAAATCATCGATATCCTCATCGTCGAGGCAAGTTAGATTATTCTTGATACGTCGCCACATGTACCATACGATGGACAGCGCGAAAGTGATTACCATTAAAGTACTTGTGCTCATACTACTGCCATTTTACTAACGGCCTTTAAGACGGTTAATAACTTCTCCCAATCAGATGCTTCATTGTACACATTTGGTGCAATACGAACGCTCTGCCCGCGCACACTCACCAAAACACGTTCAGCGGCGAGTGCGACCTGCAGTTTTTCCATATCAACACCCGTTGGCAAGCCAACTCCCAGTAGATGATCCGCCCGTTGTTCTGAAGGTAAAATCGAAAAGCCAAGTGCCTTTAATTCGCTCAGGAAAGGTGCATTGAGTTGTTTACAGTAGCGCTGAATATTTTCCACACCCCAGGCATTGAGCTGCTGCAAGGCTGTTTCGAACATCGGCATCAGCAGAAAATTGCTGTGTTCACCCACACAATAGCGACCCGCCAAAGGTTGGTAGCTCGGCTGGTAATTGACCAGATTACGAAAATCATGACTGTCTTTACGGTTGATCCAGTTTTCCTCAATGGGCACACCATTATCCATATTAGGACCGTAGTAGGCTATACCAATTGAATAGGGACCCATGAGCCACTTATAGCCACCACAAACCAGCGCATCAGGGCGAATTTCTTGCACATCAAAAGGCAATGCACCCACCGATTGGGTTCCGTCAATAATTAACCAGGCACCTACTGAATCGGTAGCTTTTCGAATGGAAGGCAGATCAAAGCGGACGCCTTCGGCCCAGTGTAAATGAGATATAGCGACAGCTGCGGTCTTTTCGGTAATGGCCTCCAGGATAGCCTGATTCCAGCGCAAGCCCTTGTCTGGCCCTTCTGGCACCTCTACTACCTTCAGGCTAGCGTTATTCTCTAGAGCCAGGCGCTCCCAAGCGTAGTAGTTGCTGGGGAACTGATCCACTGGCATTACAATTTCCTGACCGGTCTGTAAGGGTAGGTTTTTCGCCACGGTGGCAATGCCATAAGACACGGAGGGGATGATCGCCATACGACCAGCTTCTTCGGCATTAATCAAACGAGCGAATGCTTCCTTTACGGATGAGATGGTGGTGAAGAAATCTTCAACGGAGATCGTGTTGGGTTTATTCTTGCGCGAAAGCGCGTGGCGGCCGGCTGCTTCTACACTTTTCAACTGCGGCGACATGTAGGCACAGTTCAAAAAAGTAACAGCTTCGTCGAGTTGAAAAAGGTCTTTTTGACACTTCAGCATTTGATTAAGGCTTTGCAACAAAGATAATACCCGCAAGGGAATTTGCCTTTCAAATACTATTTAACAGCGGACCAATAGACCAGCTATTTTCTGAAGTAATAGCGGACCCCTAGCTGCACATTGTGTGGGCCTCCAAAGACTTCGCCCTCAGCGGGCCAGGCAGTCAGGTGTCGCAAGTACTGGGCCTCGATACTCCACGCAGGGTGCAAACGGTAAGAAAACGTACTCATGACGCTCCATTGCCAACGTTTAACCTCCAAGGGCACAGGACCACCAGCTCCCCCATTGTTGAATTCATTCAAGCTAACAGCCTCAATGAGATCATCATAAAGATTGACGCGGAAAGCATCGCTGAAACTAGTGGGATTACTTTCCGGCTCCACTGATCTTTCAAAAGCAATATTGGCAGAAGCTTTGGTAAAGTAACTCGCCTGAACACCAAGTCCAATTTGCATACGTGGATGTATGCGATAAGCCGCTCTTAGGTACGCATTTGCCCGTTGTGTTCGTAAATTCTGATAGGCAGAACTGATATCATAGGTTCCAACACCTGATACCAAGTCATTTTCGGCCGTGCTACCGAGAAAAGAAATACCTGCTTCATTTCCAAACCATACACTGCGACTGTACTGGTATTGTAGGCCAGAATTGACTACCCAGGATTTGCCCAACGTCCGTTCAGCCCCTACCCCTGCGATTAGGCTTGCGTAGGGATCTCCCAATGCCTCACCCGCCAAGCCTTCTACGTACCAACGCAGCTTGGGGCTAGGTGATACCGCAACTTCATCGTAAGAAGCAGCTGTAGCAGGAATACTTAACAATTGCGTAGGTGGCACTGCTAAAGGTGCAATGATGTCGAGAAGGCGCGTTTCATCCTGAATCTCCCCCGTGGTAGTGGCAACAGCAATACCAGGCTCGGCTGGTTCAGGAACAGTATTGGATACAGTTCGGCTCAGGTGCGTGGATGCTAACTCTTCCACAGAAGGTGCAGCAGCAGGGGAATTTTCATCGCGAAGGGGCTCCGCAATGGCCACTATGGGCGTTGCGGTATCATTCGTTGAGGCTTCTGGCTTTGAACGAGGTGGCGTAGCTGTAATCGAATTCGAATTGGTAGTACGCTCAGCTTGGGTCGATACTAATGCAGGCTCTGACTGAACGACATCCACTTGAGCCTCTATTGGTGTTTCCTTAGCGACCGGGGCAGGTATAGAGGTTTCTTCAGCAACTGGACCAGACTGCAACAATTCTTGCTGATTGTTGGTATTTTCTGCAGGTATTCCAGTCCCTAATTGTGACCAGGCGTAGTAGGCAACACAACTCGTGAGCAACAGCAGTGGCAGCCACCACCAAATAAATCGGCGACGACGCTGCGGCATGACCTCATCCAACTGCGCACTCATCTGTTCCCAGCCTTTATCTACCGGCAGGTTCAGGTGATCATTGCTCGAATTATCCTGCATACTGTCCACGATTATGAGATTCTTTCTTGATCAATACCTTTAACTTCTGACGGGCATTAGACAAGTGCCATTTAGAAGTACCTGCACTAATGTCCAGTCGTTTACCGATTTCAACGTGAGTGTAACCTTCTACAGCGTACAACCAAAACACCTCTCGGGTAGCTTTGGGCAGCTTATCAATGAGCCCAACCATGTCTTCAAAATAGAGTTGCTGCAGGGGTGTTGCGTCGGTCGGCGCATCCCAGTCCTCTACTGGGAGAAAACGAACTTTACGGTCTTTCTTACGGTAGTAGTCCGCCAGGCTATGAAAGACTAACCTGCGAATCCACCCTTCTAGTGAGCCGCTAAAAGTAAAGGTGTGCAACTTAGTGAACACCCGCAAAAAGCCCGCATTTAAAATTTCCAACGCTTCCTCTTCCTTACCAGCATAGCGAAAGCACATCCGATACATGGTCGGAAAAAAATGGCGGTAGAGCCTTTCCTGGCTACGTCGATCATTTTGTACGCAGCCCTCTACCAACTTCCTTTCTTGTTCGCTGACTTTTGCTTTCGTCAAGTGCTCAAATTGTTTTGGGGGCCTTAGAATAATAAACCCAACGTAAACAAGAATCGCTGATAGGTAACATTGCGATATTCAATATTGCCGTTGAAAGGGCGTTCCTGAACGTAATACGCATCTTGGAGACGGTACCCTAAACCGATAGTAAAGTTTGCTTTGTCTGTTGCTCCCAGGCGCAATCCAATTTCTGGATGAATCATCCAGCCACCGTCCGCTTGTGACACGCCCTGGTCTTCATTAAGCAGAGCGATTCCGTACCCCGCGCTGAACGAAGCGAAAGGCGCTACAATGCCTTTAGATAAATAAGCTCGATAATGCCCAAAGAAAGTCAACACAGATTCGCCATCTTCCAAGTCATAGCCATCATAGCTAACACCAACACCAGCACCCACCAAGCGACTAAATTGGTAGCCTGTAATGTGTTGGATATTAAAACCAATGGCGGACATTTCTACCGTCCCCTCCTCAAAGCCCAGTCCAAAAAAGGATACTTCCTCGCGCTCACGACGACCAAAAGAAAAAGCGAAACTCGTGTTCTGAAACCAGCCATTTTCCCTAAACTCATACACCGGTTTAGGCCGTGGAGCAGGTGCAGGCTTAGGCGAGTGCTTCCGTATTTGGCGCTCTGCTTTGGCTCTGTCTCGATCAGGAATAGCGTAGGTTACACCGGTAATATCAGCTTCCGCCACAGTAATAGTAGAACCTGATTCTAAGAGTAGGCTTACATTACCTCCATTCTGGTATTCAGATATTATGCCTTCGTGCGTGGTTCCGTCTTTCAGCCTTATTTCAGTTTTAGCTTTTTTACCCTCCACCTCAGGAATAAGAATCCACCAGTCGTAATCGGTATCAATATCCGCTGATAACTGCTGAATTTTGGCAATGGACTCTATTGGGAACGTTTGTGTGGCACCATCCGATGAGCGCTTGAATACGACCTTATCCTTAGGAACATAATCGACAATCTCACCGGTAAGCACAGCACCACTGTGCATTTGCAGGACATCGGTAGCCTGGGCGGCCAGACCGCACGTCAGGAATAGGATAAAAAGAAAGAGAGCAGTAGACTTAGAATTCATTTTTTCAAGTTTTTATCAGTCCATATTAAATGCCCGTAATCAATCTTGCCAGGCAAGACAGGACTTAGGCGAATAAAGGTTGGGTGTAGACCCGGAAAAAATTAACTTTGCCGCAATCCAAGATAACACTTCCAATGCCAAATATAGCCCCCAAATTCCTTCTTAACTTTTTCTTAGTGCTACCCCTAGGCCTGTGGGCACAGCTCATTTTGCAGGTCACAAGTATCCCTTCTAATACTCCTAACGACAGTGACATCTACCTGGCAGGTGACTTTAACAATTGGTCCCCCGACAATGGAGACTACATTCTGGACGAAACAGGATCGGATACTTACGAGATTAGCCTGGACATCCCAGCAGGTAGCTACGAGTTCAAATTCACCCGCGGTAGTTGGCCCACTGTGGAGGGAACTGCCGGCGGCACCTTCCGTCCAAACCGACAAGTGACCTACAGTGGAGGGACACAAACCGAGACGCTGACAATAGAAGGCTGGGAAGACCAGTCTGGCACCAATGGCACGGCGGCCGATAATGTTAGTATCCTATCGGAGAGTTTTTTCATGCCACAACTCAACCGGAACCGCAGGATTTGGATCTACCTACCGCCAGACTATGCTACCAGCGCCCGCTCTTATCCGGTATTGTATATGCACGATGGACAAAATCTTTTTGATGACGCCACAAGCTTCTCCGGAGAGTGGGGTGTTGATGAAAGTCTAAATGACCTCTTTTCAGAAGGAGATTACGGCATTATTGTCATTGGTATAGAAAACGGTGGTGGCAACCGGCTCCCAGAATATACGCCCTGGCCAAACCCTACCTACGGTGGTGGCGAGGGTTCAGCCTACGTAGACTTCATTGTAGAAACCTTGAAACCTTACGTAGACGCTAACTATCGTACCTTACCAGACCAACCTAATACCGGGATCATGGGTTCCAGTCTAGGCGGATTGATCTCCCTTTACGCCTGTATTCGACATCAAGATATTTTTGGCCGTGCGGGTGTACTATCTCCTAGTTTGTGGTTTACGGACGATATATATGAGTTTGTAGCTAATACTGGAAAACAGCAAGACGTAAGAATTGCCCTGCTAGCCGGAGAATTGGAATCCTCTACGATGGTGCCAATGCTACAGAACATGTACAACACCCTGTTAGCTGCCGGTTTTACCTCAACCGAGCTGGATATCACCACCCACGCTGATGGAGAGCATAGTGAGTGGTACTGGCGGCGCGAGTTTAGCTCAACTTATCAGTGGCTGTTCCAAAATATTAGTACCCTTGATCATTCTTTGGAACTTTCCGAATTACGCTATTGGCCCAACCCTGCTCATGACTTTGTGTACCTGAATGAACTACCGGGTGCGCCGGGCGATTGGCAAGTGAGCATTTACAATTCCAGTGGCCGGCAGATGCTTGCCCAAGAGTTGACTAGCCAGCAAATCGACCTTACAGGCTTACCGATTGGTCCATACTTCATCTTGTTGACTAATGATACCGGACAATGGGCACTCTTGCATCTTAGCAAGATGTAAAACCTGTTATTTGCTGCCGTAATCGTCTTGGTTCTCCTTAGGCTATCGCCTCAGCAGTATTCCCATTGGCGACTTCACTTATTAGATAGGAGTTACTTAAATATTTGCCAGCGGTGTCTCGATAATATGCTGCAAAAAAATTGCATTACCCAAACATTGCAATGACAATATTTTATACCCTTTTTTACATCCAGCCCTTTTATATGTTCTGACAATCTATTATATTTAAGAACAATTTTTGCATCACCAAATCAATTGCCAATGAATATTTCATTTAAAGAGCTGAGAAAGATTAAGCATCAAATGCCCAGTGGCAGCGTGAGTCGTATTGCAAAGGAGCTGGACATCAATGAGCAGACAGTAAGAAATTATTTTGGCGCTAACAAATTTGACGAAGGCTCCTTAACGGGGAAGCACCTTCAGCCTGGACCAAATGGAGGGGTAGTGAGTCTCCAAGACACCACCATTCTTAATCTAGCTAAGCAGATTATTAAAGAAGCTAAGTTGGGAATCTAACACTACGAGGAATGAGTTGCTCTCCGCGCTTGTTCTGATGAAGCGCAGCGGAGAGCAACTTAGACTATCCTTAATCTTGTAAGCCTCGCCCTTTCTTTTGGATCATTCCATCTTCATTTAGCTTCTTCAGCAAGCGATCCAGAATACCATTCACAAAGTCTTTACTCTTATCGGTACTGTATAACTTGGAAAGTTCTACAAACTCGTTGAGGGTAACCTTGGTAGGAATGGAGGAGAAGTACAGAAATTCGGCGAGCGCCATTTTTAGAATAATCATATCTAGCACCGCCACTCGCTCCGCATCCCAGTTTTTCAGATTGGGTTCAATGATACCGAGCAGTTCCTCATCGGCATCTTGCACTTTATGCAGTAGGCTTTCGCCAAATTCTTTCACCGTTTCATCTGGTGGCAAATAAGCATCGAGAAAGTCTCCAGCTACAGGCAGGGCCTTAATCGTCTTTTTCATAGCCCCCACCACCAAGCTTTTATCATCCATCCATAATGGAAAATGATCTTCCGCCATGGAGGCGAAAGTTTCGCTATTGATGAGAAAACGGTAGAGCTCCAAGTAGATGGCAATGTGCTCTTCAGCAGTGTCGCCTTGCTCGTAAATATATTTCTGGTAGGCGTCTTCTTTTGAAAAGTTGACGTAGAGTTTACGAATCAAGTCAGCGTCTAAAGTTTGCCCTAGTTTGAACTTGCTGTGCGCGTTGGTCAAATCGTAGTTCTTGAACAACGACTGCAAGAGTGGATTATCGGCAAACTTGGTAGAAAAGGCGAGGTCCTGCTCAGAGGGCCGCAGCTTTCCATCCCGACGAATCTTATCTTGACGAGCATATTCGGCCACGCGAACAAACGCTAGTAGATTGAATAGGTATAACTTGAAAGAATCGTTTACCAAATGCTGGTAATACTGGGTAGCTGCCCGCACCGTTGCATCCTCTGGAGCCTTGCGGCTCAGCGCGTACAACACTTGCATGACCTTAACTCGAATATTCCTACGACTCAGCATACCTTCAAATAACGTTTTGGATAATGCTCCAACTCTTGATAACTCTGCAAAGGAACACATTATCTCTCATATCCCCACTATCTAGCTTCTGAAAGGTAAGATGTGGCAATGTCGGTAAATTCTGGAAGCTTCCGGTGATGCCATTTGTTGAGAATCTTACCAGCTTGCATCAATACTGGACCAGGATTGGAACGGACAATCGTCTTTAGCAGAATATCGTCCGCCATGTAGAAGGTAATCTCTGTACCCAATTCTTGTTGGAAGCTAGCAATACGCTCGGGGTCAGAGTAGGCCGTGATGACATAGGTACGTACACCAGCAGCCACTGCGGCTTCAATCTTTGGCAGGAACTCTTCTCTCCAACGAGTCAAATAGCCTTCATCCCAGGTATAGGTAGTCTTACGCACCTCCCTCTGACCCACCTCCACGACTCTTGGCGCGTAGGTAGTATCCGTTTCCGTTATCAAGGTGTCAACCGCGAAAGTGGTATCCGGCAACATACTGATCTCCACTTGTTCGGTACCGTAGAGCTTATAAGCAACTACCATGAAACTGGAGCCGCTTTCTTGCAGAATATCTTCCGTTAAATCATTGCCCTGTAAATCACTCACTTCAAAGTCACTGACCTTGGTACGAGGCACTTCAGGCTCTGATTTGACCTGCTCCAATTCCCATTCCTCAGCGGGATATTTGGCGTATTCTTGCAGATATACATCAAAAGGTAATTCTACTACTTCACCGGAGGCTTTGTTGGTCATACTGTAAGCCAGCACTTTCACATTGTTCTCCGCTTCTTCTTCTAGCGCTTTGCGCTCAGCAATATTAGCATTGACTTTAAACGGGCGAAAATCCACTTCTGGAATGTCCGTCACATAGTTGCTCATACTGTAAAGAGTCAGCACTGCAACTCCAGCCCAAACTACCCACTTTGTAGGAACATATTGGGTAGCAATTAAGGCTGCCGTTATCAAGATGGTACGCAATCCAAGACTATAACCATTAAGGTAAATCACTAAGAGTGAGATCACCATTGCCGAACCTACTGCGATCGCTCGCATACCTGCTTTTTCTAAAGTATGGAAGGACTTGGTACTGAACAGAAAAACAAAGGCGGGAATAAGTAAGAAGACATCCTTGAGGAAGGATACCCGCGGCTCTAGTTTCAAGAAATCACCAAAGCAACCACAATCGGTCACTTTCATGCTGGTGGACTCGTAGTCACCCCATTGACCGAACTGGAAGAAGTTTACGCCCTCAGGTACATAGCCAGTGAGGTAGGTAAAGCCCGTAAGAAAGGTAAAGAAGAGTACCATCAAGAAGAAGGCCCAGGAAGCAAACTTCTTCATTGCTCCATTCAGTAAAGCAATACCCAGTACGATCTCAAAGACAATCATGAAGACCGAAAAGGCTATGGCATATTCCGCTAGCGCAGGAAAGGTAGGGGCCAAAAATGCGGCTTTGGTTCCAGCGAAAGTAGTCTCAAACTCCGCAAAATACTGCTCCATTTTATAGGCCGTACCCAGCGGGTCCACCGCCTTTACCAAGCCCGAAAAAATGAACAGGCCACCGGTAAAATTTTGCAAAAAACTCAACAGGAAATTCTTGATCAGCTTGCGATCCATAGCTTTCTCCAGGCCAGTCAAAGCCAAGGCAAACAAACTGATACCGATCACGAGTGCAGGTAAGGTCATTTTCTATCTTCTTGTTGGGGGCTTACCCCTTGTTCTTCCATTAGTATTAAAGCGAAAACCGCGTAGTTGATGATATCTCGGTAGTTCCCCTCTTGCCCTTCTGAGGCAACAGTCTCCCCATTGTTTTCCTCGATCTGACGAATGCGGAGCAACTTGGCCAATATGAGATCAGTAATGGAACTGAGCCGTAATTCCCGCCAGACTTCGCCGTAATCGTGATTTTTCTTCTGGAGTAAGTCACGAGTAGCAGCAATCTCCGTTTCGTACAATTTGGTAACGGTAGCCTTAGAAAGATCCAGGCTCATTGATTCGGGAAGTGCAGACTGAATAATCGCCAGGAGACTGTAGTTGATCAACCCCATATACTCTCCAGCCAAAGGATCGTCAACCAATTGTTGTCCCTTTTCTTCAATACTGCGCAGGCGCTTGGCCTTAATGAATAGTTGGTCAGTTAGGGAGCTGGGGCGAAAGATTCTCCAGGAGGAGCCATAGTCCTGATGTTTCTTCAGGAAAATCTCCCGACAGCTGGCCATTATTTGATCATATTGCTGAAGTGTACGTTCCACTTAGCGGCTTAGTTATTTGTGCTCCTGCAAATGTAACAACTCCCCGCTGATTGCTAGTAAATGATTTGTAAATATTGGTTACGTCATCGTTAATGGGTGGTAGTTGAATAAGCTGAGTTAGTTAAATTGGTAAATTTGGTTAGTCCTCCTGCGTCGGCCTTGCTTAGTTGAATTAGTTGCGTTGATAGAGCCTGCGGCAAGAGTTCGTAGATTTAGTTAGTCCTCCTTACGCTTGCGCTCGAAGCTACAACGCAGGTGCACGTCGGCCTTGGTCGGCTGAGTTAGTTGATCTAGTCAATTACCAATTCATTCTAATTCTAACGCTCATTCTAATTCTAATTTAGCAGTACAAGCTAAAGCCTATTCCAAAAAAATAAAGACCTTCACCGCGTGGAAATACAAGATATTTATCAGACGTTAGCTGGACCGAGCGAGGGAGAATTTAAAGACCGCGGAAGTAAATTCCTGGCCTACGCCTACCCCGTAGAAAGCAAAGCAGATATTGAAGCCGCCCAAACTATCGTAAGAAAGCTACACCCTAAAGCAAGGCACTACTGCTATGCTTATCGCTTAGGATTAGATAAGAATAACTTTCGGGCAAATGACGATGGAGAACCAAGTGGTACCGCTGGTCGACCGATCTTGGGACAACTGGATAGCGCGGGAGTAACCAATGTCATTGTAATTGTAGTGCGCTACTTTGGTGGCACATTGCTGGGTGCATCAGGTTTGATCAATGCCTACCGGAAGAGTGCGGCCGAAGCGCTGGCTGCTGGCTCGATTGTGGAGAAAATTGTGGAAGAAAAATATACCCTTTACTTCGACTACGGCCACATGAGCAAGATCATGAACGTCATTTCCAAACCTCCTTTTAGAATGCTGGAACAGCGCTTTACTGAAACGGCAGAACTGGACGTGGCCATTCGTCGCACCTTGATAGATGATGCCCTACTACAACTCAAAGCACAGGTGGCAGAAGTTTATTTGGAGGAAGTACCGGAACTAAAGACTATTGCAGGATTTGAAATCAAGTATTGTGGCACCCTTTAAGCGTTGGCAGTATGTAAGCCAGGGTCATGGCAGGTAGGATCTCAATTCCTTAGCTAGTGCAGAACCCACAACTTGATGCCCGAGCGGATTCCAGTGAAAACCATCGTGGGTAAATACCTCTTCTTCCTTCCGAGCTCTACCGAGCGGCCCATTTGGAAATGGAAGATGCGGAATATCTAGTGCGCGGCAGATTTCGTAGAAGTCAGTATACTGGGGCTGAAAAACATCTGAACTGAAAGCAACGAGGGGCGTTTCTTCCCCAATTACCTCTTTCATGTTCTCCAATAATTCTTTAGTGGTCTGGATGGACCGCGCGTAGTCTTGATCTGCCGCTTTACCTTTCGTGATTTTTTCTTCACTAGCCTCTCCTACCCCACTCGCTCCTTTTGCTCGGCGGATTTTCCCGACGGTTTTCCAGCAGAAATGGAGGAAGTTGGTGTGCTGGAGCCATCCCGCCAATTTACCTTGTGGATGCCGATATTCTGGCGAGTCAGCACCCGTCAAATACGGACGGCGAAGGCCGACTTGGTAATTCGCTTTTTGTTCTAGCAGCAGGTCATTGTCAATGAAATCATTGGAGCAAAACTGTAGCACCACTAAATCTGGCTTGATGTGATCTAGATATTGCTCCAAAATCATCAGTTCTTGTAGCGTACCGTAGCCTGCCATGCCATAGGCATAAACCTGGGCGTTTAGGCTATCCTCAAAGTACCGGTAGTAGGCTTCATCATCTGAAACTTCCACTGCTTGGGTAAAGGAATCACCAATAACCAACACTTGTGGCTTATTTCTATCAGTAGCGCTTGGGAACCGGCGAAAACCATCCTCGTTGGTGCTGAATTTCACAGTATAATCAAGACCGTTGAAGTCTTTCATGATACCGTCATAAACGTAGTTCGCCTTGGGCTTCCAACCTAAGGTTCGATCTATCTCGGCGGTATCGTATGGTGGGTATTTTCGGTCTAAAGATAGCAGCCCAAAGGCCAATTCACCGAGTAAGACGACCATGAGTAATAAGTAGACAAGATAGCCTAACCAACGCATCTAAGTCGGCATTTACGATGTAAAAAAGTGAGAGAAGATAGCACTCGAAGATACAATTATGTTTCAATAGAAAACAGTATACAGAACTGAGTAAGAATACGAATAAGCCACAGCATCTTAGCAAGATGTATTAAGTCGGTAAGATGGCCTTCATGCTGCGCTTAATGAGCTTAAATCCCCAGTCGTAATGGCTGCTCGTAGCGGAGATCAGGTAGGCTCCTAAAGAAGTAGATCCGGTCCATTTGTAGTAGCACTTGGTAAAGAGTTCTTCCTCCGTATGATTCATGATAATCTGCCGTACGCGCTGGTAAGAATCCGCAAGCATTTGTCGCACTTCCACGAGTGGTGTGGTGGCATAATACGCATTGATCTCACGGTTAAGTGCAGGTGTGCTCTTCCAGGTATGGCCGGGTGCGGGTAGTTGAGGCCGCTCGCCGGCAGCTGCTACCTCAGTCCATCCCAAAAGCAAAAGGTGCCAGTGGTGCAAGTGCCCCAAAACGTCCCTAATATTTCGGTTAAGCGTAGCCGGAGGAAAGGCCAGTGCCTGCTGCTCGGGAGAAAGTGCATCAACATAGGCTAATAACTGCTGGTAGCTGCTTTCGCTTAAGCTTAGCAATTCTTGCTTATTCTTCGGGCGTGCCATAACCATTGTTTTGATCCGCTCCAAAGAAACTGAATTTTCCGGGATTGCACTCTAACTATCGTCAGGCTCGGGCCGTGACTTTGGCCATTACTGCACTACTAGTTTTTCGATTCGCTCACCTGCTGTACCCGTCAATCGCAACCAGTAAACACCCGTGGGCAAGCCTAAAAGCGATATTTGCTGACTTCCGATTCGTGCTACTTCCTCACGCACCAACTGCCCACCGGCATTATAGATTTCTAAGCTGGCCGCAGCACCCCATTCCGCACCAATTTCTAGACTAATCCGATCACCAGCGGGATTAGGGAAGAAATCAAACCCGAGCGTAGGCACAATTTCATCGTTGTTTACAACACCATCTACACTGACATTGGTGGAGAAATAGCTAAGTCCACCCCGTTCGTTACCAATTACCATTTCCAGGAAGCCATCATTATCCCAATCGTATAAAATAGGCGAAAGGAAGTCTCCCTCTGAATGGTCTAAAATGTTCTCACTCAGAATATCAAACGTGCCATCTAGATTACTTGTGATGTTGCCGTAGTGTTCAAGAGTGGCGTGTTCAGTTCCCATAAACAGCTCCGTGTGATCATCAAAGTCTACAAAGAAGGGAGTAGAATAACCGGTAGATTGGCCCGGGATACGTCCATCCACATCGCCAAGGAATTCAACATTTGGAGCAGTCCCAAGCTCATCCGAAAAGAAAGGTTCTTCTGGAGTACCCTGGTTTTGAAAATAACGAATTGATCCTACTCTCTCCCCCACTACTAAGTCCATTAACCCATCTCGGTTAAGGTCGACGATTTGTGGTGCTGAATGCTGACCAACATCAATATCCATATAGCCATAGAAGGCGGGGCCGAAATTAACCGGGTTGCCACCACCTGCGGTATTCTCAAAGTAGAATAATCGTCCGTTTAGTTCTCCGACTATGGCGTCAACATCACCGTCATTGTCTAAGTCTCCAAAAGTAGGAGCAAAACTCCAGGTTGACGTCCCTGGCGGCAGGTCCGCACTAAAGGCAGTCATGTTTAAAAAGTCATCGTCTACTAAGGTGAAAGCTGGCGCACTCGCCGTACCTGTGTTTTCGTACAGATACAGACGTGAATCTTTTATGCCAGCAAAAGCAAAGAACGAGAGGTTACCAACCACCAAATCCATTAGGCCATCGGCATTATAATCCAGCAGCGCAGGCTTGGCACGCGTCCCTAAATCAATCATTTCACCACCGAGAAAATCGGTCTGATCCAGATCAAAATTGGGGTTATCATCGGTGCCATCATTCCGGTAAAACCATACATTCTCAAAGTCCTGCGCATTGCTAGCCGAATTTGGGGCAACCAGCAAGTCCCGGATACCATCTGCATTAACATCTACGTAAAAGGCCGCAGGGAATAGCGGCAAATTAGCAGAGAAGTTATAGCTAGGGAAAAAGGCATCTTGTTCCGTCATCCAGGCATTTTCACAGCTTCCACCATTGGTCGACATGTTTAGATTACCGAATGACAAATCCCCGAGGATCAAATCTTTATCACCGTCGCCATCTTCATCCAAGGTTAAGAGCGTAGAACCTACGTGCCTATTCTCCAATTCACCCGGGCCAAAGCCAGTGGCACATTCGTCAGCTGATTCGGCCAGGTCTAGCAATTCTGAAATGCCACTTTCAAAGACACCTCCAAAACAATTATCTGCGAGCTGAAAAATAAGGCTATCTCGTCCGTAACCGAGTTCAACGGAACGGTTGCGGTAAAACTCAATAAATCCACCACTAATATTAAAGGTCACCACGTCTAGATCGCCATCGCAGTCTACATCATTAATATCCGGGTAGTCAATGTTACTCACGTAAACCTGCGTAGTGCCTCCTCCCGGCGTGGAAGCCAGCAAGATATTTTCACTGTTGCCAAGTTGTACGCGGTCAAATACCAGTCGGTTCTGGCTATTGTAGCGTCCTCTGAAAACGCGCACGCCGAAAGGAGCCTGATTGAAGGTAAAGAGGTCCTCAACGCCATCATTGTCGTAATCCCGTAACAAGACCCAATCCTCTATTTCCGGAAATCCAGCCAATAAACCTTGATCCAGCACCCAATTGCCGGAGCTTGATTTACGTAAGGCTAAAGGTGTATTACCGACTCGGTCAAAAATAAATAGGTCTTGCAATCCATCGCGATTAAAATCAACCGCATTGATCTGCGGACTATTCAAACCACTGGCAAAACCAAGTACGGAGCTGCTACCTTCTTGGGTAACCGTAGGTAGTTCACGTTCTAAATTTATGTTTTGCGAAATTAGAGAGATCGGTAGCACTGCGCCGAGCAGTACAATCAGGATGGGGGTAAATAACTTCATCATAGAATTTCAACTATAGCTATTATCAGCAACCAAATGTAAGCCCTCAGAGTTGAGCGAAATGCAGTTGGATCAAGGTCTTTGGCAAGCCAGCCTACAAATTAGCCCGATGCAGGCGTGCCAGTTTGCGTATCAGCCAAATCATCTTGGTGTTTAGACTGGGGGTCGCGTTGAAGTACAGATCATTGATCAGTAGCCACTCCTTCTCTTTTTGCAGGGAAAACAGTTTATGGTAGTAAACCCGCTGGGCACCCTGAAAACCAGATTTCCAATACAATGCTTTTTCCGTCATGGCAAATCCTTCTTTGGCATTCCCTAAGAAGCTCTGATCGCAGATAAACCAGATTTTTTCATCCCTTTCGGGGAAAAGAAAGGACTTACCAGCATTGCGAATTTTCTTAACCGGCAAGGTGATAAAGTCTAGATACACCCGCTCCTCTTCCCGATCGAAATCCAGGTAATCCAAAGCCAGGTCCTTAGCATCAATCGACGAATCAACACTTTGCTGATGCCGCAGTATCGTTTCCGGTAGGACCACCTCGTTCAGATCTCCACAATGAATGATAAAGAAGAAGTCGAGCAGATCATCGATTAAGTAGCGCATCGACTGGGGCGCAGCGGTTTTTTCGGTGGCTGATTTCTCTTCCCACTCTGTCACCCACTGCTCAATTCGCCTTTGCACAATCTCCCGATAGCCACTACTGTAGAGTCGCTCCTGGTATTCGGCAGCACGTTTGTCGTCCTGTTCAGCAGTTACTCTATCCTTTAAGCGCAACAACAGGCGATCATACACCTGTTGCACTACCGAACCCGACCAATTAATTTGCTCGGGAGGCAATGCACCAGATATCACCGGCTGCTCCGCTCCGCAGTTGAGGCAGAAGCGAGCGTGATCCGGAAGTTGAAACTTACACTGCGGGCAAATTTTCATGTCGCCAAAATAGGGAAAAGTAAGTCAAGCACAATTAGCCAATGGCATATTCGTAAGCAGGACGGATATTTATTTCCCTCAAATAAAAGTTTGGCACGCTTCTTGAACTAGTATCAATAGATTACAATTTGTTAAGGTTATGTATGACAGCCCGTCCTTGTGTCGGGCTTTTTTTATTTCCCGAATCTACCGGGAAGCATCGTTCGGATAGCAACTGTTATTTATCTTTGCGCCGAAATTTTTCCAAGCCTAACTTTGTAAAACCAACCTTACCTATGATCATTGGTGTTCCCAAGGAGATCAAGAACAACGAAAACCGCGTAGCACTAACTCCCGCTGGAGCGATGGCGCTCAGCAAGCGGGGTCATGATGTATTTGTGCAAACAACCGCTGGACTGGGCAGTGGATTTACAGATGCCGAATACGAAGCTGCTGGTGCTACTATTCTTCCTAGCATTGAAGCTACTTACGACAAGGCTGAGATGATCATCAAGGTCAAAGAGCCAATTGAGCCCGAGTACAAGCTCATCAAGAAAGACCAACTGCTATTTACCTATTTCCACTTTGCTTCTTACGAGCCGCTCACAAAAGCGATGATTGAAAGTGGTTCAGTATGTTTGGCCTACGAGACCGTAGAACTACCCGATCGTAGTCTACCACTACTGGTGCCTATGAGTGAAGTAGCAGGACGCATGAGTGTACAGGAAGGCGCGAAATACCTGGAAAAGCCAATGGGTGGACGCGGAGTACTACTCGGTGGTGTACCTGGTGTAGCTCCTGGTAAAGTACTCGTATTAGGTGGTGGCATTGTAGGAACCGAAGCCGCAAAGATGGCCGCAGGTTTGGGTGCCGATGTCACCATCATGGACATCAGTCTCCCGCGTTTGCGTTACCTCAATGACACGATGCCGGCCAACGTAAACAACGTTTACTCGAACGAATACAACATTCGCAAGGCGGCACAGGAATCAGACCTGATCATCGGGGCTGTACTGATCCCAGGTGCTAAGGCACCCAAGCTGATTACCCGTGAGATGCTAAAGACGATGCGTCCAGGCACCGTACTGGTTGACGTAGCCGTAGATCAAGGTGGCTGCATTGAAACTTGTACTCCTACTACGCACGCTGATCCAACTTTCGTGATTGATGATATCGTGCACTACTGCGTGGCCAATATGCCGGGTGCAGTACCATATACTTCCACCCTGGCGTTGACCAATGCAACCCTGCCTTATGCTATTCAACTAGCGGACAAAGGCTGGAAGCAAGCTTGTGCCGACAATAAGCCACTGAGTCTCGGACTTAATGTGGTAGACGGCAAAGTGGTATACCAAGCAGTAGCAGAGGCCTTTGGCCTGGATTACACGCCACTTGCTGAAGTAATGTAAGCTCAAGAAATGAGAATACTAGGTTATCTAGACCATCCTGTTTTCAAAATCACCGTTTTCAAAACGGATACTCGTTTATCTCTAAAGTTTGAGAACGGTGATTTTGAGCAGACCTATAAGTTTCGACCCACGGAACACAGCAATAGTCTGCAAGAAATTGGCCGCTTGCTGGATGATAATTTTCTGGAACAGGTGGATCAGCGTTTCGATCGCATGAAGGCAGATTTCAGTGGTACCTTTTCTCGCAATATCCAGCCAGAGGAAGAGGACGAATTTCCAGATATTATCTGATCTATTGTGCCTTTCGCTAGAATGTAATACGTAAAAGATTGCGCCAGCGGAAACTCGTGGCCGGTACGCCTTCTAAGAGGCTTGCTAGTAGACCGTCGTAGGTGATCGCAAAACTAGTACCAAAGCTCAGGTGCTGCCCCAGCCGGACATTTAGTGCGTTGACAGAAGATAAACGGCTTTCGCCTAAACGATCTACCAGTGGCTGGTAGTAGGAAGTACTAGCCAGGGTGACATCATCTGTCAATTTCATTTGAGCAGTTAGATAAGTGCTGATTCGGTAGTCGTGGCGAAAAAGCAAGTCCGGTTCGTCGCCCAACTCGTTGTACTCGTACATGACCAACAAGCCTATTGCGAGGTCCAGCTTCTCTCGGTCTTGCACCTGAAAGCGGGGACCTGTTCCCAATAGCGCACGTTGATCAATCAACAATCGTCGGTTATATTGTAGCTGGGCAAAGGCTTCCCAGGACCAGGCGCCCCCTAATTCTTGTCCGTAGCGCAAATGTCCAAATCCATCGTTGAGAACCTGGTCTTGATCAGAGCGGACTAGATTGTAGTTTCCCAGCAGAAGCCATTGCCGTTTTACCCTAAGGATATCCAACCTTAAAGCACCGCTTAGTGTAACTACCGAGCGGGTGTTTTCTGTCCAGTTTCCACCAAAATCGACCTGCCAAAAGGTACCGGTCGTATCCCGATCACTGCGTTTATCTTCGATATTAACGATCTGTGCCAAGAGCGGAGCTCCAATAGTCAAACAGACCAATAGAAAGAGAGTAGTAAGCCCTGAATTCATCGGCAAAACAAATTAACCAAGGGGATGTTAATGTGGTAGTAATACAATCACCACAGTGGCCAAGCCACAAAAATTGTGGTACAAAGATAATTAGCAATCATGTTTGGACTATTTAAAAAAGACCCCGTTAAGCAATTGGAAAAGCAATACCAGAGCCTAATGGAGGAAGCCATGCACATTCAGCGGTCAGGAGATTTGAAGGCTTATGCTCGCAAGATCGAAGCAGCTGAAAAGCTCTTGGCTGAAATCGAGGCGCTGAAAGCAAAGCAATAATGAGCAGACACCATACGCTGGTACTGGGTGCCAGCCCAAATTCAGCTCGCATCTCCTATCAGGCAATTGTACGCTTGGTGCACCAGGGGCATCCGGTTACTGCTATTGGGGTTCGGGAAAGTTCTGTAGCCGGTGTTCCTATACAATTGGGTACGCCTCAAGTTGCGGATGTCCACACGCTTACCCTTTATTTAAACCCCAAAAGACAGGAGCCGCTGTACGACTATATCATCGGGCTGCAGCCCAAACGCATTATCTTTAATCCAGGTACGGAAAACCCCAAGTTGGTCCAGTTGGCACAAGCTGCGGGCATTGAAACGGAGATTGCGTGTACGCTGGTTCTGCTAGCGACGGATAGTTATGCGGAGGAAGGGACTAATTAGCAAGCAGTGGGCAGTAGAAAGTTCTTGGAAGACAGCTAAAAATCCATTGGATAATTTAAAAGTGAGGGAACCTGTTACTGGAGAGACGCTCCCGATAGCTATCTAGGAGCAATGCGGCTTTCCTCCTACGAATCAGCTATTCTCCCGCTGTTGTACCAACTGGTGAATGGTCGCGTTTAGCGTTTCGATCATCCGAGATTGCGTCTGCATGGTTTTGCGCAATTCGTAGACTTCTTCTCGAACGATATTCTTGATATTCTGCGGAGAAGGAAGGAAGGGGCTAATGCGGGCTCTAACGTACCAGATCTCTCGGATATCATTGAGCTTGATCACCATTTTTTCGTAGTAGTTGTTATCAGAGATCAACTCTAACTTACGCGATTCTTTGAGGTGATTACTTACACGACGGACCAGCACATCGGCGCGCGTCACGATAACGTATACGTAATTGTCTTTAATCCCACTTTCCCACAAAGTAGGCTCTAAGTAGCTACACACCACTTTATCTCCTTCAAACAAGGTAGGCTCCATGCTATCACCAGCTACGTCGAACGAACGGTGCGTACCTACTCGGTACTTATAATCCGGCAGGACGAAGGTGGGAAGCTCTTGAATAAAGGAAGGATCAGAGTGCTCAGCGGCGTAACCGGCCTGGGCTGGAATAGGAACGTGCACAATACGCTCGTCCTCATCTACCGTGGTTACGATAGTGAGCGTACGGAAATCCTGGTTCTCTTCTTCGGTCATAAACATGGGTCCATCACCAGTGAAGAGGTAAACCGGATTAATCTTATACCTCTCAATAGTCTTCTGCATCAGGGCCACGGTGGCATCCCGACGACCTTTGAGAATCTCACTTAAACTTTGCGGAAGATAATCTACAGAAAGGGCGAACTGGCGGCTCGAACGGACCACACCGTCAGCCTTTAGCTTATCGTGACATTTGATGAAGCGTTGTGTAACCAGGTTGCTCATTCCAGTTGTTGTAGCCCAACTGTGTTGCTAGTCAGGAGGGATAAGTACAAACCCACCTCGAGGGCGGAGCCGCACGATGTTAATTGGGTAAAAAATTTTTGTCTTGGGGACTCTTAAGTTAGGGTTAACAAATATAGCAAGTTCTGTTAAAGGAGCAGTAACAAAAAAGGTAAAAAGTACCTGACTGCCATTTTTTTGATTACAAACGCCCTATTCGAGGATTTGAAGCCAAAAATTACATACTCTCAATGATCGCCAAGAAGTCTTCCGCTTTCAAGGAGGCACCACCTATCAGGCCACCATCTACATCCCCCTGTGAGAAGAGTTCCTTAGCGTTTGCTGGCTTTACACTGCCACCGTAAAGGATAGACATCGCACCAGCGCTTTCCGCTCCGAACTGCTCTTTTAATAAACCCCGAATAAAGGCGTGCATATCTTGTGCCTGTTCTGGAGATGCCGTGACACCAGTGCCGATAGCCCAAACGGGTTCGTAAGCGATAACAACTTGGCTTAGTTCCTCTGCACTTAGGCCAAAGAGCGCTTCTTTGATTTGTTGCCCTACCACCTGTTCTTGTTCGCCAGCCTCACGGCTTGGTAATTTTTCACCACAGCAATAGATCGGGCGCAAGCCAGCTGCCAAGGCACGTTGGATTTTAGCGGCGATCAAAGTATCATCTTCACCAAAGTATGCGCGGCGTTCGCTGTGTCCAAGAATCACATATTCACAACCTACCGACTTCAACATATCGGCCGTAATCTCACCGGTGTAAGCACCACCCGCTTCCTGATGGCAGTTTTGTGCTGACAAGTGGAGATTATTGACATCACTAATGACATGAGATACCCCCTTCAGGTGAATGTAGGGTGTTCCCAAAATCACTAACGTATCAGAGGGTTGTAGTTTCGCTACGATTTCGCTGGCTAGAGTACGGCCTTCCTCGTATTCCTTGTTCATCTTCCAGTTACCAGCAACAATGTTCTTTCGTGTGCTCATGATCACAGCTTGTTTTTATTTGAGTTAGAAGGTTCTGCCCCTTCCCTTAGTGACAAAAGTACACTAAGCAATAAACAGTGCGGGTATTTAAGCGCTCTTTTCTGAGCCCGCCAGTTGTCTTTTCTCGTTTGCCCGTTGCTCTATAAAAAAGGCAAGACCCAGCGAACCTGCTACAATAAGAAGATTCCAATACCAGGCGAGCGGGGAACGCCCAACCTCCACATAATCTACGTTTTCCGGTAAGCTATATTTATTGGTGGCCAAGAGATGGGCTTTATTCTTTTGCTTGCGGATTTTCCGAATGATCCCTTGCAGGTCCACCTCCGTTCGTGGGGCGCAGGTGTTTTCTTCGTCACAGTTCAAGGAGAATTCCTTGGTCCAGCAAATGATTCGGGGTTCAACTACCTCGCCCGCTTCGGCTGCTTTGAGTTGGTCCTCAGATAGTAGTGGGAAAATTAGTATGGCCTTTTCCGCTGAAGTACGTGGCGGAACCACAATGTAATCACCGCTCTGCCAGGCTCCCTCAATGCGTACGTAATCTGAGTCACCAATTCCGGTTTGCAGCACTTCAGACATGCTGAACGTGCGCAGTTTGTGTGTACCAAAGAATTGAGAGATCAAACTGTTGCAGCCATTGATCAGGAAAACGACACAGAAGAGAATAGCAATAATTCGAACCCACATAATTAAAAGATTGAGCTAAAAATGAGCTTTCACCCTCCTTCCACAACGTCTTTAAACGCTTAATCTGCGCGAATGTACAAAGTGGTTAGGTTTCGCCCTAATGCAAAAGTAGATATGCTACGATTCGTTACTGCCGACTGCAGTGGTATAAAAATAGATATTTACCGATCTACACCGTAATATCCTCGTCATTGATAACCTTTTGGTTAAAACAACGGACAATCCGTGCGGGAAAATTCTCCAGTATGCGATAATCATGAGTGGCGAAGAGAACCGCCGTATTGCTATCGCGGCTTAGCCGGCGCAACAATAGTAGAATTTCGTCACTGGTCTCTGGGTCGAGGTTACCAGTTGGTTCATCCGCCAAGATCAAAACGGGATCATTCAATAAGGCTCTAGCAATAGCCACCCGCTGCTGCTCCCCGCCTGATAAAGCAAACGGTTTTTTATCTCCCTTATCGGGTAAATTGACCAGGTCTAACACTTCCTTGATACGTGCCGCTCTTTCGGCAGCATTACTCCAGCCCGTAGCACGCAACACAAAGTCCAGATTATCCGCTACACTACGATCGGTTAGCAGACTAAAATCCTGGAAAACAATCCCTAGTTTTTTCCGCAGCCCAGGAATACGCTGCCGATTCATGCTTGGTAGATCACATCCGGCTACACGTGCCGCGCCACTATCAGCTGGTAAGGCAGCGTAGAGCGTCTTCAGTAGACTCGACTTTCCACTTCCGGTCTTACCAATTAAGTACACAAATTCCCCTGGTGAGATGCGCAAATGCACTTGCTCAAGAATTAAAGCACCGCCTTGGTAAATATCTACATCTCGTAGATCGACAACCAGTTGATGGTCAGCCATGGATTGGATTGAATTTGCCTACAATGGTATAAAAAATTAAGCAAACGCAGCAAAATCAAGAATCAAAATACGCCATTAACTCAGCAATCCCGGGAAACGACTTTCATCATAACCCGGGATTGTAGTATTTGAGCTCAAGCCTAGGGCCAGTGGCTCAATTTACGCTTCTACCGATTGCTTCACTGGTACGACCCAGTTATGAGTATCTGCAATACGACCGGAACGAAGACCGTCAATATAGTCTTTTAGCATGCTGCCAATTTTGCGGTTTTCAACTGGTGGTAATTTCATGTGCAAATCACCATAGGTAATCTCCGCAACGTGAGATACCACCGCCGCAGTGCCAGCACCAAAGGCCTCTTGCAAGGTGCCCGCTTGGTAGGCAGCTACAATCTCGTCGATAGACAGCTTGCGTGTTTCTGTAGGAATATTCTTCTCAGCGAGAATCTTGAGAAAACTATCACGGGTAATTCCACGTAGAATGGCTCCGTCCGTGTCCGGAGTTACTACTTTTCCATCAATCACGAAGAAAATATTCATTGTACCGACCTCCTGGATGTCTTTCATCTCAGGACCACCCATCCACACGACTTGGTCATAGCCCTGTTTTTGAGCCAAGTGAGCAGGTAACAAACTACCGGCATAGTTACCCGCAGCCTTAGCCTCACCGGTACCACCAGGAACTGCACGTACGTACTGCTGCTCTACTTTCAGGCGAACTGGCTTAGCGTAATAGGGACCAACAGGGCCGGTAAAAATGACAAACTTATAAGTCTCGGAAGGTTTTACACCGATGAATTCGTCGGTCGCAAACATGTACGGACGGACGTATAGTGCACTACCTTCTTGTGGTGGAATCCAGGCAGCATCAATATCAATCAGGGCGTGTAGAGCTTCTACAAAAACATCCTCAGGGAAGGTAGGCATCATCATACGTTCAGCAGAGCGGTTAATTCGCTGCGCGTGCATTTCTGGACGGAACAACCAAGGATCACCATCTTTACTTTTCGATGCTTTCATTCCTTCAAAAATAGCCTGACCGTAGTGCAGTGCCATAGAAGCTGGATGCATGGTAAAGTGGCCAAAAGGAACGATTCGATAATCCTGCCACTGCCCGTCGCGGTAGTCCGCCACAAACATGTGATCAGAAAAGACACGACCGAAAGGAATGTTATCAAAATCTACCTCAGCTACCTTGCTTTGCTGTACCTTAGTGACTTGGATATTGTGCTTCATTTATAATTTGGTTTTGTACAATATTACAGAAAAATTTTACATTGGTCAATTAAAATCGACCTCAACAGAATCATGTTTTGACAAAAAACAAAAAAGTCAAACAAAATTTTGAATAGCAGTTTCTTAGATTTTCAGATGTTTGCCTATCCAAAAGGGCAAAATTCCTCAACTAGCTGGCAAGGAGAGGGAAAGGCTGGTGTATTGGTTCTACACAATTCTGGCACTGTACTCCCCGAAATTGAAGAAAACTTCTTGGGCAACATCCTGAAAGCGGTCAAGCTAAATCCATTGAACGAACAAGTATATTTGAGTCAGTGCAATGCACAGCATCCGTTAGCCCTAGCCCAGGCTGCTCCTAAATACAACATTCAATACGTTTTTCTGTTTGGTGTAGAACCCGCTTGGGCCGGTATTCGTGCACAACTCCCCTACTATCAGTTTACTAGACTGGGGGATCTCTATTTACTGCGGGCTCACTCCGTCACTCAGATACGGGAAGAGCGGCAGACCAATAAAAATGAAAATGCAGGTGCGCTTTGGAATGCACTCAAGGCCAAATTTCTATGAAAAGGATGAGAAGAATTGTCTTTGCCACGAATAATGCTAACAAAATCAGGGAAGTACAGGCACTCTTGGGTAAGCAATACCAGTTCCTTAGCCTGGCCGATATCGGCTGTGCAGAAGAAATCCCTGAGACAACCGGAACCATCCCTGGCAATGCGCTACAAAAAGCTAGCCACGTCAACACCAATTACGGTGAAGACTGTTTCTCTGAGGATACTGGCTTAGAAATAGATGCGCTCGGCGGAGCTCCCGGAGTGGACACGGCCTATTACGCCGGACCACAAAGGAGTGCCACTGACAATATGGCCAAGGTGCTGGGTGAGCTGGAAAAACAGACTAATCGCGGCGCACAATTTCGTACCGTAATTGCCCTTATCTTAGACGGCAAAGAACACTTATTTGAAGGAATCGTAAGAGGTAAGATCGCACTAGCCCCTAAGGGTGAAGGCGGCTTTGGTTATGATCCCATTTTTATACCAGATGGCTATGACACAAGTTTCGCCGAAATGTCCCCTCGGGACAAGAATGCGATTAGCCATCGTGGCCGGGCAGTAGCAAAACTGCAAGACTTCCTGCAACAACTCGCGGACGCATGAAGCGAAACCAGCGTTGGATCATATTATTTGCTATCGTAGTCCTGCTGTATGGGATCGGGCAGTATTGGAACCAGCAACGCTCCAGCACTTTCAGAGCGGTACTCCTGGATTTCCTCCCCCGTGATGTAGAACGGATCGATATTGCTAAAGCCCAGCAAGATGGTTTTAGTATCCTACGTCAAGATCAACGCTGGCTCATCACCGGCCCACAAATTAGCGAAGAAGCTCGTCCGGACGCTGTCATTCAACTTCTAAAGCGTCTACAAGCAATTCGCACCGAGGCTATCATCGCTCAATCCAAGAAAGAATGGGAGACCTACGGGGTCAACGAAGACCAAGGGGTGCTGGTTTGTCTATCCTATATAGATGGAGAAAAAGACTGTGTACGTATTGGTCGCTACGCCTACGCCAGCGAAGAAGAACGCTTAGAATTATATGCCCGTTTGGAAACCCAAGATGAAGTCTACATTGTTGATGGCCTTCCGCTAAGCTTCATCGATGGTGAAGCGGTTTTCTTTCGCAACCGCCAACTGCTAGCCCTGAACCAGCCCCTTACCCAGCTTACCTTCCAGACTACAGAGCAGGAAATATTGGCCCGTAGCACTAGCGATTCCAGCTGGTTGGTCAACGAAGTAGAGCTGATGGAAGCCGCGTACTGGACTTCCTACACGGAGCAATTGCAAAACCTACAAGGGCAATTACTCGTTGATGATATCGATGAACTCTCACTGGATTCTATGTTGGTTTGGCAACTCAAAATGTACAGCATGCAAGACTCATTTATGGTCAAATGTTATTCAGATAGTACTAAGCAGCCGCCTTTCATATTGCATTCCACACAATTTGCCAAAACCTGGGTGAGCAGTGACTCTGCCGGATTGGTAGATCGCTTGATAGCCCCCTGGCAAAAATGGTTAGAAAATGAATAGTGAAATTCTCTTCGAATATAAACCCGAAAGCACCGACCGCCTTTTTCTCTGGTTGGGCATTCTTGTAGCATTGGGAGCTTTTGCCTTAACCTACTTCTTCCTAAGCAAGAAGCGTACAGGCAGGGCCCACACCCAAGATGTATTGGTTGCCATGCTCTTTTTCTTCTTGGGATTACTTGCTAGCGGTACCGCTTTCTTCAGCGGTTGGAGTTTGCTCCGCCAAGGAAAAGTAGTATTACAGGCAGAACAGCTGCAGATAGGAAATAACACGATTCTCTATTCGGATATCAACAAGATCTACTACAAACGAGACAAGCAAGCTTCCGTCTTCCAAGCAGTGGAAGGAACTACTACCATCAACTTTTTGGTAGTTGAAGCAAAGGGAGGTCGCACTTACCCCTTATCCGAACAACAGTACCCGATTGGGGAAATTCGTAGTCGCCTGGAAGAGATTTTTACCGTACAAAAGGAAAAATAAGCATGAATCCGCTGCAACGCATATTACAGTCCAAATGGCTAGAACGCAGCAAGCGTCAACTAGGAAAATTGACCGGCCTACACATTAAATTAAAGCGGTTTACTGCTTCGGCCAGTGAGCCCCTTCGTACGGCCATGCTACTCAAAAATGCTCAGGTGGACCTGGTGATCGATATCGGTGCCAATACGGGGCAATTTGCTGAGTCTCTTTACGATTTTGGCTACTCCGGACAAGTGCTTTCCTTTGAGCCCGTACCGGAAGCCCATCAAGAAATCAGCAAGCGATCTCAGCCTTATTCCCAGTGGACGATCGCCGACCGTATGGCCATTGGCGAAACGGATGGGGAAATTGAATTCCATATTACGGACGATACGCAATTCAGCTCCGTATTACCTATTGAGGATAGTTTCGCAGCTCACAATACCAAATCCAGCATTGTCAAAAAGGAGATGCTCCCGATTAGCCGCCTTGACACCATTATCAGTCAATACATACCCAACTGGGATCAGCGAACCATCCTCTTGAAAATTGATACCCAAGGCTACGAGCAACAAGTACTCAACGGCGCAAAAGCAGTTTTGGCAAAGGCGAAAGGGCTAAAGATCGAGATTCCAGTCTATAAAATCTATCAGGAAGCCCAGCTTGACTTTTACGGCACTTTGGACCTGGTACGCCAAGAAGGATTCCAACCTTTTAGCTTTCACATCGAGGGGGTTGACTTACCTACCGGACGCGTGAATACAATGGATGGGTTGTTCTTTAGGAGTGAAAGTAACAGTAAAAATGAAACTGGTAGTTAGCGTCCTTGAACTCCCGTTTTAGCCTTAATTTTAATTGTCATTTTCACTTTAACCTTATTTCCCTTTCACCGCGATTTGCTTGAGAAACATCCACGACATATTAGCCGAGTACTGGGGTTACGAGCGTTTCCGGCCACTACAGGAGGAGATTATCCAATCGGTGCTCAGTGGGAATGATACGCTAGCCCTATTGCCAACGGGTGGCGGTAAGTCAATTTGTTTCCAGGTTCCCACTTTAGCGCTCGAAGGCCTTTGCCTGGTCATTTCGCCACTAATAGCGCTAATGAAAGACCAAGTACAGCAATTGCAGCAACGTGGTATTCGAGCCGCAGCCATCTATTCCGGTCTCTCCTATCAAGACATTGACCGCATCCTCGACAATGCGGTGTTCGGGCACTTACAATTTTTGTACTTATCGCCAGAACGACTCAAAACGGAACTCCTCCAAGAGCGCTTAGCTAAGATGCCGCTCAAGCTGATTGCCGTAGATGAAGCTCATTGTATCAGTCAATGGGGCTATGATTTTCGGCCAGCTTATTTACAGATTGCGGACATTCGTCAACTCGTCCCGCAAGTACCATTAATCGCCCTAACTGCTACCGCAACCCCAGAGGTGGCATTGGACATACAAGCCAAGCTTCAGTTTGGATCTACTGGTGCAGCTTTCAATAAGAGCTTTATCCGTTCCAACCTGGCCTACGTGGTGCGCAAGGCCGAAGGTAAACTAGCACAGGTGCAGCGCATTCTGGATCGCATTCCTGGTAGTGCAGTAGTGTATGTACGCAATCGGAGAAGAACCAAGGAGATTGCTATCGAGTTGGTGCGGCGTAATATTAGGGCCAGCTTCTACCACGCAGGCTTGAATATGGAAGACCGTGAGGCCCGGCAAGAAGCCTGGATCAATGGTAAAATTCGGGTAATGGTGGCCACCAATGCCTTTGGTATGGGGATCGACAAGGCTAATGTTCGATCGGTTATTCACCTGGAACTACCGGACAGTCTTGAGGCGTATTTTCAAGAGGCGGGACGCGCCGGAAGAGACGGGGAAAAAGCCTACGCGGTGCTCTTGTACACTCCTAGCGATAAAGACCGCTTGCAAAAGCAATTAGAGCGCTCCTTCCCCGAAATGGATACCATTCGGCAAATCTACCGCGCGCTAGGTAGCTACTTACAGTTGGCCACCGGTGCGGGGGAAGGGCAGAGTTTCGATTTTGATCTACCAAAATTTGCGGAAACCTATCAATTGGATGCGGGAACGGTACACTATTGCCTGAAGGTGCTGGAGCAAGAGAGCTGGCTGGCCGTAAGTGAGGCGGTCTACATTCCCGCTAGTTTGCAGGTTATCGTAAACAAGGATGTACTCTACGATTACCAACTCAAGAATCCTAAGCAGGATCAAATCCTGAAAATCGTCTTACGCTCTTATCAGGGGGCTTTCAATCATCCGGTGAAGCTGAAGGAAAAACAATTGGCAAAATTCCTCAAAATTTCCACATCAGAATTGCGTAAGGGGTTGCTGAGTATGCACCAATCGGGTATCATACGCTATCGTCCGGCTAAAGATCATCCCCAGATCATGCTATTACGAGAGCGCGTGCCAGCTGAAAACCTGAGTATTAATTTTGCTGCTTATCGCGAACGCAAGGAACGCCAGTCGAAGCGTCTGCAAGCAGCGATCAATTACGCTGAAACCAACATTTGTCGTAGCCAACAATTGGTAAGGTATTTCGGTGAGAAAAATGCCAAACGTTGTGGGGTATGTGATATCTGCCTCAACCAACGCAAGCAACCTTACGACCAGCATACTCACCAACAACTAAGTGCCAAAATAGCGGAAGTACTCAAGGAACAGGCACGCCCCATACCAGAACTGGTAAACGGATTTCACAACTTCGAAGAAGCCCAAATCTTACAATGCCTCAATTTCTTAATGGATGAAGGATTTGTAGAACAAGATGAAAGAGGCCTACTTCACTGGCAGCAATAAAAAATCACCAACAGTTACATTGTTCTTACTTCCCAGCCTCATCAAGCTGTGCCTTCTCTTTCTTAGACAAGAATGTATAAGCCGGAATTCTGGATACCATATTATCCAAAATACGCTTTAGACCATCCATATCGAAGAGCTTACTATCAGCCATAGCCTTCACAGTGAGCCACAGTCCAATCGGAAAGAGCACAATACACGGCAACCAAGCTGCTAAGGCCGCGGGCACCAGGAATGTTTCCGCAATCTTACGGCAGAAGATGGTTAAGACGATGAATACGATAAATGCTACTACACTCACCAGAAGCGGGTAACCAAAGCCGCCTTTACGCACGATTGCTCCAAGTGGGGCTCCGACAAATACGAAGATAATGCACACCACCGCCATGCTATACTTCGTATGCATTTCATAAATGTGCTTAACCTTATCTTCCATGGTCCGGTTCAGCGATATTTCCGCCTGCCCAGCCTGGTTGACAATAGCCCGGGCACTGGCCTTGGCTTTTGAGACAAACCGGCGGCGCTCCGCAGGCGTCAATACTTTCAGCCATTCAGTGATACTCTGCATGGTATCGGCATAGCGTTCAATGGGTACGAGCGGCTGTGTCTTAGTGCTATCGCGTTGTGCCTGGCGCCGAGCCTCCGTGGCCAAGTTGCGTTGCCGCTGGGTGGATGCTACCCGTCTGGATCGTTTCATCACCGCATCCAAAGAGTCACTGTAGACTGCTTTTGGGGTCGGGAGCTGGGCCTGCGAGTGGACTGGCGCTTGAGCCTGAATTTGCTTTTCCTTGAGTGTTAATTCCTGTTTTATGCTGTCCCTAGATTGTTGGATAGAATCTTGGCGAATAGAGTCTCGCAGTGTTTCCTGCGCATTTTGAGTCGAGTCTCGCTGAGTATTGAGTTTTTTGGCCTCCTCTTCGGATGCCGCCAAGCGATCAATGACACCATCGGGGTACAGACTATCTACTGGAATAACGGAGAAAAAGGCCCCTACTTGTTTCGCCAGATTGAGTCTACGCTGATCGATCCGGGTTTGGATCGTATCAATTTGGTTCGCCAGTTGGCTAATACTCATCATGGATCGGTTCTGACTGAAGAGCTCCGGATTGGTAACGTCCAGATTAAATTCACTTAGGTCAAAAACCTTATTCCACGACTTGAAGGAGGTACGGATAAAGGGTGAACCGGCGGACGTAGAACGCCCCGCTGGTGCTGATTCTATGTATTGATGCCCATCATACAGCTGCATGATGAAATAGTTGCCATCGGGCGTTGCGTACATTTCACCAGACTCTGCCACCACTTGTGTGAGACGCCCCGTATTGGCGTTACTATGATCATACATCAGAATATCCTGAATGCCGCGGCCATCCGAATCTTTATCGCCAATACGAATCGCGTAATTGCCGAAATCATCGTTGAAAATTCCGGACTCCAAACTCAGGGCAGGTTTCTTTTCCCGGATATCGTACATCCGGCTTCCAAACTGCAAATTTGCGACCGGAATGATATAGTCATTACACAGATAAGAAACGATCATCGCCACGCTGCCGAATATGATGATGGGTCGCATGGTACGGATCAGTGAAATTCCCGCTGACTTAAGGCTCGATAACTCATACCGTTCGGCTAAGCCGCCCATCACCATTACACCAGAAATAAGGATAGCAAGTGGCAGCGCCATTGGTACTAAACCTACGCACTTGTAAGCCAGTAATTCGATGATCACAAATATTCCCAGTCCCTTTCCAGCAATATCATCGATATAGACCCAGAGTATCTGCATTAGCAGTACAAAAGTGGCAATACCGAACGTTACCAGAAACGGTGGAATAAAGCTAACCAGTAAGAGCCGATCAATTTTCTTCAAGTCATATTAAGCTTGGGCACGCAAAGGTAACGCACAAAAGGTCGTTTGAGATGCTTCGCCAAGGATTTTTAAATCGCTAGAGGTAAGAAAAATGGGCTTTGTCGAAAAAAATCACAAAAACCTGTAACTCACCTCACCTTCGCCTCGTCTGCCTCATGAAGACGATAATCAGAACACCCACTGTTGCGGCCCCGCCGATGACAGATTGAAAAGCGGAAATGAACTGGATGGAGTTCCAAGAACAAATCTGGCCAATTAAAGACCGACTGTTTCGCCTGGCTTACTGCCTGGTGAACGACCGTGCTGAAGCGGAAGACGTGGTGCAGGAGGTCATGATTAAACTCTGGAAGCAGGGACAAGGATTGCTCAGCATAAATAACCTGGAAGCCTGGTGCCTCAGACTAACGAAGAACCAAGCACTAGATAAGCTCAAAGGTGGCTACCGCAAACGCAAAGCGCCTTTAGAGCATATGGGCGAGCCCAGCACTGCTGCAAACTCTAACCCCGACCTTAAAGCCGAACAGCAAGACCTTTACGATCAGGTGCAACAGATGATGCAGCGTTTACCAGCCGACTATCAATCAGTAGTGCAGCTCCGCGATATTGAAGGGATGACGTATCAGGAAATTGCCGACGCCCTGGATATGAGCTTAGCCCAAGTGAAAACAAATTTATTCCGCGCTCGAAAGAAGCTGCGTGAAGCACTCGAAAAAAGAAATGCTTATGGACTATAATACCATCAAGGCACTGCTGGATAAATACTTCGAAGGTGAAACCAGTCTGGCCAAAGAACAACAGCTCCAGGAGTATTTCCAGGGAGAGCATATTGCAGAAGACTTACGGCAATATCAACCACTGTTTGGCTACTTTCAAAACGCTAAGCAGCAAGTAACTAGTGAGGCCTTCGACCAGCGAATGTCGCAGCCAATAAGCAAGCCCAAAAGGAGTTTACGCCTTGTCTATCGCTGGGCAGCTGCAGCTGCGGTTGTACTTATGCTAGGAGCAGGTTGGGTCTTTAATCAGCAAGTAGAAGATCCTGGCCCTACCGCCTCGGCTATCGACTGGTCGAAATATGAGCCAGCGACCGAAGAAGAAGCTATTGAACTCGCTCGGGGAGCATTCCTGAAGACTTCCACAGCGATGTATAAAGGTCTTAGCACCGCCGCCCAAGAGGTGGAAAATGTCAAGAAAATCATGGATTGGGAATAGCGGTCCCAATCAAAACACAAATACATCAAGACAAAATACTGAGTTATGAAACGACTAATGTGGAGCAGCTTACTACTGCTGTTCACCTGGGGATTGAGTGCCCAGGCTAACGCTATCGACAGTTACTTTCAAGAGTATGTAGAAGACGAACAGTTTACCGTCGTCTACATCAGCCCCCGGGTTATCCGATTTGTGGATGACCTCACCAGCAAAGACGGCATCGAAATGGATGATGAGGAAGCTCAAGCCTTCATCGATGTTGCATCTGACATGCGGGGCTTGCGAATTCTAAGTACGGATGTCAACCCTACTAAGTACTACGAGGAGGCCATCTCTAAGATTGACACCAAGCTGTACGAAACCCTGATCACGATCCGCGATCGTGATGGCAGCCGCACTGAGCTTTTGCTCCGTGAAAACACCGATGGTAAGCTTGAAGAATTACTCTTTCTCTCCCACGGAGATGAAGAATTCACCCTAATGAGCTTCGTTGGCGATCTAGACCTGAACAAAGTCATTAAGCTAGCCGACGAAATGGAGGACGATAATAAATGAGAATAAAACTCCCAACGAAATCACCCGACATACTAAAACTAAAATCGAAACGAAATGAGATATTTCCTGTTGTGTGCCCTCTTTTTGAGTATGACTGTTGCCCTGACCGCCCAGTCCAAGGTCATAGATAACTTCATTGAGAAGTATCGCGGTATTGAATCCGTGACCCACGTTAATTTGAGCGGTAACTTGTTGAATTTCATCATTGAAAACAGCGACGAAGATGGGGAGACCAATTTCATGTCGCGTTTGGATGCACTACGTGTCATCACCTTTGAGGATGCCTCTGCTGTCAATGCAGACGACGTCAGCGCCCTGAAACAAGGGATTCAAGCCAATGATTACGAGGAACTCGTACGGGTCCGCGATGGAAAGGAATTGGTGCAAATCTACCTTTCGGAAAACAAGGACAAGGTCATTGAGGAGCTAATCATCTTAGTGCAGGAACCAGAGGAATTCACCTTGGTAAGTCTGACGGGAGCACTTCGCTACGAAGACCTCCAAAAACTCGACCTTGACGATGATGCTGATGAAGCTTTAGAGAATTTGCCAGATCGTGGTCAGCCACGGCCGTAGAATATATTACTCCATAGAATTCAATAATGCCATACTGGCATCCAGGGCCCTCTTATTTGAAGAGGGTTTTTCTTTATACCTACTTATTAGGTATCTGCCAATACCTAGCAAGTAGTTAATAATTAAGTAATCGCACCCTCTTGTTTGTAATTAGTCTAAATAAGAACAAAGCCCCCGCTATATTTGTCCAAACAATACACTTACGATGAAGCAAATATACCTAACTGTTTTCTTTGCCATTATGGCATCACCCCTACTAATGGCTCAGTCCACCACTGAGATAATTAGTATCGGCCAATCTTATGACAACCCATTTTTCTACAACATGAACTCTGGCGAAAGCACTGTGATTACACACGAGGCTTGGGATATCGCATTTAGTGTTGCACCGGGTGGAGGTAGTATCTTCACCAATGAGGGCTCAAAGCTTGGAGGATTTGGACAACCACCAGTTCCTCGTCTTTCATCCTGGTTCAATGCCGCAGATGACTTTGACGCAGCGGATACCACCGGGATGCTGGAAATCTACAACCCTGAGATCAGTTGGGCAGAGGGTGCCTTTAATAGTATTGCCGATCCAACCAATCCTTTTGACTTGGGTTGGGGTACCTACAATCCTGGCAATAATACCGTAGCCGGCGACTTTGTGTTTTTCATCCAGTTGCGCAGTGGCACTTGGCGTAAAGTACAGTTCCAAAGTTTGATTGATGGTGTTTATTCTTTCCGCCACGCTAATCTTGACGGTTCTGACCTACAAGAGGTTACTATTGACAAAGCTGACTATCCTGGAAAAACGCTGGCCTACTATTCGCTAGAAAATAACGAAGCTTCAGATTTGGAGCCCGAAAACTGGGACCTTTTCTTTACTCGTTACTGGGAGTTGCTACCAGATGACATTCAGTATCAGGTAACGGGCGTACTGCCTAACCAGGGCGTTGAAACCGTGCAAGTTGACGGTGTTGACCCTATGACTGCAACTGTTCAAGACTATTTGGATCAGTTCCAGGACACAGTAGTGAACATTGGCTCCGACTGGAAGCGCTTTGATTTCAGTAGTGGCTGGATCATCGAATCAAATCGTGTCTATTTTCTGAAAACAGCTGCAGATAGCCTCTGGAAAATTGAGTTCCTAGACTTTGCTGGTTCCGGAAGCGGCGATATCACTTGGACCAAGACTTATGAAGGTCAGATAGTGAATACCGAAGAAATTATGGCCCAGTCTAGTGAGCTACAGCTTTTCCCGAATCCTGTACAAACTAACCGCCCATTAAGCATTCAGTGGCCACTAAGCGATGTACCAGCCACCACCACTCAACTACGAGTAGTGAATTCACTCGGTCAAGTACTGCACCAAGAATGGATCAATGTACAAAGTGGTCTAAATCAATTCGAGCTTCCAACCAACTTCCCCGCTGGACAATACTGGCTGGAGATGAACCTTGGTGATCGTTCGGTCACGAAGTCTTTTGTCATTGCTCAATAAACAAATTGAACAAACACTTATGTCGGTATCAGTTCACAAGAACCTATATCAACTAATCCTGCTAATAACTGTAGCAATGCTGCTCAACGGAGTCAGCGGTTGCTCTACAGACGGTGCTTTAAAGTCGTCCCCCGCCCCTACCGGTGCGGGGACTCCTTTAAAGATAATTTCACTTAGCGGGGTCATTACGGAAGTATTATTTGACTTAGGCCAGGGTGAGAACATCGTCGGTATTGATGTTACGAGCACTTACCCTGCTGATGGCGTAGCTAACAAAGCTCAACTGGGGCATACCAGTAAGCTAAATACAGAAGCTATTCTGGCCCTAGAACCTGATGTCATATTCTGCCTCGAGTCTGATGCTACTAAACCGGTGCTACAGCAACTGGCCACTAGTGGCGTAGCAGTGGTTCCTTTGCAAGTCGGCAATAATTTAAGCAATAGTGTGAGCCTTACGCAGCAACTGACGGAGCACTTGGATCTAAATAATGAGTTACAAGACGCACTAAGCGCACAGGTAGCAAAAGATAGCCTTGCGCTAGCAGATTTTTTGGACTCGCAAACCGAAAAACCAAAAGTTTTATTCATTTATGCTCGTGGTACGAGTAGGCTGTTCGTCAGTGGTACCGGCACTCCAGTAGCTGCTATGATTGAACGCGCAGGAGGGCAGAATGCAATTACTGACTTTGCTGATTATAAGGAATTGACTTCCGAGTCACTCATTGCTGCCAATCCTGAGGTCATTCTAATGTTTAGCTCCGGACTAGCGAGTCTAGATGGAATTGAAGGCCTGCAACAAATTCCGGGTATGGACCAAACAGCAGCCTACCAAAATAAGCGAGTCATTGCCATGGATGGCCATTACCTAAGTTCCTTTGGGCCACGCTGCGGAGCCGCTGCACTTGAACTTGCTCAGGGCATTCACCAAAATCTGGACTAATGCGCCTGGATCCTAATCCCAAAATAACCATTGGCCTTTGCATAGGTCTTTTTGCTGTCGTGCTGGGCAGTTTACTGATCGGTGCCTACCCCATGACTTTAACAGAATTGGGCCAGGTATTTTGGGGTGCATTCACGACTGAACCTAAAGACACCTCTCATTTTCTGATTTTCAATATTCGATTGCCTCGAATTCTGCTGGGTCTAATAACCGGAGCTGGCTTGGCTATTACCGGAGCCGCCATCCAGGGGCTATTCCGCAATCCATTAGCTGACCCTACCCTCATCGGTGTATCAAGTGGGGCTGTTTTATTCGCGGTAGTGGCCATTGTATTACTGACCACTGCCTTAGCACCAATAGCGCAGTGGCTACAGCAGGCCACGATCACCCTGGCGGCGTTCATCGGCAGTATACTCACTACTTATCTAGTATATGCACTGGCGAAAACCAAGCAGACGGTTTCTGTTATGACCATGCTGCTGGCTGGCATTGCTATTTCGGCTTTAGCGAGCGCTGTAGTTGGTTTTATGATCTTCCTATCCAGTGAGGAGCAACTGCGGACCATTACGTTCTGGACGCTCGGTAGCCTAAGTGGTGCCACTTGGCTTTCCCTGGCCATCACTATGCCCTTGATTCTGGTAGGCATTATCCTACTTACGCGGCAGGCCAGAGAACTCAACGCCCTACTGTTAGGGGAAAAAGAAGCCGCCTACCTGGGCGTACCAGTGGAAAAGGTAAAAACACGCATCATCATTCTTTCTGCTCTCATTGTTGGCGTTTGTATTTCACAGACGGGAATCATAGGTTTTGTGGGGCTAGTCATTCCCCATTTTTTACGATTACTATTCGGCAGTAATTATAGAGCACTCCTGCCACTATCAGCTCTAACGGGAGCTATTTTCCTAGTGAGTACGGATACCCTAGCTCGGACTATTGTAGCGCCAGCAGAGTTGCCCATTGGTATTATCACCGCAATTATTGGAGCACCTTTCTTCCTTTGGCTCATTTATCGCACTCAAAAAACGCGCTTGGCCATATGATTCAGCTCCAGCATATTCATATCCAACGCGGTAAGAAGGTCATCTTGGAAGATGTCTCCGCAGAAGTACGGCCCAATGCCTTAACCGTGCTTCTGGGCCCAAACGGAGCAGGTAAAAGTACATTGCTAGAAATTCTGAGTGGACGAATTACCCCCGACCAGGGTAAGGTCCTTTGGGAGAATCAACCTATCGGGAAACGATCAGAAATTGAACTGGCCCAACGCCGTACGGTGATGTCGCAGCGGGTCAATCTAAGCTTTCCCATTGGGGTAGCAGAATTGGTAGAAATGGGTTGCTATGCCGCCTTTGAAGAAACGTCTCCAGCCGAGCGAGCATCTATTATTAAGCATGCTTTAGGCAAGGTAGGGCTTACCGATTTCGCCAATCGTGACTACACGACACTCTCCGGCGGAGAGCAGCAACGAGTACTAATGGCAAAATGTATAGCTCAGCTCGAATGTCACTACTGGCGCTCCCATACCCAGTACCTATTCTTAGACGAAGCTACCGCCGGCCTTGACATCCGGCAAAAACATCATCTGCTTCAAGTGGTAAAAGGGATCATTAAGCGGCGTGGCATCGGAGTATTAGCCATCGTACATGACTTAAGTCTAGCCGCCCAATACGCTGACCGCATCATTTTGCTACGTGATGGTAAACTCGTGAAAGAGGGCGAAAAATCAGAAACATTAACGGCTCCATTGCTTAGTCATACTTTTTCATTGCCCGCTGAGCAATTTCAATTACTTCAGCAAGCTCCGGCGCTCCAAACTATACCGAAATAAAATAGCCTAATGGATCATTTAAACATTTCAGAAGGACATGATCAAATCAACGTACTGGTACTCGAAAAGACCGGCTACGTGGTATCATGCAGGGATTGTCACAATCTACAGATTGGCTTTGGCAACTTCACTTCAGATCAGTCTCCGAATGAATTCTATCGTTTCACGGAAATCATCGCCAATTTGGTGAATAAGCATCGTTACGACGAAGAATCGGCTCACGCTAAAAGCATCTTTCTACCAACACCATATCCCGGCTTCAACCTGCTTTTCACCCGAGCAGAATTGAGCCAACTCAATGATATACTACAAACAGCCTTACTCATCATACAAGCCGAAAATCTCGCTAATCTATCTTAACCTGAAAGCATATGGATCAAGTACAAAGTCTACGGCAACAAGCTATAGCAATCAAAACTCAGGAGCCACGGCTGCGCAATCGAAATCTAGCAGCAAAAATGGGCATCAGTGAAGCGGAGTTACTTACGCTTTCCTTATCTAATAAAACCATTCGCCTCCGCCCTGCTTTTAAAGAGCTTCTCGTAGACCTGAAAGAGCTGGGCTACGTAATGGCCCTCACCCGCAATGAGGCTTGTGTGCACGAGCGTAAAGGCGTTTACGACAATATCACCTTTTACGAAGGTCATGCCAACATGGGCGTTGCCGTAAATCCGGACATCGACCTACGCTTCTTTATGAGCGAATGGGTATACGGGTTAGCGGTTACCATGGACCGCGGCAAAATGGGGACCCTGTACTCTTTCCAGTTCTTCAATGCCCAGGGGGAAGCAGTGCATAAGGTGTTTTCTACACCAAAGTCCAACATCAAAGCTTATCATCAACTGGTAGAAAAGTATCGGGCCGAGGAGCAGGAGGCACTCCTGGATTTACCCCGCGTAACACCATCCCCTGTGGAAGAGCTTGCGGATGATAAAATTGATGTAACAGGATTTCAACAGGCGTGGCTTGACTTACAAGACACACACGATTTCTTCGGTATGCTGAGAAAGTACGAGGTAAGCCGGCCACAGGCCCTGCGCTTAGCTCCAGCTGGCCATGCAGAAGAAGTACCGGTTGACAGTATAAAAACCGTACTTGAGGAATGTGCACAGCAAAAGGTACCCATCATGTGCTTTGTACATAGCAAGGGGTGTATTCAGATTCACTCCGGTGAAGTACGCAACCTCAAGGAGATGGATGCCTGGTACAATGTACTAGACCCTCGCTTCAATTTGCACCTCGACATGGACAAGGTTGAAAAGTGCTGGATTGTGCGTAAACCAACGGCCGATGGTATCGTGACAAGCTTGGAATTATTTGACCAACACGGTAAACTCATCGTCTATTTCTTTGGCGCTCGTAAACCTGGAAAACCAGAGTTAGAGGGATGGCGCGCAGCAATTGATCACTTGAAATCAGCCATCGTCAGCAACTCCTAATAACCCCCATTTTGTAGTTCAAGAAAAGGGATTGATATGATTCGTGCAGTAAACTTTATTCTAGCAGGACTACTTTACACTTCTGTTTTGTCGGCCCAAGTCGAAGCTGATACCATACCCTGGTCCATTGATTTGGATGATGTGGTAGTGACCGCCCAGTTTGCTCCCACATCCTCCAAAAATGCAATTCACCAGGTACAGGTCATCGAGGCAGCAGATATTCAGCGGCAGGGTATGGTCAACCTAGGAGAGGTACTATCACAACAACTTAACTTTCAGGTTAGCACGGATCCAATTCTGGGTAACGGTGTGCGGATTCAGGGCATTGGTGGCGAAAATGTCCAGGTACTCATCGATGGGATACCGGTAATTGGCCGAATAGACGGCAACATTGACCTTTCGCAAATCCGCTTGACTGATCTGGAGCGAATTGAGATGATCGACGGCGCACTTTCTGCCCAGTACGGCAATAATGCTGCTGGCGGTGTAATCAATCTTATTACCAAAAAATCGCAGCTAGAGCGGGTCAAAGTAGCCCTAAATAATCAGTATGAGAATATCGGCATCCAAAATCATGACGTACTGCTATCAGCAAACCTGGGTCGCTTTTACCTAAGTGCTGGTGGTGGCTACTACGAGAGTGACTTTGGTCCTGTAGACAGTCTGCGCATCTTTGAAGATGTTTTGCTGGCCGATAGCAGTACCATCACTCAACGTAGAACACCTTGGAATCCCAAGACTCAATTCAACTACAACTCTAAAGTTGTTTATCGTCCAAACGACTCCTTGACCATTCGTTATCAACAGCAGTATTTTGACGAATCGGTTTTCATTTATGGCCCGGTCAAACGACCCACTTTTCGACCTTATGCTTTTGACCAAGAGTACGAAACGCGACGTTCAGACCATAGCGTGCAAGTAGAAGGTTGGCTAGGTCCTAAGTGGTATCTGAGCAGCCAAACTGCTTTTAATCGTTATGACCGTTTGCGCCACTACCGGGAACGTGATCTAGAGACCGATACGACCACGGCCATTGCACTGGAGCAAGACACTACGCAGTTTGATGCCTGGCTCCACCGCACAAGCATCAGCTCTGCCCTGGAGGGTAAATTCAATTACCAATTCGGCCTGGAGTATTTAAACGAAATAGGTGGAGGAAGGCGAATTGTCGATTCTAGTTCTACCGATCCCAACCAAGCAAAAATCAACAATATTGCCAGTTGGGTAAGCTTACGCTTCAAATTCAACTCACATCTACAGCTGCAAGGCAATTTACGCTATGGCCACAATAGTAAATTTGATCACCCTCTCCTACCAGCAGTAAACCTGAGCTGGACACCGCAAAAGGAGTGGCAAATAAAAGCGAGCTACGCACTAGGTTTTCGCGCACCTACCTTAAAAGAATTGCATTTCCGCTTCATTGATATCAATCACTTTATCGTCGGAAGTCCTGACTTGAAAGCGGAATACAGTCAAAATGCTCGTTTAAACATCAACTATAGTCCGGAACGGTCTACCAACTATAAAGTGGATTTTGGACTGAAGCTCTTCTACAACCAAATCCGCGACCGGATTACGTTGGCCGAATTTGCTCCACTGCAATTCAACTATCAGAACCTGGAACGCTTCGAGACCCATGGTTTCAATTTCACTGCCAACCTACGTCACAAGCGTTTACAGCTACGTACGGGTCTCTCCTACACGCGCCTGCTCAATGATTGGACCAATGACGAATCACTGGAAGAGGTGCAACGTTTTATTCCGTTGACGGAAATCCAAACGCAACTGAGCTATCTGATTCCAGAAGTGGAAGTAGACGTGAGAGCAACACACCGCTACATTGCCCGACAGCAGCGTTTTTATCTGGAAGATGATGAGCTCATCCAAGGTTTTGTAGGTAACAATAATCAGATTAATATCACCGCTAACCGTAGCTTTTGGAAAGATCGCATCACTCTAAGTCTGGGCGTAAAGAATTTACTGAACCAGTCAACCCAAGATTTAATTGGAGGCGCAAGCGCAGGTGGAGCCCATAGCTCAACTGGTAATTCTATCCTGACTGGCTTTGAACGCAGTTGGTTTGCGCGCGTGCAGTGGCAGTTTCAAAGTAACTAAGTGCAATGAGTCAAGATTTCGGAGAACTTTCAGAAGTTCTCCGAAATCTATTCTTTCCTAACGTGAACCATGTTCCCGCCCCTTATTTTCTCCTGCCTGGTATTGTCGATTCAACTGCTCCTGCGCATTCAATTCTTCTTCCGAAGCTTCTTCATCCAGCAAAGCATTTAGGTCCGGCTGTCCAGCATCTACCCAAGCGGTAAACCAGACGCTGCCAATCGACAAGATAGCATCACGCATACGGCGTTCTACCATGCCATCCATAGCTTCGTGATAGGCCCGGGCGTACTCCTCACATTGCGTACGGATAGAGCGCCCTAAGCGTTCCTCAAAACAGTATTGCCGATCGGGAGGGATAGTCTCACTCATACGTTTTTCAATGAGCAGAACACTGTCTAGCAATTGATGACTATCCAAGACCACATCCCAGAAATAGGTATTCTTATCTCGAACGTATTCGGCTTTACCTACGAAGTAGTCATAAGAATCGTCGGCAAATAATTCCGGTAGACGGCTTTCCCAAAAGGCATGAATCCCGACTTGATCCGTCAAGGCTCCATTATAGTTTTCAGTAGTGTGTAGTGGCACGTGTCCATCACCAACGTAATGCCCCATTTCAGCACAAAATCGTAAAATAGCACGAGCGTCCTTGCTGCGAAAAGCCCGGGTTAACCTCCGTTGCATAGCTTCTAAGTGATACGGGACAATACCGTACTCAGAAAAGTGATCCTCGGCAAAAGCAGCCTGGATACTTCCGGGCCTTAAGCCCAGCAAGACAGCGGTTTCTTCGGTGGGTAGTGGCCACTCATCTTCGTAATACTGGGGCAGTATGTAGGTATCCCAAAACGCTTTGTAATCCTGCAAACTGATAAAAAGTGGTAAGTCTGGATGGTTCACTTGTAAGAGCACCGTATCCGTACTGCTGGAGCGAACAATTGAAGATACTTTTAGTGACATGGTATCCTCCCCAGTAGTTGGTACTAACGTCAATTCTCCGTAGCGCAGCAGTGCTTCCGTCCAGTTGCGTGGCACTTCCTCAAAGGGATACACGCCCCAATGGTCAATATCTATGTAATGCCGAACAGCTTCGTGCCTAGTGGCGTAGCGGCGTTTATCGGGGTCTACAGCGTGTTCGGTGAGGTATTCAAGATTAGCGCGAAAAAATGGCATCATTTCTATCGGCAGCGTAAAAACCGCCATTCGATTAATCCGTCGATGTCCAAAGAACCCCCATTCTGGAGAAGATTCTACTTGCTGGGCAATACTAGATAGTAGTCCCCCCGTCAAAAGGAAAAGCAGACTGAATATTAGAAGCTTATGATTAATTCTAGGCCACACAGATTAATTTTTTAGGAATTTGTCTATTTTCGCTTATTAACTTGAGCAACACGCTTTTTGGTTTGAACCAAAGAGAATGAGGTTTAACATCCCTGTATCGTGCAATTCAACTCCACCCAAAAGTACATCTTTTTGTTGCTGTTGTTGGTTTACAGCAGCCTGAATTCGCCGATCCCCGCTCAAAACTTCACCACAGTAAGTGATAGCCTGATCAATCTCCTGGCGAAACAAGAGGACCCTACTGCGCGCATTGATCTATACAACGATATTGCTTATAGTTTTCGCCGGCACCAGCCAGATTCTTTACTACTATATGCCACCATTGCTCTGGAAGAGGCGGAGCAACAGCAGTACAAAAAGGGGCTAATGATTGCCCACAAGAATATTGGCATCTATCGGTTTAAACAAAGCTTTCCCGCTGACTCGATCCTACAGGCCTATGAAACCGCCGCCAGCTACGCCGAGAGAATCAATGATGTCTATCAACGAGCCGCACTAGCCAACAATATCGGTTTGGTCAAAAACACTCAAAACAAGCTCAACGAAGCCACTGGCTACTTTTTAGAGGCCATCAATATCTTGCGTGACAATAATCATCCCCCTACTAGGCTAGAGGGGCTACTCAATGGTAATCTCAGTAAGTGCTACCGCGACAAACAAGTCTTAGACAAAGCCAAAAGTTACCTGGAGGCAGCGTTTGTAGTTGCGAATGAACTGCAGGATAGTAGCTTACACTCGATTTATGGTGACGACTATGGAGGCGTTCTCATTGAGTCTGGACAAGTAGAAGCAGGCTTAAAATTTCTCCACCAAGCCGTTCCACTACAACAACGCCTTTCCGATTATCAGTCGCTTTGCCAGTCGTATATGGAGCTCTCTAGACAGTACCTGAAACAGGGACAAGCGGACGAGGCGGAATACTATATTCAGTTAGCCCAAGAGCGGTCCGAAAAACACGGCTTCCGCACACTGGAATCTGGCATTTACTTACTGCTAGGGCAGATTAAACTCCAATTAGGCGAGCTGGACCAGGCAATTAACTACGGTCAAAAGGGAATAGCTTCAGCTGCTTATACAGATCGAGCATACTATACCAGCTCCTGCTATGATGTCTTAAGTGCTGCCTATTCGGCGAAGGGAGATTATGCGGAAGCTTACAAGATTGAAACGAAACATAGTGAGCTTAGGAAACAAATAGCCACCACCGAGAAAGCCGTGCTTGCCGATGAGCTGGAAACTCAGTATCAGGTCCAAGAACAGCAGCGACAGATTGCTGATATGAGTAAAGAACAGTCGACACAAAGCCGGCAGATCCGTTCCTTAGTCATCATCTTCCTTCTGGCGATCACACTGCTCATCGTGCTTAGTAGCGCTTTGCTTTCCAACCGCCGAAAGCAGCAGATTATCCGCCAACAGAACGAAAAGTTACGCAAGTACATTGATCAGAACCTACAACTGGAGAACTTTGTGCACTTAGCATCGCACGACCTTAAATCACCATTGCGAAACATCACCTCCTTCGCCCAACTCCTCCAACGCCGCCTTTCTGGTCAATCCAATCAGGAAATTGAAGATTACCTCCAGTTTATCGTCAAAGCTGGAGATGGCCTCACCCATATGGTAGATGATTTGCTACAGTACTCCATCGTTAAGAAGAGCCCGAATGAACTGACGATGGTCAGCATTAAATCGCTGATTGAGGAAGTGCTCTCGGGTATTAAAACAACGATTGAGAGTACTGGAGCACAGGTTACCACAGAGCTAGCAGTAGACCGGATCATGGGCGATGAGACCAAGTTGAAGCAATTATTCCAGAACTTGATCCTCAACGCGATCAAATTCCAACAGTCAGATAGTAGTCCGCTTATTCGAATTGTCAGCAAGGATCAGTACGACTACTGGCTATTTACGATCGAAGACAATGGCATTGGAATTGATCCAGAATACCAGGACCAGATCTTTCTGATGCTAAAACGGCTTCATTCCAAAGATGAGTTTGAAGGGACCGGAATTGGACTCGCCATCTGCCAATCTATCGTGGAACAACACGGCGGACGAATTTGGGTGAGCTCCTCCCCTGGCGTCGGTAGTATTTTCCACTTTCTGATCGCCAAAACACCAAGTGTAAGCCCGCAGGAGGTTCGTACATTGCAAGACTCCCACAATCAGGACTTGGTGATCAGTGCCGCTAATCCGTAATTTCAAATAGAGTGCCGGCTCTCCCTGGCGGTACAACTCCTAAATGGCGATAGGTTTTTTCGGTAGCCTCACGGCCACGAGGCGTTCGCTGTAGATAACCCTCCATAATCAAAAAAGGCTCGTGTACCTCCTCAATCGTACCTGACTCCTCTCCTACTGCAGTAGCGATGGTGGTGATACCTACTGGGCCGCCCTTGAATTTGTGGACAATGGCACTGAGGATTTTATTATCCATTTCGTCGAGGCCGCCTTCGTCAACGTTGAGGGCTTCCAGGCCAAACTGAGCGATCTTGACATCAATGTTGCCATCTCCCTTCACCTGAGCGAAGTCACGGATACGCCGCAAAAGAGCATTCGCGATGCGCGGAGTACCACGACTGCGGCGAGCAATTTCCGAAGCTCCAGCTGGGTTAATAGGTACATTAAGAATTCCCGCAGAACGAGTGATAATTCGCGCTAGCGTATCGGTATCGTAATAATCCAACAAACAGGTAATACCAAACCGCTCCCGCATTGGAGCCGTGAGTAATCCCAGGCGTGTGGTAGCCCCTACCAAAGTAAACGGGCTGAGGCTTATCTGTACCGTACGGGCGTTAGGGCCGCTATCGATCATAATATCGATGCGGTAGTCCTCCATTGCCGAATACAAATACTCCTCTACTACTGTGTTGAGACGGTGAATCTCGTCGATGAAGAGCACATCTCCTTCTGATAAGTTCGTCAACAAACCGGCCAGATCACCAGGCTTCTCCAGTACCGGCCCACTGGTCATTTTCAGCTCGGCCCCCATTTCGTTGGCAATAATATGCGATAAAGTGGTCTTCCCCAGACCCGGAGGTCCGTGTAGCAGGACATGATCCAAGGCTTCTTCACGTTGGCGCGCAGCTTGGATAAACACCTTGAGGTTTTCTACAATTTTCGGCTGGCCACTAAAGTCCTGTAACGCTTTCGGGCGCAAAGCTCTTTCGAACTGTTGGTCCTCGGGCGGTTGCTGGTCTTTATCAGGATCCAGATGGGGATTTCGCATAAAGTTGTTGATCAAAATGTAAATGTCGGCACGGAACAAACTTGTGCCGATCTATCCTCCCTGCAAGTTAGTAAGAAGCGAATAAATTCTTACTTTTGATCGGTTTTTTCGAATCGGGGCTACAGACTTCTCTTCCCTCTCTTCGAAAGGCCTGAAACTTGGAAAGATCAAAAACCAAATAACAACAATGAGCGGAACAAAAATAACGATTGCCAACGGAAAGCTAAATGTGCCTAACGATCCCATCCTGCCTTTCATCGAAGGCGACGGAATTGGTCCTGATATCTGGGCATCTGCTTCTCGCGTATTGGACGCTGCTGTAGAGAAAGCTTACGGTGGGAAGCGCAAGATTGAGTGGAAAGAAGTATTGGCTGGTGAGAAGGCCTTTAAAAATACCGGTGAGTGGCTTCCTCAGGAAACCCTTGATACGATTGGTGAATACCTGGTAGCGATTAAGGGACCATTGACAACACCAGTAGGTGGTGGTATACGTTCATTGAACGTAGCCTTGCGCCAAAAGCTAGACTTGTACGCTTGTGTACGTCCAGTACAGTACTTCCAGGGTGTACCTAGCCCAGTGAAGCACCCAGAGTACGTTGACATGGTGATATTCCGTGAAAATACCGAAGATATCTACGCGGGTATTGAGTTCCAGGAAGGAACGGAAGAGGCTGAAAAGTTCAAGGCGGTACTAAAGGAAACGTTCCCTGATCGTTACGAGAAGATTCGCTTCCCTAACACTGCTGGTTTCGGTATCAAGCCTACCTCAGCAGAAGGTACCGGCCGTTTGGTGAAGGCTGCGATTCAGTACGCCATCGACAATGGTAAAAATAGCGTTACCCTAGTACACAAGGGTAACATCATGAAGTTTACCGAGGGTGCGTTCCGCGACTGGGGTTACGAAG